>CAYLMV010000115.1:0-11854 GCA_964384415.1 uncultured Chitinophagaceae bacterium | reverse complement strand
TGAGCGCTCAAATGCTGAAGGCTGGCGTCTACATCAAAGGACTCTGGTTCCCGGTCGTTCCCAAAGGGGAGGCTCGGCTGCGCGCGCAGGTCTCAGCGGCGCTCTCCAGAAAAGACCTTGACCGCGCCCTAGAAGCTTTTGAGCTTGTTGGAAAGAAAATGAAAGTAATCTGACAGCACCATTCCGACAATGCACGAGCTCACCGTTTCTGTGAGAACGAGGATCAACAATAATTCCGACATTTCACCCCAGCTCCGGTAACGATGTCTCAACCTCAATCTCAAGCCAAACCTCAGACTCAATCCAAGCCTCGCTACGTCTACATCGACCTCCTTCGAGGCTGGGCGGTATTCGTCATGATCGAGGTGCACGTCACGAATACCTTCATGCGCCCTCAGATTCGCCTGGAACCGTGGTTTGCCTGCCTGAATTTCATCAACGGGCTTGTTGCCCCTTCGTTCCTCTTTGTAGCCGGATACGCATTCGCAATTGTCGCGGATAGAAAATGGAAGGATTATCTCTCGTTCAACGCTGTTTTCTGGAAACAAGTCGGCCGCATCCTCCAGATCTGGGCGATCGGTTATGCACTGCACCTGCCATTTTTTTCTTTCCACAAACTCGCCTTTTTGATCGGCTGGGATGAGTGGACTTCATTCTGGCCGGTCGACGTTCTTCAGTGTATCGCCTTGTCGCTTCTTGTCATGCTCGTACTTGTCGTGGCCGCCCGAACGCAGCGTCTCTATTTCGGCTTGCTCGTTCTCTTAGCCGCTATTGTCTCGTTTTCGACACCCGAGGTTTCAACGCTCAATGTCGACAACTGGCTGTCGCTTCCATTTTCGAGTTACGTCAACACACTCCATAGTTCTCTGTTCCCTCTCTTCCCCTGGATGAGCTTTCTCTTATTTGGAGGAGTGGCGGGGCAATGCTATCTCTTCTCCAAAGGGCGGATACCGGAAGGAGTATTTTTCAAATACGTATTGTTCGGGGGGATCGGCCTTATTGTCCTCTCCATTGTCGCCCGAATTCTCCCATGGACCCTTTATCCTCCCCATGACTTCTGGGTCGCGAGCCCCGAGTTTCTTTTTATCAGGCTCGGAATTGTTATCATCATCCTCTCATCTCTCTGGTTCTGGGAACATCGGTTTAAGTCTCAAAGGTCTCTCGTCAGCCTGCTCGGCTCCGAATCGCTGGTGACGTATACGCTCCATTTGATCGTTATCTACGGCATGATCTTCGGCGGAAACAATCTTTCGTCCATCATCGGCCAGACATGCTCAGTTCCGGAGATCGCCGGGATGTCGGCGCTTCTTATTGCAGCGATGGGGATTATGGCGCTCGTCTGGAATTCATTGAAGAAAAAGAGTATGTTGCATGCGCGCGTGCTGCAGTATTCGATCCTTGGGGTCCTGCTGCTCGTGTTCTTTACGAAACCGTATTGATCAGTGAACAGTCAACAGTAATCAGTTAGCAGTGAACAGAGATTGTTCAAATAAAACCAAGGAAACGATGCGGCTCTTTTAGGGATCTAGAATTATGGAAATTGCGACGCTGATATTATTATTGGTACTGGTTGGGATGGGCGCGATATTTCTCCTCAGGAAAAAGGAAAAGCCGCAGGAGAATTCGAGCCAGTCTGAAATCATGATGCAGCAGCAGATCGAGTCGCTTCGAAACGAGGTCTCCCAGAGCCTGAAATCTGCGACCGATACGATGTTCCAGGGGATGCGGTCGACATCCGAGAGCATGAATCAACAGATCGGCCTGGTAACTCAATCGATCCAGAAGACGACTGAACTGGTGAACCAGCAGTTGTCCGCCCAGACTCACACGATAGGCACGCGGCTCGACACCGCCGCAAAAGTAATCGGCGATCTGCAGAAGAGCCAGGGACAGCTGCTGCAGGCGACGGAAGAAATGAAGCAGCTCGGAGAGAGTGTCGCTCAGCTGGAAGGTCTCTTGAAGGCTCCGAAGCTACGGGGGGGACTCGGCGAATTGATGCTTGAAGACCTGCTCAAGCAGGTGATCCCGGCGGAGAAATATGCGACGCAATACCGGTTCCGGAACGGGAATACGGTCGACGCGATCGTGAAGACGGCCAACGGCATCATCCCGATTGATTCAAAATTCCCTTTGGAGAATTTCCGGAAGATGGTTGAGACGACGAATGAGGCAGAAAAGAAGGCCACATACAAAGTATTCGTCAGCGACGTCAAGAAGCACATCGACGCCATCGCTCAGAAGTATATCGCCCCGGATGAAGGAACGTTCGATTTTGCGCTGATGTATATCCCCGCCGAAAACATCTATTACGAAACGATCATCAAGAACGACAATTACGACGACGGGTCGAACATCTATAATTACGGGGTCCAGAACAGAGTGTTCTCGGTTTCGCCGAACACGTTCTATGCACAGCTCCACGTGCTTGCGCTCGGATTCAAGGGAATGGAAGTCGAAAAGAGCGCGAAGGAAATCGTTCAGAATCTTGCTCGATTGCAGAGTGATTTGCAGCGGTTCGCAGATGAATTTGAAACCGTAGGGAAGCACCTCACCAACGCGAAGAACAAGTATGATGAAGCTGCCCGAAGGCTCGATACCTTTGAGGAAAAACTGAAGAACTCTTCTTCAACCGCTCTTCCCGCCCCGCCGGTTCAAGGCGAACTGCTGTCGTAGACCGAACCGTCTATTGGTTTATTATTACAAGATTGCAAGATCACAGGTTGCCATCACGTTGTCGCGGCACGATCTAATTGATGACAATCGACGGGGGGGAGGCAGCTTAACCCCCAATGACGGCATTCCATTGCCGGATTTCCCACCTGGTCACTAATTTATTGATGACATAGGGGTCTTTTCGGATGAACGTCTCGATCACCGAAGTCTCCGCTACTTTGAACACGAGGAGAGCTCGATCCGACGGATCTGAAAATGCGCCAGCCAGAAGCAACTCGCCCCGCTGGTTCGACTCGCGTGCCAGGGCCAAGTGCTCGTCCCGAAATGCAGACCGCCGCTCAAGATAATCCCCCACAAGGTAATAGATTAACGCGTAGTATTTCACTTAGAAACCTCCAAGAGTTATTTGTCTGGTTATCACGGGAAACAGGTTTTAGTAATCTTTCTTTCAACTTAGGCGAAACGGAGCGCCGTCACAGTTTAACAATTTGTGTTTAGGGAAGTGCGGATGCCTGCCAGCAATTTCCGGGAATAGCATAGATTTTTAAACTGCATCACTGCTCAAATTTTTTGACCCTTGAAACAGTGAAGAAAAATGGCGACTTTTTGATAGGAGACACGGTGTTGGATTTGCCCGTGCCGCTGCACTTCCAGTCAAGGTTGCAGCCAACGCATTATAACTGAACTTGTTATTTTATTCAAGAATGAAGATTCTTTTTGTTTGTCTCGGAAATATCTGTCGATCACCCGCCGCTGAAGGTATTATGAAAGAAAAGGCGAAGGGACTCCCGATTGAGATTGATTCGGCCGGAACTGCAGGGTATCATACCGGAGATTTGCCCGATGCACGGATGAGATCGCATGCAAGCAAGCGGGGTTATGTCCTGGACAGCCACGCGCGGAAATTTAATCCTCGGGTCGATTTCGATAGATTCGACATGATCATTGCGATGGACCGAGAGAATCTCTCCGATCTTCAAAAAATGGACGGCGACAAAATCCATCGAAATAGGCTTTCCCTGATGAGCGACTACTGCGAGAGGATGAGCGTGGATGAGGTTCCGGACCCGTACTATGAAGGGCCGGAAGGCTTTGAACATGTCCTCGACATTCTTGAAGACGCGTGCGACGGCCTGCTGAAAAAGCTATGAGTTCAGAACTCCGGCATTTGAACTTGTACCAAAGGTCTCCTTGTTCGTAACCCGATCATTTTTGCCCGCCATGGAACATGCCCAATCCTTGATTGAACGCGCTCTTAAGAAGAAAGTAACGTCAGTGATTCCGGTGGGGGGCGGCTCTATTTCAACGGCGCTGAAAGCAATTCTCGAAGGGGGAGAATCGGTCTTCGCAAAGATCTCTCCCCAGAGCAATGACATGTTCCTCAAAGAGGCGAACGGGCTGGCCGAATTAGCGAAGGCTCGCGCGATTCGGGTGCCGCGGGTTCTCTTTGTTGATGAAGAAGTTCTGATCCTCGAATATCTCCTTCCCTCATCGCCATCCAGCAAGAAAAAGTTCTTCGAGGAGTTCGGCCGCCAATTTGCCGGCTTGCATCGATGCACATCGGATGCTTTTGGGTTCTCGGAAGATAACTACATCGGCTCGACGCCGCAGAAGAACCTGCCCCACACTTCCTCGTGGAGAAGTTTCTTCCATACCCATCGGCTGGAATTCCAGTTCCGGCTGGCAGAGAAGAATGGATATGTTGAGAGTCGCTTCAAGGCTCTCTATGATCGGTTGGAAAATCGTCTAGAGGATCTGATTCCTGACGATGGTGAAAAGCCGGCGCTGCTTCATGGGGATTTGTGGGGAGGGAATTATCTCTGTAGTGAAGGAAATACCCCTGTTCTCATTGATCCTGCTGTCTATTACGGTCATCGCGAAGCGGATCTGGCAATGACAATGTTATTCGGCGGATTCGATGAGTCTTTCTACTCGGCCTACCGTGAAACCTGGCCGCTGAATCCCGGATGGAAAGAAAGGATGGAGCTCTACAAACTCTACCACCTTTTGAATCACTTGAACTTGTTTGGTGAAGGATACTACGGGCAGGCAATGGCGGTTATGAAAGAACTTTGCGGGTAGGCAGAGGCAGCACTGGAGATGAAGAAACATCCGGGGCCGGAGACCCTCCATCCTATAAAATTGTGCATTCCTGCCTATTCGAAGACAACGGTCTTTCTTCCGTGCACGAGTATCCGGTCCTGCAAGTGAAGACGCAACGCCCGCGCCAAAACGAGCCTCTCCAAATCCCTCCCTTTGCGAATCAGATCCTCAAGCGAATCCTTGTGCGTAATATGAACGATATCCTGTTCGATGATCGGCCCGTCGTCGAGAACCTCGGTGACATAGTGGCTGGTCGCCCCGACGATTTTCACTCCTCTGTCATATGCCTGCTTGTATGGATTCCGCCCGGCAAAAGCGGGAAGGAATGAATGATGGATGTTGATGATGCTGTTCGGATATTGTGCCACAAACTCCGGCGAGAGGACCTGCATGTAACGTGCGAGGATGACCGTGTCGATCTTCTCTTTCTTCATCAACTCTTGTTCTGCGGCTTCCTGCTTCTCTTTGTTTTCATTTGTTATCTGAAAAACATGGAAAGGCACACGGTAGCGCTCTGCTAGAAAACCAAGATCGGGGTGATTGGAGACGACCATGGCAATCTCCGCGTCGAATTCCTTCAACTCCTGCCGCCAGAGAATTTCCTGCAAACAGTGGTCGAACTTCGAGACAAATATTGCCAACCGGTGCCGGTCCCTGTTCAGACGAATTGACCAGTCGGCATGGAACTCCGTCACCATCGGAAGGAATGCTTCTTGGATCTTATCCGGGTTTACGCTGAACTCCTTCATTTCCCAGGCGACGCGGAGGAAGAAGCGCTGTTCGTGGGCATTGACGTGTTCATCGAGATCAATGATGTTGCCGCCGCGTTCGAAGATGAAATTCGATATGCGAGAAACCAGTCCCTTGCGGTCGGGGCACGAAAGCAGGAGTATCGCAGTAAGATTGTCTGTGGGCACGATGCGGCTCCGAAGTTGTGATAATTGAACTCTGTTGTGACAGAAGATTATTCCAGTGGATTGAACGTTTCGTATTTTTTGGCCGCAAGGACGATGAGCGGATACATACAGGCACAATTTGTGAGGAGAGCGACGATCCCCATGATCATGGGAGAAACATGGAGGAGGAGCCCGGCTGTGATGACAACGGCAGAAGGAATGAACGCGATCACAAACACCAGCATCTGAAAAATGCCGAAGAGCATCCGTTGAAGCGTGTCGTCCTGATCCGGATTAAACAGAAGGACAATGAACAAGAGACAGGACATCAGCATATACCCCGATCCTGCGGTGAGATAGCCAAGCGCAAGAACGCTCCATTGCCGGGGGAAAAGGATAGTCAGGACGGCTAATCCGAAGAGATTCGAAATAGCTACGACAAGAATAGGGGTCAGCAATTCGGCGAAAACCGTTCTTATCGCGGTGATAGGCAGCGGCTTTTGAATTTCGAAGCGCTTAAGTGTTTGGCTGAGCCATGCGATGTTGCTCGGGACGAAGGCAAAGATCAGAAAAAACTGGATCACGCCGCCAAAAGCCAGAAGTTCCGACAACGGCGCGTTTGGTTTGAAGATTCTAAGCGCTTCGATCCCGAGCCCCATTAACACCGTCACGCCGACATACACCTTAACGACGAGCAAACCGCCGAACCGGCGTATCAGAATGAGGTTTCGCCAGAAGAGCGCCGAGGCGCCCGCCGGGGTCCACCGTTCCATCCATCGCCAGGTCGAAACAACGCTGCTCCTCTTTTCCCTTCGCTTGCTCCCGGCGCCGATATAGTAGGAATGCTGCTTCAGCATTTCCCGCCGTTTCGTGTTTCCCTGAGCGAGATGAATTGCATATTCATACATCCACGGAGAAAATCGATGGAGGCTCATCTGGCAGAGCACGAACAACGACGCCCAGGCTCCAACGCCGATCGGAATCGCGATGCTCCAGCCCTGGAGTGCAACGAGGGCACAATCCGCAACAGCGCGGAATGGGAGAAAGAACCAACTGCCCGGCGGTCGATGGAGCTGTTCCAAAAGTGTTCCGAAAAATGAGCCGCCGGGCATACTATACTCAGAGAAATGCCAGAACGGAATCCCGACGAACAACAGAAATACCGCAGCAATGATCGTCCAGAGGACTCCCTTCGGGACTTTCCTGCTGAGCACGCTGAGCCCGCAGACGACTCCCAACTGGAGAATGGCGGCGTTCGCGATGATAAAGAGAAGCATAAATGCGACGGCGCCAAGGATGCCGGATCCGAGAGGGACTCCTCCGGGGATCATGAGGAGCAATGCCCGGGTGGACCGAACGAGGAAATAGCCTATGATCAGCGCGCCGCCGATGCTGCCGAGAAGTCCCTTCGTGAAGAGTGAGAATTGAAAGACAAGTTTGCGCGGCAGCGGCGTGGGGAAGAGGTTGCTCACATCGGATTCCGTGAATGCCCTCGTGTAATTCAGCGCCACTTCGAACGAGAGCGCGAGAAAGCCGAAGACCATCAGCGTCAAGATCGACGCCGCAATTTCGAGAGGAGGGAGGACGCGGAGGAGTTTGCCGGCAGGCGGTTGTTGTGACGGCATCAGGAGCGGGCCGCCGTAGACTCCGAGAATGAGTGCGACGATTGCCAGGGTTCCGACGGTGCGGCCCGGATTGTTGAACGCACGCCTGAAACTGTTGATGAATCTCCGGGTATAGAGAAACAGGAGCGCGTTCACGTCTGATCCTCGGTGAGGCGGAGGAAAACCTCCTCGAGAGAGTTATCTCTCATGGCCGCTTGTTGCCGAAGTTCGCCGACACTCCCCTCCGCGAGTTTCTTTCCTTGCTGCATGATGACGACGCGGTCGCAGAGCTTTTCCGCCGTATCGAGTTGATGCGTGGAAATGAGGAGGGCGGCTCCTTCGGACCGGAGCCGGTGCAACTCTGTCTTAAGGGTGAACTGGCTCTTTGGATCGAGGCCTACCATTGGTTCGTCGAAGAGGAAGATCCTGGCGCGGTGAACGAACGCGCAGGCGATCATGAGTTTCTGCTTCATCCCTTTTGAAAGAGAAACGCAGAGCTCATTTTCTTTTTCCTTCAGTTCAAAACGTTCGAGGAGGTCTTCTATCGAGTTCTCGAAGACTTCGAGCGTGTTGTAGCACATTGCAATGAACTTCATGTGCTCGCGAACGGTGAGCAGGTCGTACGGGTTAGGCGTCTCGGGGACGAACGCCATGAGCCGCTTTGCCCCGCTCTCGTTGGTATAAAGATCGAATTCGTCGGCGGTGATTCTCCCGCCGTCGGGACGCAGAATTCCGCACACGCACCGAAGCGTCGTCGTCTTTCCCGCGCCGTTCTGTCCCAGCAGGCCGACAATTTCGCCCGGCTGGAGATCGAAGGAGAGGTCGTCGACTGCCTTGATGCCGTCGTAGTATTTCGAGAGATGGGATATGGAAAGCAAGGCCGTCATGCTTGCTGGTAGGACATCGCCTGGAGGACCATGATGCGCTTGCTGATAGGAGGATGTGTTCCAAAGAGTTCTGCCATGAAGCCTTCCTTCGCGTTAACGCTGCTGCCGAGGGGATCAGCGATACAAAGGCTCGCGGTCCCTTTTTTAATTGAACGCGTCGGCTCAACAGCGTCGTTGATCTTTTTCAGCGCCGAGGCAAGGGCCTTTGGATTCCTGGTCAGTTCTGCGCCTGAAGCGTCAGCGAGATACTCGCGCTCACGCGAAACCGACATTGCGAGGATGCGGGCGATGATCGGGGCCAAGATCAGCCCGATGAGCCAGAGTACGATCAGGATGGCGCCGGCGTTTCCGCGGGAGGAACTCCTTTTTCTTCCGATGCCGAATCTCCCCGCTCTCAATCCCGATTCCGAGAGAAGCAGCACCGCGCCCACGAGGGCGGCCACGACGGTCATCATCCTGATGTCGTAGTTGCGAACATGACTCATTTCGTGTCCGATGACTCCCTGCAGTTCTTCACGATTCAGCTTTTCGAGAAGACCTTCCGTGACGGCGATACATGCGTGCTCGGGATCTTTGCCGGTTGCAAACGCGTTCGGATCGGGGTCCGGAATAACATACAACCGCGGCTTCGGCAATCCGGAGGCAATGGACATTTCTTCGACGACATCCCGATAGACCTTGTATTTCGGATCGCTGTCGTCGATGGGGATGGCATCGGATGAGTCAAGGACCCTCGACGCGCCCCCTTCCAGACTCGCAACAGCGCTCCATCCCCCGAAACAAAGGGCCGCAATGGTGGCGATCGGAATACTCAGGCCTCCATTACCAAATCCGAAAAAATAGACGTCAAATCCCCAGCCAAGGAATCCGACAAACAACGCAAAGAGAACCATCACCAGCAGCGTATTGCGCTTATTGGCGCTTTGCTGCTCATAGATGTTTCGGGTCATCATATGTATGTCCCCCTATTTCTTTAGCGAAAGGTCGACCGTCGGCACTTCGCGATCTCCCGCATCCTTCACTTCGAACAGCTCCGACGGCTGGAACTTGAAAATCCCCGCGATGATGTTGCCGGGGAACGTCTGTTGGGCAATATTGAACTTGGTAGCGATGTCATTATAGAACTGCCGGGCGAAGCTGATCTTGTTTTCCGTGCTTGTCAGTTCTTCCTGCAGCTGCTTGACGTTCTCGTTCGCCTTCAAGTTAGGATAGTTTTCCGCGAGGGCGAAGAGCCGAGAGAGAGCGCCGGTCAATTCGCCTTCTTTGGCTGCCGCATCGGCTACGCCGGTGGCTGAGACCGCTGCATTCCGTGCTTTGATGACCTTCTCCAGCGTTTCCTGCTCGAACTCCATGTACCCTTTTACGGTATTTACGAGATTCGGTATCAGGTCATGGCGGCGTTTCAGTTGGATGTCGATTTGCTTCCATCCATTCAGCGCTTGATTTCGAAGTGTGACGAGGGTATTGTATTGTGCGATGATCCAGAATATGAGAATAACGACGAAGGCGAAGAAAATTAGGATTGGTCCCATCGATGGCCTCCCGTGATAGAAAGAGTTTTTGGCGAGTGGAAGAACAGAGTCAATATAGCGAGCAGGGGCGATAATTGCAAAAAAGGGGAGCAGTCTGAACATGTTGAGAGTCAGGCTCACAGCGCAGAGCACAGCGGCGGCAGATTATTTACGGAGCGAGTGTGTGAAACAGAAAGACAGATCGAGGGTGATGAGGGTCGGCTACTTTTCCTTCTTTGCGTGAAAGACGTTGGGATACAGAAGCTTGGCGCAATCGGGGCATATGCCGTGGGAAAATTTAGCCTCGGAATGAGATTGGATATATCCTTCAAGCAGATCCCAATAGCCAGAATCATTGCGGATCTTCTTGCAGTTCGAGCAGATCGGACTAAGTCCCCCCAGGATTTTGATGTTGGCGACCGCCTCGTCGATTTTTCCCTTGAGGATTTTTTCGTTTCGCAAAAGTTGCCAGACTCGAATCCGGTACGCGCCAAAGGCGACTCCGCCCAGGACAATCAAGACACAGAGATAAAACCAACGCGTCTCGTAATAATGAGGCTTGAGTACAAACGCATAGCTTGCACCGGCCTCATTCCACACTCCATCGTTGTTGCAGGCCACGACGCGGAAGCGGTACTCGCCCGGAGGGAGGTTTGTGTAATACGCGGCTCGCCGTGTGCCGGCCTCGACCCATTGGTTTTCATACCCTTCAAGCATGTATTTGAATAGTACGCGACTGGGTACCAGAAAACTCAATGCAGTGTAATGAAACTCAAGTTTCTCGGCATCGGGAGCAAAAACAGCCGATGAACCCAAAGGCGCCGGTTTCTGATCGACAAGAACGTCTTCAATCAGCACCGGCGGAGGGATCTTGTTTGTTTTGAAGGCGGTTGGATCAATCATCACTGCCCCCTTCCGGGTGGCGAACAAAATATGTCCGTCGTGAGCTTTCCAACCCGCGGGCTGCCAGCTGCCAAAGCACTCGTCGGTCTTCATTCCGTCAGCCGTGACGAAGACCTTTGAATGAATGAAAGAGACGCGTCCGTCGGCGAAGTCTTCAAGCTCCTGCTGCTCAACGCGCCCAATGCCGACAGGGCTGCTCAACCATAATCCTCCATTATTATCTCCGAGGACGCAATAAATCTCGTCTGCAAACAAACCGGCAGCCGTAGTTATGGGAGTGAATCGACCCTCCTTGTATCGGGTTAGTCCGCCTTGCGTAGAACTGATCCATAGAGAGCCTCGCCGGTCGTCATAGATAGAACTGACCCAGTTGCCAGCCAATCCGTCCTTCGTTGTGAAGCCTTGGGGTACTCCGCCCTGGATTCTCACGAGCGAATCGGCATCGCCGATCCACAACAAATCATCCCGTTGAGGATAGAAACAGACCACGTAATCCAACGAGGGATATTGACCGCCGTCTTTTAGGAGATACGGTTCCACTCGATGGTGACTGAAGCGGCGGACTCCGACATGATCGGAATAGAATATGAGACTTTTAGCGTCTTCCGTAATTGCCGATATCCAGTGTGGTGGAATGCCGTTTGTAGTATCGAAGCGTTGGATATGACCGTTCTTGATGTTAAGGAGGAACCCATTTTGGGCGATCCAGAGACTTCCATCATGCGCAACATAGGTCGGTCCGACCGAAGTTTCATATTTTTTGAATGACCCGTTTTTCAGCTCCATCACTGTTGAGCCCTGGTCGCTCAAAAAGAACATGCTCCTGTCGGGCGTCTCTATGACTCCGGATATATAGTCGTTTGACAGTCCCTCGTACGTGGTAAAGGCAGTTATGCTGACGTCTTTGAATTGATTCAGACCGTCCGAGGTAGAGACCCAAAGGCTTCCTTCACGATCCTCGATGATCGACAAGACCTGATTGTCGGTTAATCCGCTCCCTTTGTTAAAGAGCGTCCATTTATCGCCGGTAAGCCGGTCAAGGCCTCCGATATTCGTTCCCACCCATAGATTGCCGTCTTTGTCTTCATTGATCGCACTGATATGATGGTCCGACAATCCGTCCAGCCAGGTGAAAACTTTAAGTGAACCCTTGCTCCATTTGACCAATCCGTCGACAGTGCCGATCCAGGTGTTTTCTTCTCGATCAACGAAAAGAGATGTCGTGATATCAGTTGGTAAACCGTCATTTGTTGTGAGACTAAGAACATCACAGATCG
>CAYLMV010000114.1:0-11904 GCA_964384415.1 uncultured Chitinophagaceae bacterium | reverse complement strand
TTCCGCTCCATAAAAATATAGGGCTTCATCTTGGGATTCCAGCGGCGGGTGAGGTGCCCGAAATGGGCGCCCGCACCGAGGAGGTCGGCGAGTTCTACGCGTGGCATGGTGTTCCTTCTCTGTTTAGTTTTAGTCTTCTACTTTCGTCATCCCCGGGAGGGACCCCGCACGCGAGATTCTGCCTGCGGGACACTTCCTCACAAGTCGGAAAGTATGCTTGATGGTTTGTAACAGAAGCCAGACAAGCGCAACAGCGCCCGCCAGAATTCTATTATCGTTTTGAAAATTGAAATCTTTTGCGCGCTTTTTTCTGCCCGTATTTCTTCCGCTCGACCATACGGGGATCGCGCGTCAGGAGGGCATGACTGCGCAAGAGTCCGCGAAATTCATCATTCGATTCGACCAATGCACGCGCGATACCAAGGCGAACGGCACCAGCCTGGCCGGCGCTTCCGCCCCCTTCGACCGTCACGGCGACGTCGTATTTTCCCGCCGTCTCCGTTACGCTGAACGGCTTCGTAATATTCGCCCGGTAGATTTCCTGGGGGAAGTATTTTTCGAAAGGAAGTTTGTTGATGATGATGACGCCCGAACCGGGTTTCAGAATTACCCTGGCGACCGAAGTCTTCCTGCGTCCTACCGTACTGATGTTGTGTTGAGGCATTCCAATCTTCCACAAAATTACGAAATAATGAAATTATTTCCCGAGCGGCAGCGCCACGGGCTTCTGCGCCGCATGGGGATGTTCCGTGCCGGGGTACACTTTCAGCTTCTTGAGAATGCGCCTGCCGAGCCTGTTGTGCGGCAGCATTCCTTTCACTGCATGCTCGAACACTTTCTGGGGATTATTCTTCACCAGATCCTTGAAGGACTCAAACACTGCTCCTCCCGGGTATCCAGTGTAGTGAAAATAGTCCTTCAGTTCGGTCCGTTTGCCGGTCACTTTCACCTTCTCCGCATTGACGACGATGACAAAATCGCCCGCGTCAATATTCGGAGTGAACATCGGTTTATGTTTCCCGCGCAAAACTCTCGCGACCTGAGTGGCGATCCTGCCGAGGGTCTGACCCTGAGCATCTACCAGGTACCACTTCTGTTCGACTTCGTTTTGCTTGAAAAAATATGTGCTCTTATCACCAAAAGCCACGACAACCTCCAGATTTCAAAATTCAAATTTGTGAAGCTTTTAAAGTTACGCCAAAATGGACGAAAATGCAAGAATATTTTCTCGAAAAATTACATCGCGAGCTTCCAGGGATTTTCGAGGATCAGTTTTACTTCCTGCATGAACTGGGCTCCCACCGCACCGTCGACGACCCTGTGGTCGCAGGAAAGGGTCAGTTGAAGCCTGTGGCCAACCACGATTTGACCGTTCTCCACAACGGGTTTCTCGGTATTGGCGCCGACAGCAAGGATAGCAGCTTCGGGCGGGTTGATGATGGCGGCGAACTCTTCAACCCCAAACATGCCGAGGTTGCTCACCGTAAACGTTCCGCCGCTGAATTCGTCCGGCTTTAGCTTCTTGTCCCTGGCTCTGGCCGCAAGGTCTTTCGATTCTTCCGCTATCTCGAAAAGGCTTTTCATGTCCGTGTTGCGGATGACAGGCGTGATCAAGCCGTCGTCGAGTGAGACCGCTATGCCCACGTTGATAGCGCCGTGTTGAATGATCTTGTCGCCGGCGAACGTTGAGTTCACTTTCGGATGATTACGAAGGGCAAATGCGCAGGCCCGGACGATGATGTCGTTGTAGCTGATTTTCACCTCTCCCGTCGTATTGAGCGACAAGCGAAGGTCGATCGCACGCTTCATGTCGATCTCGTAGGTCAGGTAGAAATGGGGCGCCGTCGTTTTGCTTTCGACAAGGCGCTTTGCGATCGTCTTCCGCATGAGAGACACCGGGATCTCCTGCGTTGTCCCGGCGACGTATGCCTTCGCAGCCCGTCCCGTCCCTTTAGATAATTGCCCTTCGAGGTCCTTCTTCACGATCCTTCCCATCGGGCCGGATCCGGTGATGGAATGCAGGTCAATCTTGTTTTGAGCCGCGATGACTTTGGCGAGGGGCGATACTTTCAGCCTGTCATCGCTCCCAGAACCCGGTGACGTTGTTTTCTGTGCCGGAGCCGCAGGTTGCGCAGCTGCTGCCGGGGCTGACGATCCAGCAGACGGCGCGCCGTGTCCGCCCGCCGGCGCTTCTGTATCGACAAGTAGTGCGGTGATATCTTCGGCAGCGGTACCGATGATCGCGATCGGCTTTCCGACCGCGGCTCCTTTTCCTTCGGGAACAAATATTTTCCGGATAATACCCGTGTCGTAGGCCTCAAGCTCCATATCCGCTTTGTCCGTCTGAACCTCCGCGATGATCTCTCCCTGTTTCACAGCATCCCCTTCTTTCTTGATCCACTTGAGGATGATGCCTTCTTCCATCGTGTCACTGAGCTTCGGCATTGCTATTTTTGTCGCCATGTACTATTCGCTTTCAGGATGTTATTCAATGAATACTGCAGCGTTCTTCAAGAAGATAACCGCTAAGGCACAGAGAACGCCGAGGTGAACATCGTGGAGCCGGCGTTAACGATAAAGAACTTTCTTCACGGCAGCGATGACTTTTGGAACGCTCGGCAGCGCAAGCTTCTCCAGGTTCGTAGCGTACGGCATTGGAATATCTGCGCCGTTGACACGCTCAACCGGTGCATCCAGATAATCAAAAGCATGCGAGTGCACCCGGCTGGCAATTTCGGCACCAACGGAAGCAAACGGCCATGCTTCTTCCACGATAACGCATCGATTCGTTTTCTTGACGGAGTTGATGATCAGCTCTTCATCAAGCGGCCGAATTGTCCGGGGATCAATGACCTCTGCCTCGATCCCTTCCTTCATCAGCTCATCTGCCGCGGCCAGCGAGACATGAAGCATCTTCGACCACGCAACGATCGTGACATGCTCGCCTTTTCGTTTGATGTCTCCTACGCCGATCGGGATCACATACTCTTCCTCGGGCACTTCTCCTTTGTGGCCGTACATCATTTCGCTTTCCATGAACATCACGGGATTGTCGTCGCGGATTGCCGCCTTGAGCAAACCCTTGCCGTCCGCGGGCGTCGACGGAATGATGACGATGAGACCCGGTACGTGGGCCAGCATCGATTCGAGCGACTGTGAATGCTGCGATGCGAGAGCGTGCGCCGCTCCCGACGGACCGCGCACCACCATCGGCACCTTAAACTGTCCCGCAGACATGTAGCGGATTTTCGCGGCGTTGTTGAAGAGCTGGTCGAACGCGAGGATGGCGAAATTCCACGTCATCATTTCCACGATCGGGCGCAATCCGACCATCGCCGCTCCGATCCCGAGACCGGCAAACCCGGCCTCCGTGATCGGCGTATCGATGACTCTTTTTTCTCCGAACTTCTGGAGCATGCCCTGGCTCACTTTATACGCGCCCTGGTACTGTCCCACTTCCTCGCCCATGAGAAAAACATTTGGGTCCCGCTCCATCTCTTCGCACATCGCTTGATTGAGAGCTTCTCGAAATGCTATCGCTGCCATACCGACAATTCCTTTTTAAGATTTAGACGTAGACGTTTTCAAACAAAAAATCTGCTGGAGGTTCCGGACTGTGCTCCGCGAATTCAACAGCTTCATCGACGGTCTTCTTGATCTCTAGTTCCATCTGATCGATGACCGACTGGTTGAGAATATTTGACTCGAGCAGTTCATGTCCGAAAGTGAGTATCGGGTCACTCTTCTTCTGTTCTTCGACCTCTTCTTTCGTTCTGTAGTGTCCGTGAATCGGGTCCGACATAGAGTGGCCGCGGAAGCGGTACGTGCGTGCCTCGAGCATCGTCGGAGAGTTGTTCCGGCGTGCTCGATCGACAGATTCCTTCACCACTCTGTACATTTCCAGCACATCCATGCCATCCACCCACTGGCGCGTCATGTCGTACGCCGACGCCTTCTGATAAATATCCCACACGGCAGTAGACCGCTCGACGGCAGTCCCCATACCAAAACGATTGTTCTCGCAGATGAACACCACAGGCAGTTTCCAGAGGGCGGCCAGGTTCAGCGTTTCGTGAAAAACTCCCTGGTTCGCGGCGGCCTCGCCGAAGAAGCAGATTGTGACGGAATCTCTGCCCAGGTATTTTGAGGCGAATGCAGTCCCGGACGCGAGAGGCACATGGCCCCCGACAATCCCGTACCCGCCCATAAATCCCTTCTGGGCATCAAACATGTGCATCGATCCGCCCATCCCTTTGGAGCAGCCGGTAAACTTGCCGAACAGTTCCGCCATGATGCTCTTGGGATCCATTCCGCGGGCAATGGCATGACCGTGATCGCGATAGGCAGAGAAAATGTAGTCGTCATCGCGCAACGCCGCGATTGCTCCGACTCCGACCGCCTCCTGCCCGATATAAAGATGGCAGAATCCGCCGATCTTGCTTTTGCCGTACTCCTGGGCCGATCGCTCTTCAAACCTGCGGATAAGGAGCATTTGCCGGTAAAGCTCGATGACTTTTGCATTTGAAAGTCCGAGTTCCTTCCAACGGTATCCTTTCGTTTCTTTCGATTCCTTCTGTAGTGTAGCAGTAGCCATTAGTTCTCCTTATGATAGAATCACTTACACTTCTTGTGTAAAAAAAGAAAACCGCCAAGACGCGAAGAACGCAAAGAAGGTTTTGTAATCTGTTTCTAAAACCAGTTCACCATCCTCTTGATTCCTCGCTTCATCAATACGACGTCCAGTTGAGAAGGAATCCCAAGCGAAGATTTCTCAACCTAAGGTATGTTAATAATTGCGATTCATGAAGCGGCAGCATCTGTTCGACAGCTTTGTTTTCAATTGCCACCAGATTTTCGACAAGTGTATCAATCCTATAGCCAGCGTCGATACTCTCACCATCGTAGATTATCGGGAAAGTTACTTCGGTTTCTGCTCGGAGTCCGCGATTTCGGAGTTCATGCACGTGGCACTTTTGATACGTAGACTCCAATAAGCCGGGGCCGAGGGCTTTATGTCCCTTGATAGCAGTGTCTACAATGATGGTTGCAATCTCTTCAATATTCTTTGTCCTGGCCCATTCCCCCGAACTCTTTTCTTCGCGCCCTTCGCGTGTTTGCGGTCTGTTCTAGAGCATCTACACTTGTCCTGCGGCGTGATACGAACTCCGGACCAGCGGTCCCGACTCGACATAACGGAATCCCATCTCGAGTCCGGTGCGCTTCAGCGTCGCGAACTCGTCGGGATGCACAAACCGTTCGACCGGAAGGTGCTCCTTTGTCGGCTGAAGGTATTGACCGATCGTCAGGATATCGCATTGAACTTCGCGAAGATCGCTCATCGTATCAACCACTTCTTCCATCGTCTCCCCAAGCCCGACCATCAATCCGGATTTCGTGAGAAAGCCTTTTTCCTTTGCGCGGAAGAGGAGCTCGAGCGAGCGGTTGTACTGCGCCTGAGGCCGGACAGTTTTGTATAGCCGAGGCACCGTTTCAGTGTTGTGATTGAGAATATCCGGCTGCGCATCCAGAACGATGTTCAAGGCCGCCTCGCTCCCCTGGAAATCGGGGATGAGCACTTCAATGCGGCACTCGGGCAGATGGCTTCGAATTTCACGGATGGTATCGGCAAATATCTGGGCGCCGCCGTCAAACAACTCATCCCGATTGACAGACGTGATGACGGCATGTCTAAGTTTCATAGTCGCGACGGCTTCTCCGACCCGGCGAGGTTCATCCTTGTCAAGGAATTCGGCACGGCCTGTCTTGACTGCACAGAATCCGCAGCTGCGCGTACACGTATCACCCAGGATCATAAAGGTCGCCGTTCCCGAGTTCCAGCACTCGCCCATATTCGGACATCGCGCCTCCTGACAAACCGTGTGAAGTCCGCGGCTGTCGATGAGATTGCGCAGCGCCGCATAGTTTTCGCCCCCCGGCACGCGTGCTTTGAGCCATTCGGGCTTGCGAGGTAATGTGCTTAGTTCTTTGACTGTTGTTTCCATTTTTTAAGTAAGAAGTCAGAATTATGAATTATGAAAAATTGTTAACGGTCCTCTTAATCCTTAATTCATAATTCTTAATTTCTATTCCATGATTCCTGGATTAAATCCTTCCAAGCAATTCACAATGCGCTCCAAGAACTTCCCTCCCAGCGCTCCGTCGATAATACGGTGGTCGTACGACATCGAAATGTAGACCATCGAACGGATTGCGATGGCGTCGTCGATCACCACCGGACGCTTCTTGATTGCGCCCACGCCGAGAATTGCCACTTGGGGTTGATTGATGATCGGAAATCCGTAAAGGTTTCCGAATATTCCAGGGTTTGTGATGGTGAACGTCCCGCCATGAACTTCGTCCGGTAAGAGTTTCTTGGTCCTTGCGCGGTTCGAAAGGTCGTTCACGGCGCGTGCAAGAGAGGAAAAATCTTTGGCGGCTGCGTTTTTTATGACGGGAACAATTAAGCCATTTTCCAGCGCAACAGCAACTCCAACATTGATATCCTTCCGGAGGATGATCGAGTCTCCTTCGATCGAACAGTTCACGAGGGGAAAATCTTTCAGCGCTCTCACGACGGCGTCGACGAAAAATGGAGTATACGTGAGCTTGAATCCCTCCTCCTTCTCGAATTCCGCTTTGTGCTTCTCCCGGTAGGCAGCAATCTTGCTGACGTCGGCCTCGGTGACCGATCCGACATGGGCAGCAGTGTGAATGCTTCTCACCATGTGTTCGGCGATAGCCTTCCGCATGGTGTCCATTTTCACAATTTCTACTTCGCCTAAAGGGGCTGCCGGCTGCGCGGGTCTGGCCTTAGCCGATCGCTTGCTTTCGACGTAGTCGAGAATATCCTTCTTGCTCACCCGTCCGCTCGCCCCTGTTCCGTGAATACTCTCCAACTCGCTGAGAGAAATTCCTTCTGTGCGCGCAATATTCAGCACAAGCGGCGAATAGAATGCACCGGAGTCGGGAGTTCCGTTCGTCGGCCGTCCGGTCCCGGATGAGGGCTGCTGGGCCGGAGCCGCGTCCGACGTTCTTGTTTCGACGACGGTCTCTGCGGAGTATTCGCGTTTCACCAGCGGAGCGTTAACATCGGTCTGGATTCGAGCGATGACGGTGTGGACATCGACTGTCTTCTGTTCCGGAAAAAGAAGTTCTGCGACGACGCCAGCTGAAGGCGAAGGGATCTCGGAATCAACTTTGTCCGTGCTTATCTCCAGCAGCGTTTCATCCTTCCCGATCTTCTCGCCCACCTTTTTGTACCATTTCGTAATCGTCCCTTCGGCGATACTCTCGCCCATTTGAGGCATGACGACGTCTACGATAGCCATAGTCAGATCACGATGATATTTACGTCAGCGAGGTGCTGTGAACTACTTTTTGTATTTCAAAATTTTCTGGCGGCCTAAAAGGCGGCCAGTTTTTCCAACGCGGATGTGATGTCGCTTTCCTGCGGAAGAATCGCATTCTCGAGCGCCGGCGCGAAGGGGATCGGCGCATCTTTAGCGGCAACCCTCGTTACCGGACCGTCAAGCCACTGGAAGCACTCCTCCGCGATCACCGAACCGATCTCTGCTCCGAACCCGCCGGTGCGTGTGTCCTCATGCACGATGAGCGCCTTCCCCGTCTTCTTGACAGACGTCAGGACTGTTTCTTTGTCCCAGGGACAAATCGTGCGAAGGTCGATAACTTCCACGTTTACGCCGTGAGTCTCCAGCTTCTTCGCCGCTTCGAGCGATCGCTGCACCATCATACCCCACGTGACAACGGTGACATCGGAACCTTCCTTTTTGATTTTTGCACTGCCGAAAGGAAGCAGGTAGTTCTCATCCGGCTCGGGGCTGGACGCGAAACCCTGACGATAGAGTCCCTTGTGCTCGCAAAAGAGCACCGGATTTTCCTCGCGGCAAGCGGTCTTCAGCAGTCCCTTTGCATCGGCCGCATTCGAAGGCATTGCGATCCAGAGCCCGGGCATGTGAGCAAAGAATCCTTCGATACTCTGACTGTGATACAATCCTCCTCTGATGTATCCTCCGACGGCAACCCGAACCACGACCGGACAGGAAAAATTTCCGTCCGACCTGTATCGCAGCTGTACGAGTTCATCCTTGAACTGCATAAACGAAGGCCAGATGTAATCGCCGAACTGGATCTCGACGACTGGCTTGTATCCTCGTATCGCCAGACCGATGGCGGTGCCCACGATGCTGGCCTCGGCCAATTGGGAATTGAACGCGCGGTCCTCGCCAAACTCGGCGGTCAATCCCTTCGTCGCAGTGAAGACGCCCCCTTTGCTCCCTGCAACGTCCTCTCCATACACGAGCATCTTCGGATTGAACTTCATTTCTTCGTGGAGGGCATGGTTGATGGCATCCACGAGAACGATATTTTTCCCATCGAGCGCCGCGTGCGGTTCGGTTTCCGTCCGGACGATGATATTCGGTGAATAGACATTTCGCTCTGCCGTCTCTGCGGACGGACTCGGCTGCGCCATTGCCTTCTCGGCCGCCTCGTCCACTTCTCTCTTGACCTCTGAACGGAGTTCATCAAGCTCCGCCTCCGAAACGATACCAGCGTCGAGCATGGTTCTTTCGAGTTTCGGGAGAGGATCGCGCCGCCGGTTTCGTTCGAGTTCTTCGGCAACAAGATACTTCTTCGCATCGTCCGACGATGAATGCGGAAAGAGCCGTACGACATCGGCTTCGATCAGACTCGGACCTTGTCCCGAACGCGCATGATTCACCGCTTCGCGGGCGGCGCGATAGGAAGCCGTGAAATCGGTCCCGTCTATGTGGATTCGGAGCAGGTTCGGGTAGCCGCTTGTCAATTCGGAGATAGAACATCCGGCAATCTGGTCTTTCACCGGAACGGAGATTGCATATCCATTATTTTGAATCAAAAAAACAACCGGATACTTGGCGCGGCTGGCCCAGTTCAATGCTTCGCTGAATTCGCCTTCGCTCGTTGCTCCTTCGCCTGAGGAGACATAGACAACCTCATCCGACCCGTCCTTCACCGCGCCCATTGCTGTGCCGACAGCCTGCAGGAACTGAGTTCCCGTCGGACTCGATTGCGCCGGAATGCGGAGCGATTTGTTTCCATAATGCGAGGGCATCTGGCGGCCGTTCGAGCTGGGTCCGCCAAGGCGGTGCATCGATTCAAGAAAAACCTCGTACGCTGTCGATCCGTACTGCAGCGCAAAGGCGAGGTCGCGGTAATAGGGATACGCCCAGTCGTAGCCCGGTTTTAATGCCATCGCCGCCGCGACCTGGCAGGCCTCATGACCGGGTCCGCCAATGTGAAAGTGGATCTTCCCCTGCTTCAGCAGGATCATCGATTTTTCATCGAAGTAACGGGAGAGATACATGGTGCGGTAGGCCCGGACCATCTGTTCGTTGGTCAATTGCCCGTTCGCAGCGTTCGTGAGGGTGACGCTTTTCAATTCACGATCGGCTGAGAAATCATGTTGATGGACCGTCAGCACATTCTTTTTCGTTGTCATGAAATCCTCTCATCAACAACAGAAGCGCTTTCGAGATGTTCGCCCGAAAGAAGCTCATTGAGCACCGTTGGTTGCGATGCGACTGAGAATACAGATTCAAAGTTGTGAACGACCGATGCTGCCACGTCATCGATCGCGAGTTCGACGCCGAGAACATTTCGAAGCGAGGTCACCCCTTTATGGAAAATTCCGCAAGGAATAATCCGGTCGAAATACGCGAGATCGGTGTTAACATTCAACGCGAAGCCGTGCATCGTAATCCACCGGCTCACCTTCACGCCAATCGCTGCGACTTTGTCGTTCTTCACCCATACGCCCGTCAACCCCTCCGACCGCGATGCGGACACGCCGAAGTCCGCAACGGTGCGGATCAGCACTTCTTCAATATCCCGCAGGTAGCGGTGGATGTCCTGGTAATGAGCGCTAAGATCGATGATCGGATAGCCAACCAGTTGGCCGGGTCCATGGAACGTAACGTCTCCTCCCCGGTCGATATTGAACAGATCAATTTTCTTCTCTTTCAATTCAACATCATTTGCGAGAAGATGATTCGCGTCCGACCCTTTCCCGAGCGTGTAAACCGGCTCATGCTCCGTCAGGAGCAGCACGTCGGGCACGCGCCCTGCCAGGCGAGCAGCGAAGACTTTCCGCTGCAGCGCCCATGCATCAGCGTAGCGAGTACGGCCGAGATTCACGGTCAGAAGTCGGTTCATATTGTAAAGGACAATTTCATTCCGGCAACTAATTCCTGTATCAGTAGAATCTCGAACAATTTGATATTTCGCTCCTGACGGAGCTCTGGGAAATTTTGAATTTCTTGTTCTACAGACATGTCGTCCCTTCGGGACTCTTTCAAAAAGAGTTCCAATTCAGGACAGTGGCCTGCATCTATATATTAAGCGCTTCGCCGTATGCATCCAGCGCCGCCTCGCCAACACCCTCCGTGAGGGTTGGATGAGCATGGATCGTCTGGATGATTTGCTCACGCGTCGTTTCAAGTGTACGGGCGATCACCAGCTCGGCGATCATTTCGGTCGCCTCCGATCCTATAATATGTGCGCCAAGAAGTTCGCCGTACTTCGCATCGAATATCAATTTTACAAAACCTTCCGGCTCGTTGATCGCCAGCGCCTTGCCGTGAGAACGGAATGGGTAACGCCCGATCTTCAGATCATAACCTTTTTCGCGAGCTTTCTCTTCCGTCATGCCGACGCTTGCAACCTGCGGCTGGCAGTACGTGCATCCGGGAATATTATCGTAGTTGATCGGATGGGGATTCTTTCCTGCGATCTTCTCGACACAGGCAACCCCTTCAGCTGAAGCAACGTGCGCCAGCCACGGAGGACCGTTGACATCGCCGATTGCGTAAATGCCGTCAACGTTTGTCTTATAGAACTTGTCCACGGTGATGAACGAACGATCGGTTTTGACGCCAAGCGCCTCGAGGCCGAGTCCCTCGATGTTCCCTTGAACCCCGATCGCAACGAGGGCGATGTCTGCCGTGAGATCCTTCTTCCCCTCTTTGTTGCTGATAGTAACCGTTACCTCTTTTCCAGTTGATACGTTCTCGACTTTCGTTTCAGTCAATACTTCGATTCCGCTCTTCGCATAGACGCGTCCAAGAGTCTTTGTCACTTCCCTATCTTCAATGGGGAGGAGACTCGGCATCATCTCAACGATCGTAACCTTTGTGCCGTACGCATTGTAGAAGTACGCGAATTCGACCCCGATGGCTCCTGCACCGATGATAATCATGCTCTTCGGAGGGGCGCTGAGGACCATCGCTTCTGAGCTGGTAATCACCTGTTTCCCGTCGATCTTGATAGAAGGAAACGTCTTGGGCCTTGTCCCGGTGGCGAGAATAATGTGTTTCGCGTTAATCTTTTCCGTCTTGCCGGCCTGAGCGACCTCGACGACTCCTTTGGCCGCAATCTTCGCCGTCCCCGACAGATAGTCGACCTTGTTCTTCTTGAACAGGAATTCTATACCCTTCGATGAGCGGCTCGCGATATCGCGGCTTCTTTTCACCGCGACGCTGAAATCCGCTTTCAGGTTGTCGAACGAAAAGCCGAAGTCATCCGCATGGCGGAGCAAGTTATAAATCTCTGCATTCTTAAGGAGCGCCTTTGTCGGGATGCAGCCCCAGTTCAGACAGATACCCCCCAATTTGTCTTTTTCAACGACGAGCGTTTTCAAACCGAGTTGACCGGCGCGGATAGCCGCGATGTAGCCGCCGGGCCCGCCACCGATGATCACGACATCATATTGTTTGTCAGCCATGAGTTCCTCTTAAAAAAAGAAAAGAGGGAATGACCATTCCCTCTTCCGGATGAAAAGAATCAACGCTAACTACCCATAGAATCCCATCGATCATGAGATTTCAACTTCACTTTCTTTTATAACGT
>CAYLMV010000113.1:10303-11969 GCA_964384415.1 uncultured Chitinophagaceae bacterium | reverse complement strand
ACGCCAAACTCGAAGAGGAAGTGAGGCTTACAGTCGGTCACAGCGCCGGCATCGACGACAAGGGTCGGGCCTGTCTCCGAGGGGAAGATCGCCGCCACCGTCGGCCGGCTGACTCCGGGTATTCTCCCAAGAATCAGCGTTGACGCAGCCGTTACCGCACCGGTGTTGCCCGCGCTGACAAACGCATCGACCTTCTTCTCTTTGTGAAGCGTCATTCCGACGACGAGCGACGAATCCGGTTTTTGCTTTATCGCGACGACGGGAGAATCGTGCATGTCGATCACGTCGGCAGCCGGAACGATTGAGACCGAAAGCCCCTCGGCGCCCTGCTTTGCGAGCTCATCGGCGATGCCCTTTTCCTTCCCGACAAGAACCACTTCAAACCTGTTGCCGGTTTCACGAAGCACCGCAACGGTTCCCTCTACCTCGTTAACGGGCGCGAAATCGCCCCCCATCGCATCCACGGCTATTCGCAGCTTTCCTGATGCGTGGTTCAAAGAGTATCCGACACGATTGTGGTTAATTGTTCTTAACGGTGATCGTTGCGCTCTCGAGTAACGATAGACTACGCTTCTTTGGGAATAATTATTGAGCGGCCGTTGTAGTAGCCGCAATTCGGACAAGCCCTGTGCAGGAGTTTTGGCTCGCGGCAATTCGGGCACTCCCCAAGGGAGGGCGCGGTGGCCTTATAATGCGTGCGTCGCTTTCGACCGCGAGTTTTTGAGTGGCGGCGTTTAGGATTTGGCATTGCGGTAGTTCCTTCTGATGATTTAGTTTCTCTTCTTTAACATTGAAACTTCGGCGAACCCCGCGAGTTTGTTCCATCGCGGATCAATTTCATTGGGAGCGCAATCGCACTCTCCGTTGGCAGCGTTGTTCAGATTCTTTCCGCAATGCTGACACAATCCTGCACACTCTTCTTTGCAGAGCAGCTTGAGCGGCACGTTCAGAACGACTATTTCCCGGACATCCGCCGAGATATCGATCATATTCGCATCCGGCGGCAGGGCGCGAACTTCTTCGTCCTCTTTTCCGGGCTCGTCGGCTGCATTCCAGACGTAGAGCGTTTGGAGCGTCGGCGTGATCTCTTTCCTGAATTCTTCCAGGCAGCGGTCGCAATGAAACACTGCGTTGGCGGCGATGTGTGCCCTCAGGAGTATCTGGCGGCTCGATTTCTCAAGCATCACCCTGGCAGTCACGTCGCCGAGGAAATCTTCAGCCAGTCCAAGGTCCGTAGCGCTTTTCGACAACTCGTAGTCATGTGTCCCTTGAGAAAGATTCGAAATATTGATCTTCACTCTAGTCTCCTGCCTGATCTTTCTCCAAAAAATCGTCGAATTTTGTCAAAAAACGCGACTTTGTCGGAAAAAACATGTTCAATATACCCATTATAGGAGCGAGAGTCAAGAAATACGGCGATTCGGCAATGTTTCACTTTGTCATTTCCGCGTGCCAATGGCATCCCTTTGGGAGAAGCGGGAATCCAAACATCCTCTCTTAAATCTGATGACTATAGATGCCCACTGGAGCCTGCCGCGTGGTGGGCATGACGTGCCTTATCTAAAGCTGAAACACCAACTAATAGCGAGCACTGACCTCCCGACTAAGAGTGATGCTAAAAACCGCGCGAGCCCTTCTCGTTCCCAACCTCCGGTTGGGAACGAGA
>CAYLMV010000113.1:0-10203 GCA_964384415.1 uncultured Chitinophagaceae bacterium | reverse complement strand
TTGGGAACGAGATGGAAGATCAGGCTGTAACACTACTGCCGCTCGCAATGCGGACCATCCGCGCACACTCCCCTTTTTGAGCGTTGGCGTCAACGCGCAACTAACCTGGGCTAAGACCGTTCGATTCTTCTTCTCCAAAGTTCAAAGGTAAGCCACCAACAGACTTCGTTCGCATTGGCGCGAACTCCGGAGTAATAATCATGCACCATCTTTGAAATTCCGGCATGATCGTAAGCATCATATTCGACTGCTTCCTTCGAGTGAAGAGCATCGAACACGAATTCCTTCATCATTTCCAAAAAGAGGTGCGGAGATGCGTCCTCGTACGCAAGGCCCATTCGCAACTTGATCTGCGCAAGAATCATGGCAGCCGCCCTCGACAGATGATAGGGGAAGGTCGCATTGTTCTTGACCAGCGGATACCTTTCCAGCTGCGGGGCATGAAGCGAGATGATCGTTTTGAAAATATTGCTCCCGTTTCTTCTTCTTACGGGAATCCCGAAAATGCAATTGGCCAGGCTCGGCTGGACGAAAGGCATGTAGTTCAGGATGATCCCATCGACTCTGGCCTGTTCATCACAGCCATAGTTGGGAACTCTCGTACGAAGCACCCAGAGATCCAGATAATTTCCAATCCCGATCCGACGCGGGTCGGGCATCGTTTCAAGGGTTGCTCCGATTTCTTTTTCCGCTCCCCGCTTCATCATCATCGCTGCATCGGCATTGAAGATATTCCCCCTCCTGAACGCGAGCGTTTTTACGAACCTGTCAAACCTCCTCTGTGTGACAGCCTGGACGCCGCCCAAGAGGAGCCGGTTCATATACTGCCGGCGCGAAACCTCGCCGAAAGCTCCATCGACGACGAAGTACTTGCCCGAATCCAGACCATTATAATGACGCAATCTTAAGACTGAGTACGCCGGCTCCGCGAGGTTTGTTTGCGCCACATACTCATCAAGGATTGGAATCGTCTCTGCTGCCCCAGGGAGAGGAATATCGCAAACGATGTGTCGAACTTTTTCACCCTTTGAGATTCTTGAAGCTATGAAGACATCCGGTTCCTGCTTATCTCCAAAGGTATGAGCCTGGAATTTGTTCCTGTCTGATTGGAGCAGCATCGAAAGGAGGGTTCTCGAATCGAGCCCTCCAGAAAGCCCGAGGCTCAAAGTCAGATCAGAGTCCATTCGGGGATGAAGAGATTTGGAAACAAGGTCGCTGTATTGTTCGATGGTGTTCCGGGGAGAAAAGTCGGGCGTAAATGCAGTGTGATGGGATGTCATGGAGCCGTGATCGAGGACCAGCCTTCCGGAGGGCCCCAATTTCTGGATTCCGCTCACCGGGCTGTCATAGGTGAGCTGATTATAGAGAAGCCAACGAGAGCCGATCCTTTCAAAATCGATCCGGCGTCCTCCCAGGTACTTCGCGACCCAGTCGAGCCTCGTGCTGAAAACAAATTGTCCGTGCGATTCAGCCCAATAGAGGGTCCGAAGCCCTATCGTGTCTGTGAATATTTTGAGAACCTCTTTTTCATACCTGAGATGCACAAAATGCCCGTCCAACGCGCCGATGTCTTCTATCTTGAGGTCCGACCAATCCCGGTAACCGTAGAGTTTTTTGTCCCCGTTTTCTTTTCCGAAACCGCACCCGAGGGAGATCCAGAAACTAGTCACCGTGCCTTCTGCATTCAGAGTCCGGCCGGAGAAACAGGTTGCCGGCAATCCGCCCACGGCGAAGTAGAAATTCCCGTTGTTCGCAAAAGTGTCGATCGCTTTTCCGTGGATTGCCCGTGAGCGAGAGACTGAGGCTTCCGATATGTCGCGTCCGGAGACGCCGAACAACCAACTCATTGGGCCGCCTGAACAGGTCAGAAGTGGAAACGCAGGAAGTTCAGTGTACACAAAAAATCTTTTATCTGCCATCGCCCTCGCGGGAGTACAGGACAAATTGGAGTCGCGATCCGTTCGGGTTGGTCTTTCTTGCCTCTTCCCCTTGACAACAAGGATGGAATTGCGTTAATTACTGGAGTCTTAGAGGAGCGGCACGCATTAGTAGTTGAAGCGAGAGCGAATCGACTCAGCGACCTTCAGCGAAAGGGCAAGCACATCGTGCCGCCGAAAGTCGTCCGCCGATTCGACGTGCGGCTTGGGTTGCAGCGTGAACAACCTGCAAACTGTCATCCCGATCTCCTCGGCAAGAGGAGCGGGATGGAGCGCTAACGACGATCTGCGTTGATGTTCGGCGAACTGCTCAGGCAGCGATGCACCGTGTCATTCGATCGATCATGAAAGTAGAGAGTCTCGCGCTCCTCTACTTTTTTCGTTTATAGCCCCCGCGGCTTTCGGTTTCGGGGGCAAAGGATGGTCGAATGAACATTGTTTTGCTTGGATATGGCCGGATGGGTCAGGACATCGAGCAGGTCGCCGTAGAACGGGGGCACACGATCGCCGCACGTTTCATGATAGAGGCACCTCTCCCGAACGCCGATGCACTCCCCTCCGAAGTCAAAAAAGCAGACTGCGCGATTGATTTCAGTTCTCCCGACGCCACAGAACATCACCTTCGCACTCTCGGTCCGCTTCGTATTCCCCTTGTCGTAGGAACGACCGGCTGGAACAAACAGCTCCCGGCTTTGATCGATTTCATGCGCCAATGCGGCGGCACTCTTCTGTACGCCTCGAATTTTTCCATCGGCGCCCAGGTGCTTTTTCATGCGGCGGCCGAAGCAGCCCGGATCCTCAATCGCTTCCCCGAGTACGACGCTACCGTTCACGAGGTCCATCATCGCTTAAAAAAGGATGCGCCGAGCGGAACGGCACTGACGCTTGCCGGGAAGATCCTTGCTGAATTAAAGCGCAAGACAGAAGTTCTCACATCTCTCGGCAACCGGCAAATCCTGCCGCATGAATTGCTCGTGACGAGCAGCAGGGTCGGAAACGTCGCGGGGATTCATACCGCTGCGTTCGAATCGCCGGCCGATTCGATACAGATCACGCACACCGCTCACGGCCGGCGCGGCTTTGCTGCCGGTGCGGTAAGCGCCGCCGAATGGATCCAGGGCCGCAGCGGGATATTTACCATGGAAGATTTTTTGTTCGCTAAATAATTCTCACTTTTCACACTGAAAGGTTTCTTTATGTCATCACAATTTTCGTTCAGAGGTGTCGCCACGGCGCTTGTTACGCCGATGCAGAGCGGCGACAGTGCGGTAGACGAGCGGGCTCTTCGCTCTCTGGTGGATTTTCAGATCACCAACGGAGTAAACGGTCTCGTTCCATGCGGTACAACGGGCGAGAGTGCGACCCTGAATCACGCGGAACACCACCATGTCATGGACGTCGTTGTCGAACAGACCGCGGGACGCGTTCCGGTGATTGTCGGAGCCGGAAGCAATTCCACGCGGGAGGCGATCTCGCTGACGCAGCATGCGCGCGCCATTGGCGCGCAGGCAGCTCTTTCGATCGCGCCGTATTACAACAAGCCAACGCAGGAAGGATTTTTCCAGCACTACAAGGCGATTGCTGAATCGGTCGACATTCCGATTATTGTGTACAACGTGCCGGGAAGAACCGGCAGCAACATCAACGCGGAAACGACGTTGAGGATCGCCGAACTGCCGGGCATCGCCGGAATCAAAGAGGCATCAGGAAACATGGGCCAGGTGATGGAAATCCTCAGGCACCGCCCGCCGCATTTTACCGTTCTCTCCGGGGAAGATGCATTGACGCTGCCGCTGCTCGCCCTTGGCGCCGACGGAGCGATCTCCGTGGTTTCCAACGAAACCCCCCGGCTCTTCTCGACCATGGTCCGGCTCTGCCTCGAGGGGAATTTTTCTGAAGGCCGGGCGATCCACGAAGAACTGCTCCAGCTGATGAACCTCAACTTCATTGAATCGAACCCGATCCCCGTCAAAGGCGCACTCGCCATTATGGGGATGATCGACGAAGCGTACCGGCTGCCGCTGACGCCGATGACCACCGATCACCGGTTCGCAGTGCGGCGGGCCCTCGAAGAACTTCACTTGATGGAAACACACAAATGACACTTTCGCCTGAATCACTCCCTTCGCTCATCGAAGAACTCTCTTCATCAAAAAGCGGGGGCCGGGACGATGTCGAGCAGAAGGCGTTTGAATTCTTTATTTCCCTCCTCGACGGCGGGAAGATCCGGGCGGCAGAAAAGATCGACGGCCGTTGGGTGGTTCATGAGTGGGTGAAGAAGGGAATTCTGCTCGGATTTAAGATTGGAGCCCTCCAGAAGATCGAGACATCAAAGCCATTCACCTTCTTCGACAAGCACACCTTTCCGCTGAAGGAGATGACACTCGACAACAATGTCCGACTCGTTCCGGGTGGAAGCGCGGTCCGGCGCGGAGCGTATCTTTCTCCCGGCGTCATCATGGTTCCCCCCTCGTATGTCAATGTTGGTGCTTATGTCGACGAAGGCACACTGATAGACTCGCATGCGCTTGTTGGGTCATGTGCGCAGGTGGGGAAAAGAGTTCACATCAGCGCAGCGGCACAAATCGGCGGAGTCCTTGAACCGGTGAACGCGCTGCCGGTCATCATCGAAGACGATGTGTTGGTCGGGGGGAACTGCGGAATCTATGAGGGAACGATCGTCAGGAATCGCGCAGTGATCGCGAGCGGCGTCATTCTCACGGCTTCAACTCCCGCTTATGACTGTGTCAACGGGACGATCGTGAGAAAGACGGATGCCGGATCGCTGATTATTCCGGAGAATGCGGTCGTGGTCGCCGGATCGCGCGCCATGACAACAGCGTTCGCGGGCGTGCACGGGCTGAGCGTGTACACGCCGCTGATCGTAAAGTACCGGGATTCCAAAACAGATGCCCGGACGGCGTTGGAGGACGCCCTCCGTTAAACGGATCTGCTCATGGTCGGCGCACAAGCTTGCCGAACCCGCGACAGTATCAATTACCCGGCCTTTTCTTCCACTGCGGGCTGTTGTTCTGCGGGGGGAGGTACGAGGAGTTCGTCCTGCACATAGTCGACGGTCTCCATCAGGGCATCGGCAAATTTGTCAAAATCCTCTTTGTACAAAAAGATTTTGTGCTTTTCATATTCCTCTTCGCCGACTCTTTTGCTCTCGGTGATGGTGATGTAGAAGTCTTTTTCCGACTTCGTTGCCTTCACATCAAAGAAATATGTCCGCTTCCCGGCCCGCACTCGCTTTGTAAAGATCTCATCTTTATAGGTTGAATTTTCCAATGGTCAACTGCCTCCTTCTCAATGAAGTTGTGAATAGGTACATCCCATCTTAAAGCACTCGCCCCGCTGTACCGACCGACGGCGAATGTGATCCGCGATGCAACATCGATACAAAACCACAAATGGATTTCCGGTGAATCTCACCTTCGTATCACCGCAAGCTTCGCCGTCGATACCTGGTTTCCGTTATCGGCGTACGCAACGACAAAATAGATCCCGCTTCCAACAATCTTTCCGTTTCCGTCGGTCCCGTCCCAGAAAGCCCGCCCCGCCCCCTGGGCAGCAAATTCCTTCACCAAAGATCCTCTCACATTCAGAATCTTGATCGTCGCGTTATCCGCAAGTCCCTTGATGGTGAATGAGTTTTCGCTGGGAACGATGTACGGGTTCGGCCCAATTTCGAGCGAGCTCATTTTTTCGATGGTCGCTATCGCAGGAATTTCCAGGCTCGACAACCCCTTCCCGGTTCCGAAGTACGCAATGCCCTTTTTTTGATCCAGCGCTATGGAAAGAACGTTGTTGTCGACGAGCTTTCCGTTGGTATTCTGGGTCGTGTATTGTCCGAGAAGCGCCGAGCCGTCGGCCGAAACATAATCAACCCCCGTTTGTGTTCCAATCCATTTATTGTTGAGGGGATCGACAACGATCGTGTTGATGAACTGGTCCCGCACGGCGCCGAGAAACACAAGCGTGTTTTGGGACAAGGGCAACGCGGGGTCGTTCACGATCGTTATTCCAACGTCCGTTCCAACCCACAGGTTTCCGTTCTGATCTTCAACGACAGACGTCACCGTCTCGCTCGTCAGCCCGGATGAAGCCGCCAATTCACCCCAATCGTCGCCGGCCAATCCCTGGACCGAAACTGATTCGTTGTAGTACATGAAATCTCCCTTCGGGGCAAAATCGGGGAGAGTATTCGAACACCACTTTGTTCCGTTACGGTCGATGGTCACACCCAGGAAAAGTCCGTAGGAATTGCTGGAGGCGGAATTGACAAATTTCCACGTCGAATCGGTCTTCATCTCCCACAATGCCTGCCGGCTCAGGTACGTAAACATGGGGACCCAAACATTTCCCGATGCATCCGCCGCTATCTTTCCGATGACGACGGAGGTCGGTTTGTCGGCACCCGGGAAACCTGGATACGTATCATCGAAGGTTCGGACGACATTCCCGTTCCCGTCGACTAGAACGACACCGCGCCCCCACGAACCTAACCACTTGGAATTGTTCGGCCCGAGGCTTACGGAGAAAAATTCGTTGGTCTGCAATTGAGGCGTCGTTGCGACGGTGTAATCTCTCCATTTCTTTCCGTCGAATGAATAGAATCCTCTTCCCGTTGCGTGTCCCCCCGGTCCCGCTGAAGCCGCCCACACAACGCCATCTTCGTCGACAACGATGCTGGGGAAAAAGTTAGTCGTTGGCCCGTTGGTAAGATACTGGTTCCATTGAGTTCTGGCGCCGTTGAGCGTGCTGATCCCGCCATCCTGGCAGCCGATAAATATCCGTCCGGTCGAATCGATGGCAGCGCACGTGACGGCAGCCGGCGTGAATCCGCCGATCGCCGATACGGTGTTCGCGGGAGAGAGAACGAGAAGGCTGTTAAGCCCGGCCATATAAAGGGCCGAATCTGTGCTCACGAGCCCAACCAGAGGCTGACCTGCTCCGGGCACCTGCACCCATGCTCCTCCCTGATACACGTATGCCCCCGAGCTCGACGCGGCATAGACAGAGCCTTGAAAAGCAGCCATACCCGTCACCGAAGCAGGAACGGCATACGAATCCCACGATTCTGGCGCGGCGAGATTGGTCGCTCCCACGCGTGAGACCGCGGTCCCTCCCGAGGTGCCGACGAAGACTCTTCCGTTAAGGATTGTCAAACTTGTGACGTTGGGATGAGAGAGAGTGCCGAAAATTCCGTACGTGTCGTGAAACTCAAATTTCGCCAGGCTGAAGACACTCACCCCGAACGCCGTTGCAATGTACACCGAGTCGCCGTGCATGAAGAAGGCGTTGATGCCTTTTTGGGATTGCAGGGACACGGCGATATCGTCGAGATATCTCCACGTATTTGACGCCGGCGAGTAGATGTCGATTGAGCCCGATTTCTCACCAATCCAAACGGAGCCCTGTTGGTCGAGTCCGATTGCGGATACATCATTCCCCGTCAGGCCTTCGGAGTTCGTGAATTTCTGGAAGGCCGAATCACCGATCGTGAATCGGAGAACGCCTCCAGTCGTTCCAACCCATTCTGCGTTACGAGAGCTCACGAGCCCGACGGCATTGTTCATATACGTGTAATTCTTCCAATCGCCGATTCCTGCATACGCATTGCGCGCGCCGGGGAATGCCGCGCAAAGAACCGATAACCCCAAGAGAATTTCTTTTTTCATACACAACTCCTTCTTCTAATCGTCGGAAGAAACTGTTGAAACATGCACTGTGTGCTGTACCAAAAGATGCGTGCTTAGTTCCTTTTCGGCTTGTTGATGAGTTGTGTATAGAGGTTTGCCATTGTAATAGCCCCCAATGCAGCATCCCAGCCTTTGTTGCCGACGGAGCCGCCCGAACGCTCCATCGCCTGGTCGTACGTATCAGTCGTTAGAATTCCAAAAAGCAACGGGACCTTTCGCTCCCGGGCGAGACTGCCGATTCCACGGGCACATTCCTGCGCGATATACTCGAAGTGGGGGGTTTCGCCCCGCACGATTGCTCCCAGGCATACGACAGCGTCGTATTCGCCGTTCGCCGTGATGAGAGATGCTACTCCTGGTATTTCGAATGCGCCCGGACAATAGTACACGTCGATATCGGCGTCTGTATCCACTCCATGCCGCTGGAAGCACTCGACGGCTCCGTCCAACAATCTCTTCGTCACGGTCTGGTTGAACTGACTCACGATGATCGCGAATTTATGACCCCCGCTCGTGACGCCTCCTTCAAACACCCTGGGCATACAAACCACCGGTCCTGTGAAGTTAATCTACGACGACTTGTGCAGGAAAAGACGCCTCTTCATCGTGTCGACCTTACTTTCGTCCACGAAGAACGAGCCGAACGACCCGTCGTCATTTTTCTTGCCGCCATGGAAATCCGAGCCGCCGCTTTCGAGAAGATAGTACTCGCTGGCGACACCCCGGTAATGCGCGACGTGTTCCGGCGAGTGAGAAGGATGAATGACTTCAATTCCGTCGATCCCGGCTTTGATAAGATGCTGCAGCATTCCATCCGTCGTGTATCGCCCCGGATGGGCAAGGAAGGAAAGGCCTCCGGAAGAGGCGATGAGCTGAACTGCTTCTGCTGGAGAGAATTGAAATTTTCGTTCGTAGGCGGGCCCGCCGTTGCCGATGTAGCGATCGAACGATTCCTGATACGATTTTGTATGGCCTTCATCCACCATCGCTGCGGCAATGTGCGGGCGGCCGACCGAACCCGTCCCCGCGTGTTCCATGACGGATTCGATTCTTAACGGCACCTGAAGACTATTGAGTTTTGCGACGATCCGTTCAGCGCGCTTGATTCTTTCGTGACGGAAAAAAGTGAGGTAGTCCAGCAAACGCTGGCTCTTGTAATCGACGAAGTATCCGAGGATGTGGACTTCTTTGTCTTCGAAATTCGCGCTCAGTTCGACGCCGGAGATCACCTCCACGCCGAATTCTTTGCCGAATTCAAGTGCGTCCGGAATTGCCGCGACACTGTCATGGTCCGAAATGCTGATGATAGACAGGCCCTGTGCTTTGGCCTTCTTGACAAGCTCGTAAGGAGAAAGTGCGCCGTCGGAACAAATCGTGTGCGTATGCAGGTCGGCTTTCGCGCCCATAATCTCTTATTCTGCTCTGCTCTGCAAGGCTCGTAAAGCCTCTCGCAATTCAGGGTGCCCGGCTCTCAGTGAAGATAAATGAGGAAGTTGATCTTGTTAGACATGAAGATTCTTGAAGCTTTCGTAATCGTTGATAATGAGTCTGTTCCCCTGAAGCTGAAGATACCCCTTCTTGATGAACTTGTGAATCATCCGCGAGATTGTTTCGCGCGAAGTTCCGGCCATGTTCGCCAGATCCTGCTGCAGCGGAAGCTCATCTATTTCTACCCGCCCTTTGCGGAACATTCCGATGTCGTCCGCAAGCTGCAGGACGACGTTCGCAACTCTCCCCGCTGCGTCCTTCAGCGAAAGGCTTTTGATCTGGGCATCGGCTTTGCGCAAACGTCCGGTCAGCTCGCGCAGAAGTGCGATCGCAACCATCGGGTAGTCGTTGAGGAGTTTCAAAAAATCCCGGCGGTGGATCATGAACAATTCGGACTTGGTTGTCGCGACAACGCTCGCCGAACGGGTGAGCCCGTCCAGGATTGCCATTTCCCCGAAGAAATCGCTCTCCCCCAAAATCGAAAGGATAACCTCGCGCCCGTCATCGTCCATCCGGACGATCTTCACCTTTCCGGCAACGATCACAAACAGGGCGGCGCCGGTCTCCTCCTCGAGGAGAATAATGCTCCCCTTTTTGTACTTCTTTCTGACGCCAAGCGCAGCGATCTTTTCCAGCTCCTGGTCGCTCAGCTCGTTGAAAATAGGGACATTTCGCAGGAAATTGACTTCTTCCATCGTAGTAACTATTGTCTTTGTAGGCCCAGAGGATCTCAGCCGTCAATTCAGTGTGACGTGAATATACACGGTGTTGTGATGAAAGTCAAGGTAGGGCAGAGGCATAATTCGCCGTCAAATCAGGGCTCGTGGGGCGAATTAATTAACCTCCCGAGGTTTATTCATTATTGGTGACCCCATCCTAAGCATGCAAAAATCCAGTAGTGGGCAACTTTAGGTGAAATGTCATTGCGATCCCCCTCGTAGAGCGGGAGAAGTCCCGAAGGGATCCCCCATACAGCGGGACAATCCCCTGTTTCAAAAGGAGATTGTCCCGCTTTACAGGATGCCGCATGGCGGCACTTCGCCGCCCCGCGTTAAGCGGGGTTCCTCGCAATG
>CAYLMV010000112.1:0-11981 GCA_964384415.1 uncultured Chitinophagaceae bacterium | reverse complement strand
GAACGAGACATACATCGCCCCTTCACGTCGTTCCAATCTCTGATTGGGGAATGAAGACAGCGGACCTTTTCCCAGTCAACAGCTATTTGCAGCACTCCGGAAGATCCTGATACACGCTCGAATCCCGCTTTACATCATCAGCATCATATCCGGCGTTGCTGATTGCGGTGCGTATTTTCCCCACGTCCAGTCTTGCAGCGATAAATTTCACTGTCGCTTTTTTCCCCTCCAAATCGAAATCCGCACTCTCGATTCCGTCAACAGACTGTAGCGCTGTTGTGAGCGTCTTCACGCAGGTCTTGCATTTCAATGTTGGCAACTGGATGGATGCTACTGTCACGTCCGACGATTTCGAAGGGGTCTGGAAGGAGGACGATTTGCCGCACCCGGCGGCCATGGCCAGGAACAGGACGAAAACAGAAATGAGCTTCGTCTTCATATTCTCATTTTCCATTGTTCGATGAGCCGCGTGTTGATCCGAACGTCGTTTCCGACGACCTGGCTGGGGATAGGATCCGGCGGATACTTTTGGCATGATCCGCTGATGCCTTCGAGTGTCGTAAAGTTCCAGCGGGTGCCGCAATTGTCGCAGACAATATCCTGCGATTCGGTGTGGAAGCTCTTTGAATTGCACGGCTCGCACATGGCAACCGCCGTCACGAGTTTGCCTTGAGGATTGATGTAGGCGAGCATGTCGACATTCTTGGTCTTCCCTACGTAGGTAAAAGCGACCATCTTCTTTTCGATGACATCGGAAAGGGAAATGACGATGTAGCCGTTTTCGATCCTGGAACTTACAGGAGTCATTGTCAGCTTCGCCCCCTCGTAGTTGACCGATTGGACTACAACCGGCTGCTCCTTGACAACCGGATGATCCCCGCCGGGGAGATTGCGGATGAAGATGATTGACATCCCGGCGATGAGGGCAACGGCGACCGTCGAATAGATCACTTTTGCCTTTCCGCTCATCGCCCTTCTTCCAGCGACGTTCGCAGCCGAGGGGAGTGTACTCTTTGGAGGTGAGCCCATCTCTGCGGAAGATGAGACTTTTGCTCCACATCGAGGGCAGAAGAGTGCTCCGGCCACAAGCTCACTGCCGCATTGGAGGCATTTCATGAGTTTAGCCTCCGGCCATCGAGTTATTAGAGAGCGCGAGAGTCGTATGGGTCACTTCTTTTCGGGCTCCTTTTTTGCTTCGTCCTTTTTCATGTTCATGCTCTTGCTACCCGATTTTTTTGCCGCGTTGCTACTCTTCATATCGCAGCAGCATTCTTTACAGTCTTTGTGTGCTGCGGATTTTGAGCCCTTCTTTGCCTCGTTGCTTGGGGCAGAAGAAGCTGTGGCGGCTACTGTGAAGATGGCGAAAACGAACAAAGCTATGATGTTTTTCATACAACTCCCATTTAAGAAAACATGCTGTTCATTGATTATTTGAACAAAAGTAGGAATGTTAAGTTCCTTAATCAAGGCCAAAATACCTCAATTCTCACATCGAGATCGCGAAGATCCTTTGAAGTTGCTTCTGATTGTCGTGATGTCCGGCAATCTCATAGATCCAACGCGAAGTGTAATTCCAGTCCTGAAGGGATTAGCTACTATTTCATCCTTTAGGGCGATTATCTTCCTTTCCCATTGTCCGTAGTTTGATTCACACTGATTTTTGGATGAGTTGCGACAACCGAGTCCAAAGGGAGAAATACTGACGGTACGAGCCTCATATTCGAGCGCGCGCAACCTTCTCGCACAGAAGATAGGGACGAACTCCGCTTTCACGGGATCGCGTTTAAGGCCATTGTACTGTTCTTTCGCTCTCGGAAAAGAAGAATGCAGAACCAGAGCGCAACTATCCTCTCGGGCAACTCAATCAGCACTATACCGAGTTGTTGTCGGTGTTAGCAATTACAAAGGAGGAAGGTTTTATGAAAGCGTTATCGAATGCACATCTCGTCACTTCGTTCATTGCTGTTGTCTCGCTCTTTTTGTTCTTCGGCGGAGGGGCAATGACCGGAGGGATGATGAATGATGGTGGCTGGGTGGGTGAGCGGGGTTGGTTGTGGACTCCCGCAATTCTGACACTTGGTCTCGGCGTCGTGCTCGGTTGGGTTATCATGAAGAAGAATGAATAGGCTTGGCATGCTCAAATCAAACAATTCACACACCAAATCAAAAGGACTTCAAATGAAAATGAATTATGTATTTCTCTCGATACTCCTCACATTCGCCTTGATACTTCCGATGTCCGCAAAAGGCACCGGGGACGAGAAGACCGCGACAGATGTGAAGCAACACCACATGTCGAAGATGATGGGAAAGCCGACGGCGGATGCGACAGTCGAAGGGGTTCATATGAGAGTGTGGCTTATGACGCAAAAGCAGCATAAGAAAATGATGAAGGAGAAGATGGGCCACATGACGATGAACAAAGATATGAAGGCAATGAAGCACGACGGCATGAAGATGAATGACACGAGTATGGAGATGGGAAAAGATATGAACGGTATGAAACACGACGGCATGGAGATGAACAAGGCGATGATGGACTCGATGATGGCTGGGACGCACTGCATCATGCTTGAGGTAACAGATGTTGTTACTAAGAAAGGGATCTCTGACGCCACAGCAAAGGTGATGATTGAGTCTCCGTCAAAGAAACACTCTTCGGTCAATCTCAAGCCCATGATGAAGCACTATGGAATCGGCATAACGCTTGACGAAAAAGGAAAATACCAGTTTACCGTAAATGTCAACGTTGGAGAAATCTCCAAAACGACGGCGTTCCAATATATGGTGAAGTAGACAAACTGCGGTAGATGGGCCGGCTTCCGAGTTTGGAGGCCCTGGGGAGCCGCTTAAGCCGGAATCTCGGTCGGCTCACAGGTGCAATCGCATTCGCAGCTCTTGTGATTGGAGGATCGATGCTGTTGATGACTCCGATGAGCGACTGGCATGATATGCTCGGCCAACTCATGGTCATCAGCGGGATTGGTGGCATGCTCACCTCCGGTATTGGTGCGCTGCGTCGCGGACAGGACCAGCGATGAATCTCGGTGTCAAAAGGCGCTCGGCGAAACAGATGATCAATGTGAGGAGGCGGCACAGTTGTATGATGAACAAATAGCCTGCGCGAGACTAAAGAACGAACGCGATTCCGCTGACTTCTTCTGCTAATTCTTCAGCTGATGGCCTGCAACCCGGGCTTCCTTCTTTAGCACCCATCCTTTCCATAGGAAGTAGATCACAGGATAAACAGCCAGTTCCAGCAATACCGAAGTGACCACACCGCCGACCATCGGAGCGGCGATGCGTTTCATGACATCCGCTCCTGTGCCATGGCTCCACATGATCGGCACAAGGCCGGCAATGATGACGGAGGCCGTCATAATTTTCGGTCGAACTCGTTGAACGGCGCCGTGGTGAATGGCATCCTTCAGATCCTGCAGACCTCTCATCAAACCTTTGTTCTTCCATTCATCGTACGCGTGATCGAGGTAGAGGAGCATGACGACCCCCGTTTCAGCGTCTAGGCCGGCGAGAGCTATGATGCCAACCCAAACGGCGATGCTCAAATTATAACCGAGAAAATAGAGGAACCAAAATGTGCCGACGAGTGAAAAAGGAACTGCCAAAAAAACAATGGCCACTTTCGTGATCGACCGCATGTTCATATAGAGAATGACGAAAATGATAAACAGCGTCATGGGGATGACAACCATCAACCGTTTTTGCGCGCGCTGCATATATTCGTACTCGCCGCTCCAAATAATGTTGTATCCCGGCGGCACTTTGATCTTCTCCGCCACGACTCGCTGCGCGTTTTGAACATATGTTCCGACATCGATATCCTTAATGTCCACATAAACCCACGCGTTGGGCCTCGTATCTTCGCTGCGAATAACCATAGGCCCCTTGCGCGGCGTAATGGTCGCCAATTGGCCAATCGGAATCTGCGCCCCGGAAGGAGTTGGAACAAGAACTCTTTGGAGCGCCTCTAAGTTGTCGCGAAGCTCGCGGCTGTATCGAAGGTTGACGGTGTACCGCTCGAGACCTTCCACAGTGTTCGTGACGCTCATACCTCCCATGGCAGTCTCAATGACTCCCTCCACATCACCGACCGTCAACCCGTAGCGTGCGGCTTCCTTTCGGTTGATATCGAAGTCGAGGTAGTTGCCTCCCACTGTTCGTTCCGCGAACGCGGTGAGTGTTCCGGGAACGGTTCGCATCACCGACTCCACCTCTTTGCCGATTTGCTCAAGTTTGTCGAGGTCCGGTCCGGAAATCTTGATGCCGACGGGGGTCTTAATTCCGGTGCTGAGCATATCTGTCCGGGTTTTGATGGGCATCGTCCACGCATTGGTGACCCCTGGGAATTGAATAGCGCGATCCATTTCATCGATCAGTTTTTCCACCGTCATCCCTGGGCGCCACTCATTCTCGGGCTTTAACATGATCGTCGTTTCCACCATATCCAACCCGGCAGGATCGGTAGCAGTTTCTGCTCTTCCGATTTTACCGAACACATGATGCACTTCGGGGAATTTGCGGATGATTTTGTCAGTTTGCTGTAAGAGTTGTTTTGCTTTCGTAATTGACATTCCCGGCAATGTCGTAGGCATATATAGAATGTCGCCTTCATAAAGAGGGGGCATGAACTCAGAGCCGATCTTGTTAAACGGAAATATCGTGATAGCAAGCAGGGCGAGTGCAGCAACGATGATCCACTTGTTGAACTTAAGAACGAAGCTGACGACCGGAGTGTATGCCCAGATAAGAAACCGGTTGATCGGGTTCCTGTTTTCCGCCAGGATTTTTCCTCTTATCCAATAGCCCATAAGGACAGGAACAATTGTTATCGAGAGAATTGCCGCCGCGGCCATCGAATAGGTTTTTGTAAAAGCCAGAGGTCTGAAAAGACGTCCCTCTTGAGCCTCAAGAGTAAACACAGGGATGAATGAAACTGTGATCACTAAAAGGGAGTAGAAGAGTGCAGGTCCAACTTCTTTCGACGCATCGAGAATTACCTGCCAATGTTCACGCCGCTCACCCGGTGGCTTCAGCGCTTCGTGTTCAATATGTTTATGCGCGTTCTCAATCATGATAATTGCGGCATCTACCATAGCTCCGATGGCGATGGCGATACCGCTGAGGGACATGATGTTTGCGTTGATCCCCTGTATCTTCATCACGATGAACGCCATGAGGATCGCGGTCGGCAGCGTAAAGATCGCCACCAACGCGCTTCGGGCGTGAAGCAGGAAGAGGATGCAGACGATTGCGACGATGATGATTTCTTCTGTCAGCTTGTCTTTGAGCGTTTCTATTGCCCGCTCGATAAGACTCGAGCGATCATAAGCGGTATTGATTTTGACGTCTTCCGGTAGTCCTTGCTTCAGGACTTCGAGTTTATTCTTTACGTTATCAATTACCTCAAGAGCATTCTGTCCATACCTCATGACAACAATGCCGCCGACGACTTCGCCCTCACCGTTGCTTTCTGCAAGACCGCGGCGCATCAACGGACCTATCGTTACATCGGCGATGTCTTTGATATATACCGGCGTTCCACTCTTTTTGTCGACCATCAAAGGAATGTCTTTGATATCGTCCATAGATTTGATGTAGCCGAGCCCACGTACCATGAATTCTGTTTCGCCCATCTCAACAACTTCGCCGCCGACGTCATTGTTCGAATTCTTGATTGCCATTTCCACCATGTTCAGCGGAATGTTATATGCCTGGAGTTTTGCGGGATCGACAGTCACCTGGTACTGTTTCTGATAACCGCCGATGCTTGCGACTTCCGCCACGCCGCTAACCGACGACAAACCATATTTCAAGTACCAGTCCTGGTATGATCGGAGTTCTTGGAGGGAATGCTTGTCCGACGTTAGTGTGTATTCGAATACCCAGCCGACCCCCGTAGCGTCGGGTCCGAGCGTCGGCACGACGTTGGATGGTAAACGCTTCTGTGCATAGTTGAGGTACTCCAATACTCTGCTCCGGGCCCAATAGAGATCAGTGCCATCCTCAAAGATGACGTAAACAAGCGAGTACCCGAAGAAGGAATATCCTCGAACTGCTTTGGACCCCGGCACAGAGACCATGGAGGTCGTCAGCGGGTAGGTCACTTGATCTTCCACAATTCGGGGCGACTGACCGGGATATTCTGTATAAATAATCACCTGAGCGTCGCTCAAGTCCGGGATCGCGTCGATCGGGATCGTCACCATCGAATAGATGCCCCAACCGATCAGGAACAGAACCGCCAGGATAACCATAAACTTATTGCGGACTGAAGCTTCAATGATTCTTTGTAGCATGGTTCAAATCCTCTATCTGATGAGATCTAACCGGTTCACTGTTGATCATGTTGCGCAGCATACTTCTCCGGATCTTTCTTGAATGTCTGCATGTCTTCTTCGCTGCAGAAGTAGAAAGGTTTTCCGACATAAATGGATTTGTATTTCCCGCTCGGGTCCGGTTCCATACCGCAGACGGGGTCAATTCGTTCCGCGGTTTTCTCTTCTGCTAATTCAACATTCCCGGTTGGCTCTGCAGAGTTCGGCTGTTCATTCAACTCCATCTGCATATCATCCATTTTCTTTTTATTGTCCTGTTGCCTCTGTTTCCCATTCTTTTCCATCTTTGGCTTTGTCCCCGTTGTGGGCGATTCCATCGGCATCGAACTCGGGGAATCATTTTGACTTCCGGCGGTCGGTTTGCCTTCCTCCATCGGTTTGGACATGTCCATCCCCTCGTGGCCGGACATCTGGCTGATGGCGGCTTTCAGGTTACTTTCAGAATCAATCAAGAATTGGGAGGATGTCACAAGCTTCTCGCCTTCTTTCACCCCGTCTAGCACCTGGTCGTACCCGTCCGACATCACTCCAAGCTTCACCTCACGCGGCTCAAAGTATCCTCCACCCAACGCGATGACGACAATGTTCCGTTCCCCCGATCTGATGACCGCCTGGTCGGGAATTGCAATCGCGTTCAACTTGACGGGCGATGTGATTTTCACCGTCGCAAACATATCGGGTTTCAGATCCGCAAAGGAGGTGTTGGGGACCTCGATTCGGACTTTTGCGGTCTTTGTATCTTCGCTCATGTACGGGTAGATAAACGTGATCTTGCCTTTGAAGGCTTTCCCGGGAAGGTAAGATGGTTCAATCTCCGCATCTTGCCCGAGCTTCACCCACGGGAGTTCATATTGGTAGATGTCTGCGAGCACCCACATGGTTGAGAGGTCCGCAATTTTGTAGAGTTCCATTCCCGCCATCACGTTCTGCCCTTGCCGAACCATCTTGTCCATGACAATGCCGGCGACGGGGGAGTAGATGGTCATTGTTTTCTTCGGTGCGCCTCGCACTTCCAACGCCTTTATTTCGGCTTCCGGTATATCCCAGTACAATAATCTTCTTCGCGCGCTTTCAAGCAGATCGTCCGATCCCTTTCTTGCCTCCGGCAGACTGCTTTGGACCATCGTCTTCTGATATTTTAATGCCTGGAGATACTCTTCCTGGGTGGTGACGAGTTCCGGACTATACAACTCCATCAACGGTTCCCCCTTGCGCACAACCTTTCCCATAAAGTCGATGTACAACTTATCAACCCAGCCCATAATTTTCGAGTTAACGGAATAGACCTTCCGTTCGTCGTAATCAACCTTACCCGAAGTTCGAATAACTTTGTTGAGTGAATGGCGTTCAACCTCTTCGATCTGAACACCAATATTCTGCACCGTTACCGGATCTATCTTGATACCCTTCGTATCGCTCTCGCCTTCATAGACCGGCACCATATCCATGCCGCAATCCGGAGATTTGCCTGGTTTGTCCGACGTGAACCAGGGATGCATCGGATCTTTATAATAGGCAATCCGTTTTTGCCCGACGGCGGACTGCTCTTCATAGACGGGGACAAAATCCATCCCGTCTGAAGCTTTTTTGGGGACGGGGGAAGTGATCTGGGGATTCATGGGATCGCGGTAAAACGAAACCTTACGATCCGAAGAATGCTCCTTCGCTGGTAATGGATGGAATACAAGCCATCCAGCCCCCAATCCGAGAATGATGCTTACCGCAGATGCGAAGACAATTTTTTTCATATCGATGAACTCCTTGTAAACTATTCTTGCACTTTCAATTTAATTTCCGCGATACTCATACCGACGGCTTGCTCCAACTGTGCCTGACTGCTCATATAGCTCATTACTGCCATGTGATAATCGAGCTTAGCCATTAACACCATTCGGTAAGCATCGATGAGCATAAGGAATTCGGTTTTACCCGTTTGATAGGCTGATATGGTTGACTCGAGAGTTTGCTCCGCTTGCGGGATGACAGTATTCTTATAGAGAGATGCGAGGTTCTGGTTCGACTGGACCTTGACCAATGCATCCTGCACTTCATAAAGGGTCATGTTCTCCATACTCTGGTAATCATCCTCGGCCTTTTTGACATTGAGCTTGTTCTCCTCGACCTTTGACGTGTATCGGCCGCTCGACCATGGCGCTAGAGGTATGCTGATGCCGGCCATCGCGGCCCAATAGTTCGGCGTTGTCTGGGTCATATTCTTGTAGGTGAATCGGATCATGAGGTCGGGAAAATACTCGCGCTTGGCAGAGGCAAGATCCGCTTTGTTCATCTCGATGTTGAACTTCATTGATTTCAATTCCGGGCGGCTCTCAAGAACTAAAGCCCGCATTTGTGCGAATGTCCATTGCGGAATCTCTGATTCTATATCCGGCACATAACCGAGATGAGCGTTCGCCGTGCGGCTCAACGTCGTGTTTAACATTGACTCAACCGCACTCTTTTCGCTCTGCAGGATGACTCCGTCGTTGATGAGAGTAGAAAGTTCCGTTTGAGCCCGCAAGATGTCGTGATGGCTCCCCATTCCGACTTCGTATTGCTTCCGCGCTATTTCAACGAATTTTCTCATCAGATCCTGGTTCTCCGCATTGATCTGGATTTTCCTTTGCGTTAGATACAACTCGTAGTAGGCATTTTTCAAGTCGCGAATGACCTTGCGCTCCAGCGCGTGATATCCTTGCTCCATCATACTTGCATTATTCTCGGCCGCTGATCCCATCGCGGAGATTTTTCCGGGGAAAGGAATCATTTGAGAGACAAAGTAATCTGTTTCCATTCCATTTCGAATGGGGTTCGGAAACGATTGAACTGGCGTCTGGTAAAATTCGATTCCCACTTGCGGAGCGTCCCATGCCGTAACTTGACCGATTTTTGCTTTTGCGGCGTTCTTTTCGTTGTCTGCACCGCGCAACTGTGGATTGTTCTGAATCGCTTCGGCAACCAGCTTGTCAAGATCAAGCATTCCTGTTTCCTGAGCGCAAAGAAATGCCGGAACGCAAAGTGCTAGAAATATGGCCGTAAGTAGAGTTGACCTAAACATATGATGGGACTCCTCGGTTAATTTGCTAAGAAGGATTGATTCATCTCTTGTTTCAGACGGCAAACAAGAAAAGATCAACAAATCGATGTCGTCTGAGAAAGTAGATAATACCTTTCCCTTCAGATGTCATCGACGACGAGGAGGTGACTGTTAGATGAGGAACGCAGAAAGGAGTATACACTTCTCCACCGATGGCGGAGTCGCTTCGAGAAGACAAATGCCCGCGCGAGATGATTGTGCGCCAGGAGGATGAGGAGGTTGGAGCGATTGAGGGATAAATACGAAATTTGTTTTAGTAAGATGGAGAGAATTTGCTTTCTCAACAAGTGCTAAACGGTCGCTCAAGCCACCAATGACGGATGTTGTATGGCAATCTGATTTAGGCGCGCGAATTGTCAACTCAGACGGATAGCCGTTCTTTTCTTTTGTTGGGATATTGGCGTTATCGAACGGAAGGCAACACGCCGGCGATGAAGATGTCTTCATCGCGCAATAGTGGACGACGGCGGTAAATCCTGAATTTGCGAGAAGGAATACCGCTGCCGCAATCCCTGCGGCCAATCTCTTATGTCTGGTAAAGAAGCTCATAATCTCTTAATATACAACAACTATGCCGCTGGCGAATTCCCCGATTCCAAATATTGATGCGGATTGAACCTCTCATTAATGAGAATTTTGTCCACTTCTTTCCTAGCTGAGAAAAACCTCAATTGGACAGACAAGCATCCGAGGAGGCTTATCCAGCATGCAAAAGGTCAAACTTTCAAGTCGAAAAACGACTGTACTCCGATTGGTTCAATCGAGAAGAAAGGCTCCCCGTACTCGACATCGATCAAACTGCCGTAATGCCGATCCCTTGCCTCGATGGATTGAAGGAATATTTTTGAGGAGAGGAGTGTCTCCCGTTCTTTGCTTTTCGGATTATGAAACTGGGACTTGAATGCCGCAAGGGCAGTTCGCTTTGCTTCGTAGTGATCCGACACATCGACGATGAAGGAGGGAGAGAATTCATATTTCTGCATGTAGTGGAAATATTTCTTTGGGCGAAAAGGCTCCTGCAGTTTTCCCCTCACCCTTGTCGGCATCTTTTCCAAACCGGAGTAGAACCAAGCCTCCCTGCACAAGCGGTTTGCGTGCTCGTGGTCAGGATGCCGTTCAAGCCAGTGAGGAAATATGATGACTGTTGGTCTGAACGTACGAATGACTTCGACCACCTTAAGAATGTTCTTACGTGTCAGCTCAATATCTCCATCCGGAATTCCGAGGCTGCTGCGGAAGTGAATACCGAGACATTCTGCCGCCTCTTCGGCTTCCTTTTTGCGGATGGATCGCGATCCGCGTGTCCCGAGTTCACCCTCTGTCAAATCGAGTATGCCAACCTTCTTTCCGTCCCGCACCAGCTGTGCGACGGTCGCGGCACACGATAATTCGATATCGTCCGGATGAGCGCCAATGGCAAGCACGTCAAGTTCCATTTGTCCTCCTCGTTTCTCAATATACGCAATGTAAGAATCTGGAGCAAAGGGCAGGTGCTGCTATAATTTGAATGGTTTGTTTCTCTGGATGTGCGGATTCCCCATAGGAACGTTCGGGAATGACGAGCCCCATCTTGCGTGATGCCCGCAAGCACCAGGCAGGTATCCAAGCTGAACCGATACCAAAAGGGAATCAGTGCTTCAATTTCACGCATCTGAAAAATGTTCAACCTTTTCGTCAACTGCCCCCAATCGTATTTTTGAAATCGCGGCAAATAGCCGTATATTGCTTCTATGCAGCCCTCAAACAACGTTATTTCTGTTTCCGAGATTACGCGCCGTATCAGGAGCACGCTGGAAAAGGGATTCAGCGAAGTGTGGGTGCAGGGAGAAATCTCGAACTGCAAAATCCATACCTCAGGACATTTGTATTTTACTCTCAAAGATGAAGGGGCGCAATTGTCGGCGGTGATGTGGCGCAGCCGCGTTGGTCAATTGCGCTTTCGTCCAGCCGACGGGATGAAGGTTATCGTTCGAGGCAATATTACCGTGTACGAACCGCGCGGCAATTACCAGATCGATTGCCTTCAATTGCAGCCGGTGGGAGTGGGGGAACTGCAGATGGCGTTCGACCGGCTCAAAGAGAAGCTGAAGGAGGAGGGACTGTTTGACGAGGCGCATAAGAAGCCGCTCCCGAGATATCCGGAAAGGATTGCGATCGTTACGTCTCCGACCGGAGCTGCCCTTCAGGATATCTTCAACATCCTTCGCAGGAGATTTCCGGCATTAGAAGTGATTGTGGCTCCGGTGAAAGTACAGGGGATCGGAGCCGCTGAAGAAATTGCGGCCGCGATCAACGATCTCAATTCGCTGCCGGGTATTGACGTCATGATCGTCGGGCGGGGCGGCGGATCCCTGGAAGACCTCTGGGCATTCAACGAAGAAATTGTCGCGCGTGCAATCCATGCCTCAGCGATACCGATTGTCAGCGCTGTGGGGCACGAGATCGATTTCAGCATAAGTGATTTTGTCGCAGATTTACGGGCGCCGACGCCTTCCGCGACAAAATCACTTATGCTGAAATCGATCTCGTGC
>CAYLMV010000111.1:0-12014 GCA_964384415.1 uncultured Chitinophagaceae bacterium | reverse complement strand
CCAGCCTCCCCCAGGGATTGCGCGATCAGCTCACATCGGCGGCATCCATCGATCACTTGACGATTGCCGATCGTCAGCAATCGAAAACAGACGAAACAACAAAAATCCTTTTCGCCCTCTCCGATGGGATGAAGATTGAGAGAGTCCTGATTCCCCCCCGGAAGGAATCGGTCGACTCTGAAAAAAGGATGACCCTCTGCATTTCCACGCAGGTGGGATGTCCGCTGGACTGCAAGTTTTGCGCGACAGCGACGATGGGCTTCGGCAGAAATCTGGCGGCCGGAGAGATTGTGGACCAGGTGTTGGCGGCTCAATCCATAAGCACGAAGCCGATCACAAACATCGTCTTCATGGGGATGGGTGAACCGATGTTGAATTATGACAACGTGATGACCTCAATCGAGATCATCTCGTCCGACATCGGCATGGGGATCAGCCCGAGACGAATCACAGTCTCGACGGCCGGGTACGTTGACCAGATCAGGCGGATGGCGGATGAAGGGCGCAAGCCGAAGCTCGCGCTTTCGCTCCACTCTCTTGACGATGCGACGCGCACCAAACTGATGCCGATTACAAAGAAATTTTCCGTCGCCGAACTGCTCGATGCCCTTGAATACTATTGTCGCAAGACACGGAAAAACGTGATGCTGGAGTATATTTTGTTTGAAGGATTGAATGACGGTGAAGCCGATATCAAGAAGATGATCAAGACTTCAAAGAGATTTCCGTGCCGGGTGAACCTGATACCGTTTCACGAGATCGGATTCACCAAACCGCATGGATTCTCCGCATCGCTGAAAGGCGCGTCGCCCGAAACAGTAGCCCGGTTCGCAAAAAAGCTGCGCGATGCCGACATCCCGGTGTTCATACGACACAGCGCTGGAGAGGATATAGACGCCGCCTGCGGTCAATTGGCGGTGAAGAACAATGCAGCATGACCGCACACTTTAACTCACGATCTTCCACAGCGCTTCCCAATCATTGAAATCTCTTTATGAATATCATACTCTTCGGCGCACCCGGCGTCGGCAAAGGCACCCAGGCAAAGATCCTCTCTCATATTTATCATATTCCCCACATTTCCACCGGCGATATTCTCCGCGACGCAATCAAGGAAAAGACGCCGCTCGGGCTCGAAGCTAAGCAGTACATGGATCGCGGCAATCTTGTTCCCGACGACATCATGATCGCATTGGCACGTAACGTTCTGGAGACCGACCGCTGCAAGAACGGGTTTGTCCTCGACGGATTCCCAAGGACGCTTTCCCAGGCCAAAGCCTTACAGCCCATTTTTGACGAGCTCCATATAAAGCTGGACAAGGTCATCAATATCGATGTCGATGAAAAAGAGATCATCGGACGCCTGAGCCAGCGGATCGTCTGCCGGAGCTGCGGAAAAATCTACAACTCGGAACTCGACCACTTCAGCACCTCCGACAAATGCTTCAAATGCGGAGGCGAATTGTACCAGCGGAATGACGACAAGCCCGAGACCGTGAAAGAACGCCTCAAAGTGTATTGGGCGGAGACCGAACCGGTGAAGCAATATTACGAGGGGATGGGGATTATGCGAAATGTGGACGGCGTCGGAGGAATTGTCGACATCACTCTCAGAGTTCTGTCCATGCTCAGGAACTAATCACGCTGATGCCCTCCTCCAAAAAATATCTTCACAATTTTGGTACGAGCGACTCGCCGCTCGTCATCGCTCATCGCGGATATTCTGAGGAGGCACCCGAGAACTCGATCGCAGCATTTCAGAAGGCCGTCGATGCCCGGGCCGATATGATTGAGCTCGACGTGCGGCTCTCCTCCGACGACGAGTTCGTTGTCTTTCACGATAAGAAGCTCAACCGAACCAGCGACGGCCGCGGCATTCTCAGGAAGTTCACAGCCAAAGAGCTTTCCGCCATCGACAATGGTTCATGGTTTTCGCGCCGGTTCTCGCACGAACGGATTCCCCTGCTGCGCGATGTCCTCCCTTTTACCAAAAAAGGGATGATGATCAATATCGAAATCAAGCCGGACGTTCAGAGTGAAAACGGATTCTGCGTTGAGGAAGAAATCGTGCGGCTGATTGCGAAGTCGAGAGCCGCCCATCGCGTTATGTTTTCCTCGTTTAACCACTTCATGATGAAGGCGATCAAACGTGTGGACAGCAGCATCGTCACTGGCATTCTCTACAACCCGATCGCCGACTTCCGTCATTCCCCTTCTCAACTGGCCGCGCGCTCACACGCGGATATTTTCATCTGCAGCAAGTATCAGCTCAACGGCGACGTCGTCCACGACGCCCATGCAGAGGGCTGCCTCGTATATGTCTACGGGGTGAGATCCGAGCGGGATGTTCAACGAATGGTCCGTCAGGGCGTCGACGGCATCATCGCCGACGATCCAGGGATGGTAAAGCGGACCTGCGATTTCATTCTGAAATAGTCCGGGCAGGATTGGAGGTCCCCTGACCAGGTATACGGGGCCCTCTCCTTGTATGATGGTCGGAAACGCAGCAACGAGTTAGGCAGGGTCCTTCTGTTCGATGATCGCAAAGGCGACGACCGAAGTATCGGAGTGGGAGAGTGAGATATGAACGATGCTCTTCTCCAGCGCTTGCGAAGTGCTGCCATGCAGGACGATGGAAGGCTTTCCCGATAATTCGTTTGACACTTCGATATTCTTCCACTCGAATTCCCCGCTCCAACCGGTGGCCAGCGCCTTGCTCACCGCCTCTTTCGCAGCGAACCGGGCAGCAAAATGCTGTGAGGGATTTTTCCGCGAACGGCAGTACGCAATTTCAACGTCGGTAAAAATCCTCCGGAGAAATGTCTCGCCGAACTCATCGATCGAAGTCTGAATCCTTTCGATCTCAATAAGGTCAACGCCGATTCCTTGTATCACAGCAGCCCTCTACTTTTTGATGGCGTGGAACTGCAAAAGTCCGCCGCATTCCCTCCCCTCAGTGGAAACGGTTATTACGGTCTAGTCTACATTCGTACTTTGTTTTCTTCCCGCACGACTTCAATAAGCTCGGCAATATCGTCGATTTCAAAATCCGCGTTCGATTCCACGGTCCCGAACGTATCCCCGTAGCGCGCGAAGACCGTCTTCATACCGACCTTCGCCGCTCCAACAACATCCCGTTCGGCCCAGTCTCCGATCATCAGCGCCTCGCCCGGCTCCACCTGCAGAAGTTCCAGTGCGCGTCGAAAAGGCGCCTCATGCGGCTTGCGCTGTCCCGTATCTTCGAACGTTACAACGTGGTCGAAGATGTGATGGAAATTAAGGTACGTGAGGCGCAGCCATGCTTCACGCACCGGAGCGTCCGACACAACCGCCAGTCGAATCCCCATCTTCAAGAGCTCCATCAATGTCATATAGACGTGAGGATAAGGGACAAGAGCCGCCTCACGCGCGCGGCGGTACGCGATCACCCCCGCCGACAGAATCTTGAAATCGACTTTCTGGAATTCGTTGTATAAGAGGTGGTCAAAGACACTTTGGAACTCCATCCCTTTCTCTTTGTATATCTCATCGATGCGGGATTGGATATCTTCCCTGCTCAGCTTGAGGCCGGCGTCGATCATGGAGTTGATGGCGGCATCAATGGCCTGACGTTTCATCAGCATGAAGTCGACGAGAGTGTTGTCCAGGTCAAATACGACTGCTTTGATCACGATTGTTGTTGGCTGAAATGTTGGATGAGCGTTTCTACGGCAATGCGGTAGCCTTCTGTTCCAAATCCCGAAATTTGGGCTTTGCAGACCGGCGCCGTCACCGACTCTTTGCGAAACTCCTCGCGGAGGAGGATGTTGGAAATGTGGACTTCGATAACCGGCAATGCAATGGCCGCGATGGCATCGCGGATCGCGTACGAATAATGCGTGTAGGCCGCGGCGTTGAGAACGATGCCGTCAACGCCTTCCGCCTGTGCCGATTGAAGCGTGTCGATGATCGCTCCTTCATGGTTGGATTGGAAGAAGGCGAATCCGACCCGGGGGAAAGTCTTGCACAGTCCATCCTCGATGTCTTTGAGACTCAACTTCCCATAGACCTCCGGCTCCCTCTTGCCGAGCAGATTCAAATTGGGGCCGTTGATAACGAGAATCTTCATAATTCTTTTAATCTCGGGATATTGGCAAAGCTTCGTCTCTTCGCTGCGAATCACACGTCGGGTTATCTCGCCTTCACGATCTCGTCTTCGATAAACATCCGGATCGCCGGTTTGAGATAGACATTTTCGATTCCGAACTCGCCGAACGCCTGCGAGATAACCGAGGCTTTCCGATTGGGAGCGAGTTTCTTGTTGACGACGATGATGCGGTCCTCTCGGAGAAGACAATAGCCTCCGTCAAAATCCCCCTTTTCATACCGGATCTGCACGCCCATTTCGCGGGCTACATTTTCAAGCTCAGCGACAATTTCTTCTGCTGTCATCTATCCACTCAAACCTTCCAAACGGTTAAGCAGGGATCTGTTTTTTCATCGGCTGCCAGATCGCCAACCCAATAATTGTATAGTAACAGAGGAGCGCGATGATCGGCACGCCGGCCAGTGCCGCAAGACGATGGATAAAAAGAACTCTGAATTCGCGCAACGTAGGATTGGAGAAGAAATCAAGAGCGATCATTCTCCAATCGAGGAACATCGTGTAGAACTCGACAGGGGAAAAGATAAAAAACAAGAGCGCGCTCATCATCAACCATCCGTTCTGTTTGAACTGCAGCGGGGTTGTCCTGACAAAGGCCAGCGCGCCCAGGAAAGTGGCGAGGTATCCGCCGATCACGATGCAAGAGCTAAGGCTGATGAGCCGGAAGACTTCCTTTTCGAGTTCGGGATCAAGATTCTGTTTGAACTCGAGCGTACCGAATACCAATAACTCATTGCCGATAACTGCCCGCACATTGACGGCGCCCAGCCAGATGATTGCGCTTACTATGAGAATAAACAATGAAGCTCTCGAGCTTTGCTTCTGCATAGGTTAAAATTAGAGTTTTTCGAGGTGATTTGCAAACGAGGAACTGCGAGGCTCTCCCCCTGGAAGGGAGAGATGAAGAGGGGGTCATTCGTACAAAAGATATTTCTTGCGTACAGGCAGGAACTGATCGGTCTCTTTCTTCCATTCAGAAGTAATCTTTTCCACCGGAACGTTTCCTGCAAGCGCGAGTCGAACGGCGTCGGTTCCCATGACTTTGTCGAACATCGTCACTTCGATCGAATCTGCCAGACCAAAAATGTTTCTCGACGGATACATTTCGTTGATCGCCTGCATCAAATAGAGTTGGACGTTCACGAGGTTTGCCTTTTCGGGATCCACAATGTATATCTGGACTCCGTTCACTTGTTTCCCTTTCATCGCGGCATAGAAAGGAATGTACGTCACCGGTCTAAACCGCACGCCCGGAAGCTGAAACGTCTCCATTCGTTCGGCCAAAAGCTCTGCATCGATCCATGGAGCCCCTGCAACCTGGAACGGCATGGTGTAGCCGATTCCCACATTCAAAGCATCGAGCTCCCCCATCGCGCCTGTCGCAGCGCAAAAGAGAGCTGTTTCGGCTGTAGGAATATGAGGCGATGGGGGAACCCATTGGAGGCCGGTTTGCTGCCACGACATCGCTCGACTCCACCCCTCCATGGGGACAACTTTCAGGTTGCACTTTTTACCTCCGCCGCTCCATCCCTCGCCATTCAACAACTGCGCGAGTTCTCCGCAGGTCATTCCGTACACATACGGGATCGGAAACATGCCGACAAACGACTTGAATTTTGGGTCGAGGACGTTGCCTTCAATTCGATTACCGGTGAGGGGATTAGGCCTGTCCAGGACAACGAACTCAATATTGTTTTCGGCTGCCGCTTCCATCGCCCGGGCCATCGTGCTGATAAATGTATAGGAACGCGTCCCGATATCCTGGATGTCATAGACCAGCACATCAACTCCCTTCAGCATCGTTGGCGCCGGTTTGGTGTTCTTGCCATAGAGGGAGTAGACAGGAACGCCGGTCGCTGAGTCGAGATATGAATCGATGCTTTGCCCGGCAGCAGCATCACCCCGGACACCATGTTCGGGCCCAAAAAGTGCGACGAGTCTAAATTGCTTCGTGCCTGCAAAAACATCCGCGGTCGATTGCAGGCCGTCCGTGATCCCGGTTGGGTTAGTAATCAGCCCGACCCGCTTGCCTTTCAGAATGGAAAAATTCTGTTTGACAAGAACGTCGATCCCGGTTTTGACTGAAGGATGAGGATAAAATTGAGGTTGAGCTAGGGCAGAAAGAGCAAATAATAAATACAATAAGAGAAGTTTCTTCATTCAGCTTTTCTGATGGAGATCGGAATCACAATAGATCCTGAAATGACGAAAACATCACCCATGCTATAGATTGATGACTGATTACTGTTTACTGTTCATCGTTGATTGTTGATTGATTCAGATTCCTCGCAGCTTCGTCGCCTTTGCCACACGGTCGAGAGCGAGGATGTAGGCCCCGATACGCATCGTGACACTGTATCGCTCAGCGGCCTTCAGCACTTCGGTATAACTTTTCGTCATCACTTTTTCCAGTTCCGCCACAACCCGAGGATAGTCCCATCGGAATTGTTGGAGGTTCTGGGCCCACTCAAAATAACTCACTGTCACTCCTCCGGCGTTCGCAAGAATATCGGGGACCACGGGTATTTTCTTCGCCGCGAAAATATCATCCGCTTCGAACGTGGTCGGGCCGTTTGCCGCTTCGACGATGAATTTCGCCTGCACGCGGTCGGCGTTTCCGCCATGGAGCTGGCCGCCGAGGGCAGCTGGAATAAGGACGTCGCACTTCAGCTCCAACAGTTCATTGTTGGTTATCTTCGCCGCGCCCTTCAGCCCCGCGACCGACCCTGTCTCTGAAACATTCTGCATAACGTCTCGGAAACGGATGCCGCGAGGATTGTAGGCTCCGCCTTTGATATCGCTTAACGCGACGACCTTCGCCCCCAATTCTTCTTCGAGGATCCGGGCGGTGTGAGCGCCGACGTTTCCAAATCCCTGAATCGCGACCGAGGTTCTTTTCAAGTCGAGCTTGTGAGCTTTCGCCGTTTCGCGCAACGCGATGCAGACGCCTCGTCCCGTCGCCTCTTCCCTTCCGGCTGATCCGCCGAGTTCAATGGGTTTGCCTGTGACCACGGCGGGCGTATGACCGTGCCGTCTGCTGTACTGGTCCATCATCCAGGACATCACCTGTGCGTTCGTGTTGACATCGGGAGCCGGGATATCTTCCGATGGACCGATGATACAGTCGATTTTTTGTGTGAAAACACGGGTGAGCCTCTCGAGCTCGCCGGCCGAGAATTTCGCCGGGTCGACTGCAATTCCCCCCTTTGCTCCTCCGAACGGAATATCGACAACCGCGGTCTTCCAGGTCATGAGAGAGGCAAGAGCGCGTACTTCGTCGAGGTTGACATCCGGATGATACCGGATTCCTCCTTTGTTCGGTCCCCTCGCATTGTTGTGCTGCACACGATAGCCGATCAATGTATTCAGCTTGCCGTTGTCCATGATAATCGGCAACTCGACCCTGAGCTCGCGATCAGGCGTCTTGATAAGTTGTTTCACCTCTTCGCTAAATTGCAGCTTCGAGGCCGCGATGTCGAAATTATGAAGCACAACGTCGTACGAGGTCACCGGGCCTGCGACACGGACAACCGGGCGCACGTCCGGAACTTTTCGGGGCGGAGCAGCGGCAGGCCGGCTCTTTTTGGCGGTCACTTTTTTCTTGACCGGTCGTTTCTTAAGCACCTTCACTTTTTTCCGAACAGCGGCCGGCTTCTTATGCTTTCGAACGATCTTCTTTTTTCCCTTTTTTCGAGCCATCGCAGACTCCGCGCTATGATTGTAGAGGGGATGATTTCGACTCAGAGATGAACCTGTGAACCCGGAATATTACAAAGACCAACACAACTGCTGTGAGAAGATTCAGGATAACGCCGAACGTCGAGAACGGCGGGTCCATGACACCTGACGAGATACACATCAGTAAGGCGAGGATCAGCATGACTCGCGTCTGACGAAGCAGAGAGATCGCGCCTTCGGATCCGTTTTCATTCATCCGGCTGTCGAGGAATGGTCGATGTTCCAATTCTTGAGCCAGCTGATATCGTAAAGCAATTCCATGAGCAACGTGAGAGCGCCGGGCGTCATCCCGAAATATGTCGATATGAAATGGCGCTTCACTTCCTCAGGCGCCTCCTTCACCAGCAGGCGGACAAAGGTCGAGGCTTTCTCGAGATTCTCGCTGAATTGAAACGAAAGTTTGTCGTACCCTTCGCCATCCCGGCCTATGCGCTCCATAACACTCCGTGTATTGACAAGAAACTTGGAAATGAAGGAAAGGTCTTCAAGCATGTGAGCCTGATTTCGGAGTTTGGAGATTTCGATGAGCGCAGCGAGGTCGTCGGCGTGCTGCAATTTTTTCTTGGAGAAGTCCTGCAGAGAGGTGATGAGCGAAGACGTTTCCTGGCTGACAATCATGCACGATGGCCGTAGGGTAGTTTTTGGACGGATTCAATATAGAGCATCTCCAAAATAGAATCAATCAAAATGGAGCCGCTGGGGGGATTCAGCGCGGAATGGGTTCCAAACAGCGGGATTTGCTGCCAATTAACTCTCTTCGCAGCAGAAAGTGGGCCGGATACGGGAGGATTCAGCGCTTCCTGAGCACCCCCGCCTTGTAAACGGTCACTCCCCCCTTCTTCCCTTTGACGTTGGTTCGCGGGAGTTTTGACAGCGGGTAGGTCCCCTTAAGTTCTTTGACTGTTTCTTCCGATATCAGGATGTCGGTCTTAAAAAATTTCGTCAATCCTTCGATTCGTGAAGCGAGGTTTACGGCGTCTCCGATAACAGTGTACTCAAGCCGGTTCGTGGATCCGATGCTCCCCGCCACTACTTCACCGGTGTGCACTCCGATTCCAATGCGAACTGGGGAAAATGGTTTTGGAGAAGAAGCCCTGAGTTCTTTGTTCAAGATCGCGAGTTCTTGGCGCATCGCAAATGCGGCTTGAACCGCCCGGTCTGAGTCGTCCGGCTTTGCCAGGGGCGCTCCGAAGAGCACCATGAGAGCATCCCCGATATACTTGTCGACAGTGCCGTCGTAACGCTCGACCACACCCACCATCCGCTCAAGATACTTGTTCAGCAATTCGACGATCGCCTCTGCGCTCGACCGTTCCGTGCGTTGAGTAAAATCCCGTATATCAGACATCAGGATAGTGACTTTCCGGCGTTCGCCCCCCAGCCGGAATCCGCCGCTCCCATCTTCGCGGGCCGATTCGTGCAGGATTTTTTCCATCACAGTCGGGGCAACATATTTGCCGAAGGTGTCCTTGATGAAGTTTCGTTCCCTCAATCCGGCAATCATCCGGTTGAACCCGTCGCCGATCGTGGAAAATTCGTCGGTGGAGTATATCTTGACCTCGTGCTGAAGCGATCCCTCTTCTACTTCTTTCAACCCTGCCACCAGGGTTTTGGTGGACCGGTTGATATCTTTCGCAACGAGAACGAGGAGCCCGCATAACAGCACGATCGAAGCGATGATAATAGAAACGGTTCCATTCCGAAGCGACGCCGATTCGGCATTGAGGTCCTTTGTCACGACAGCAGCGACCACGGTAAGTTTTCCATTCTCAGTTTCCGCTTTCGCGGCGAGGAGATCTTCTCCTCGAAACACGGGCGAGGAATGCATTCCCTTTTCCGCGAACGCGAGCAACTGCGTGCGAAGCTCCTTGTCAAGGATTGAATCTGAACTCTGGATTTGTCCAGCGCTGTCCCTTAGAAAAGTAATCTCCACCGGGTTGGGGGAAGAAACCAATGCCCGCCGTTGCGAGTCTGAGAGGGATGGAAGGATAGATGCGAGCATCTGCGCCTTCCTGACCAGGTGACTCTCTTCTTTTTCGATGAGAAGACTTGTATGTTTCTTGTTGAGGCTGACACCGAGGATAAAGAGGGGAGCCATTCCGAGCATAATGAAAATGATAATCACTTTCGTGGCAAGCCGGACGTTCACCACTCGCGAAAGATACTCTGCCGGAAGAGAAGGGGATTTCGATTCAAGCTTCTGAATCGTCGGAATCATCGCCTTGGCGAGTTCAAAGTACTCATAGACAGCGTGGGCCACGGGAACGACCGTGAGGTTGATGACCCAATACATCAGGAAGTCGCCCGGATCTATTCCCAGAGAGAGATATCTGTTCGCCAGAATAATAGAGAGGTTGAAGACTCCGGATCCGATAACCGCATGCGGGACAAAAACCCTCAACACTCCAAAGACGGGGAAGTTCAAAGCGCGTTGGCGCGCAAGAAAGAGCGTTGAGTCCGGAGCAGGCGTACCGGAATCCGCCCGTTCATAGAACTCCCGGATGGGTCGCAGATAATGCCGGATGAGGAGCGTATCGGCCAAAAACATTGCGAGCAGCGACGGAATAAAGAGAGGAACCAGAATGGCAAGCTGCCACGGCGAGGCATCGAAGGTATAGATATAAAACGGAACCGCCGGCAAAACAGCGAGCGATGTCCCGATCACGACGGCGCGGATCGTTTTCTGTTCTAGCGTCCGATACATTTACTTTGAGGTAAGTGTGACGATCGCACGGTGGACCTCCTCCACTCCGATATCGGCCATGCACTTGAAATGTCCTTTCGGACACTCGGAGCGGCCGATGTGCGAGCAGGGGCGGCATGCGAGCGAGTTGTTCTCTACGACGATGGCTTCCGTGCCGTACGGCCCGAAGCCGAATTGAAGGACTGTTGATCCAAAGATCGCGACAACTTTCCGCTGCCGCGCGCAGGCAATATGCATAAGGCCCGTATCGTTCGTCAGGACGACGTCGCAGAATTCCATTGCGGCAGCAACCTCCAACAATGAGAAATCGCCGGAGAAATCCGTGGCGGAATTCCCGTTCGCAGCACGATTGATCGCCGCCGCGATGGCAGCGTTCTCTCCTTTGTCCTGTTCGCTTCCGAAAACAAGGATTTTCGTGCGCGCCTCTCTCGCCAATCTCGAACATACTTCGGCAAATTTATCCCGCTGCCAGCGCTTCGTAAAGTGCTTCGCACCGGGGCAGACACCGATGACCCTCTCAAATTCGTTGAGCCGCAGTTTCGCGATCTTGCCGGAGACCGCAAACTGAATTTCATCGGGAATGAAGAGTTCCAGCCCCTTCCCGTCGTTTGAGATGCCGAACTCGCGCACCGTCTCGATGTAGCGATCGGCCACATGGACGCGGTCTGTGTAGATATCCCGTTTGAGATGGACCAGCTGCCAGCGTTCGTAGAGGCGTTTGTCGACGGTCACAGCCTCCCGCGTATTGCAGAAATTCCGCAGATAGATCGTCCGCAAATTGTTGTGGATATCGATCACAAGGTCGTATGCCTCGGCCCGAAGCGTCTCCCTCATCTCCTGCAACGCCGGAAATCCCCGCGAATCATCCAGTTCATGAACGACCGAGAGGCGGTGGTTGAATTTCACGAGGTCGGCAAATTCCTTCTTGACGACAAAATCGATTCTTGCCTTTGGGCCGGCGGCCGCGCGCAAGACCCGAAGCAGCGCCGAGGCAAGAACGATGTCTCCGATGGAACTTAATCGGAAGACAACTGTTTTATTAGGTAATGCTCTGTTCACAGCAGGGTTATTTTTTGAGTCGTTCCAAAATACTCTTTTGAATTTCGAGTTGCAACGTCGGGTAGTGGTACCTTTTGAGAAATACGGTCATTGCGGGGAGCCCCGCTTATCGCGGGATAAACTCCGCGACGAAGCAATCCCCCATTGATCGCGGGGATTGCTTCGGCAGAAAGCGCCTCGCAATGACCTATCGCTCAGCGTCAATTGATTTTCCAGCCCTCACCGGCTATATTAAGTCTGCCATAAACCTAAACAGGAGTGTAACCGCCTATGTCCCGTCCTTCAACGCTCGGTGATTTGAAGAAGAGCGGCTATAAGGTTCTTCCGGTGAAAGAGGAGATCCGCAACAATCTCATCAAGAAAATTCAG
>CAYLMV010000110.1:0-12089 GCA_964384415.1 uncultured Chitinophagaceae bacterium | reverse complement strand
AAGGACAATACCATGAAGAAGACGATTGTGGGCAACGCGCTGCCGAATATGCCGTGGCAGGAGAAACCAAAAGGGTACACCGATGTTGTGTGGCGATACGATAAGAATCCCGTTATCGACAAAAAGCCGATAAAAGACGCGAGCCGCGTGTTCAACAGCGCGATCATTCCATACAGGAATGAGTTCATCGGCGTGTTCCGCGCGGACCATTACAATGGATATCCCAATCTGCATCTCGGGCACAGCAAAGACGGATTACATTGGAACGTTCAGGATGAGATCATTCATTTCCAGAATGAAGACGGTTCATCCGCGAAGCCGATCCTCTACGGCTACGATCCCCGCCTCCTGGAAATCGACGGGACGTACTACATAATCTGGTGCAACTATTCCAGCGGACCAACGGTCGGCATCGCGAAGACGAAGGACTTTAAGACCTTTATTCAGCTCGAAAACGCATTTCTGCCGTTTAACCGCAACGGAGTCCTTTTTCCCCGAAAAATAAACGGCAACTTCGTCATGCTCAACAGGCCCAGCGATAACGGCCACACACCGTTCGGGGACATCTATTTGAGTCAGAGTCCCGATTTAACCTACTGGGGCAAACACCGGCTTGTGATGAAGACGACTCACTATTGGTGGAAGAACACCAAACTCGGCGCCGGCGCAGTACCCATTGAGACGACAGAAGGCTGGCTGCTCATTTATCACGGTGTCTGCACGACATGCAGCGGATTTATCTACAGCATCGGAGCAGCGTTGCTGGATCTCGAAGATCCGTCGAAGATTATTTCCGATTGCGCAAACTACATCCTGACTCCGGAAGCGCCGTATGAGACGATCGGCTTCGTTGCGAACGTCTGTTTCCCCTGTGCGACGCTGCAGGATGCAGACACAGGCAGGATGGCAATTTTCTACGGCGCCGCAGACACGTACTGCGCCCTTGCCTTCACGCAAGTCGATGAACTCATCGCCTTCATCAAAGCTCATCCAAGCAAACCAATCCAGTAAATGAATTTAACACGAGGATATTTCAATGCAGTATGGATATTTCGACGATCTCAACAAGGAGTATGTCGTTGAGCGGCCAGATACTCCACGGTCCTGGAGCAACTACCTCGGTTCCACGGAGTACGGAGCCATTATTACCAACAACGCCGGCGGGTACAGTTTCTACAAGTCCGCGGCTCAAGGCCGTTTTACCCGGCTGCGCTTCAATGTTATTCCGATGGATCAGCCGGGACGCTATGTTTACCTCCACGACAAAGAGAGCAAGGATTTCTGGTCAACTTCGTGGCAGCCGGTAGGCAAGCCCCTTGGTCAATACAAGTCCGAATGCAGGCACGGTACGGCGTACACGAAGATCACTTCCGACTATGCTGCGATAAGAACAGAGACCCTCTTCTTTGTTCCACTCGGGCGCTCCTATGAATGCTGGCTCCTGAAAATCACCAACAACGACAAGAAGAAGAGAAAACTGAGTCTCTTCACGTATGTTGAGTACGCGAACAACTGGAATCTCTCTCAGGACATGATCAACCTTCAGTATTCCCAGTTCATTTCCAAAATGGACGTCGTCGGAAACATCGTCGATCATGGAACAAATGTCTACATGCCCGAGAGGCCCGATCATTTTGAAGACGACGGTCAGGCGCGTCATACGTTTCTGGCAATGAACGGGGCCGACATCAAAGGGTTTGATACGGACAGGGAAATTTTTCTGGGACCGTACAGGACCTATGCGAACCCGGTCGTTGTGGAAGAGGGCCGCTGCCGGAATTCCAAATCCGTCGGCGACAACGGATGCGGGACCTTGCAGGCGGATGTTGAGCTTCAGCCGGGCGAGTCGAGAGAAATCGTTATTCTCATGGGCATCGGGGCGGCAGCTTCGGCGGGGAAGAAGGCGGTAGAGGAGATGGGCACGGCGGACAAAGTGAGAGAAGAATTCAAGAAACTGAAGAACTTCTGGCACTCAAGAATTCAAGGTATGACGGCAGAGACCCCGGACGGGGAATTCAACAGCATGCTGAACATGTGGAACCCGTACAATTGCCTGATCACGTACGCCTGGTCCCGCGCCGCGAGCCTTGTCTACACCGGTGAACGGGACGGACTTGGATACCGCGATACAGTGCAGGATATGCTCGGCGTTTTGCATACGATTCCGGGTGAAGTGAAGGAACGCCTCGAACTCATGATTACGGGTCAGGCTTCAACCGGCGGAGCAATGCCTGTCGTAAAGCCGTTCGCACACAAGCCGGGGAGCGAGAAGCTTCCTTCAGAAAAAGAGTACCGTTCCGATGACGGGATGTGGCTCTTCAACACCATCCCTGCGTATGTCAAGGAAACCGGCGATATGCCGTTCTATGATAGAGTGCTCCCCTATGCCGACAAAGGGGAAGATACTGTCGTGGGACATCTGCGCCGTGCAATTCAATTCAACCTCGACCGGTCAGGCGCTCACGGATTTCCCTGCGGCCTCTCGGCGGATTGGAATGATTGTTTGCAGCTGGGGCATGACGGCGAGACGCTCTTTGTCGCGTTTCAACTCCGCTATGCGCTCCGGACCTACATTGAAATTTGCTCGATGCTCAAGAAACCGGATGAGGTCAATTGGGCTACGAAGCACCTGCAGACACTTGACATCAACCTCGAGAAACACGCCTGGGACGGCGAATGGTATCTCCGGGCGTTCAGAGCGGACGGGCTGAAGTTCGGTTCGAAAGAGAACGACGAGGCGTCTATATTCCTGGAGCCCCAACCCTGGGCAGTCTACAGCGGACATCTTTCCAACGACCGGGCCGCAAAGCTGATGGATGTTGTGGAAAAGCGGCTCTTGACCGACTATGGCTTCATGATCTGTGACCCTCCTGTCGAAAAAACCGACCCGAAGGTCATCAAGGCGGTCTTATTCAATAAGGGGATGAAGGAGAACGGTTCGATCTTTTGTCACACGCAGGGATGGGCGATCATCGCGGAAACGATGCTCGGAAGAGGGGACAAGGCGTACGACCATTATCGAAGGTTCATGCCGTCTGCGTATAATACGAAGGCAGAGGTTCGCAGTATCGAGCCGTATGTCTACTGTCAATTCACCAACAGCAAATACAATCCGCGGTACGGTTCATCGAGGCTCCCGTGGTTGAGCGGCAGCGCCGCATGGGCATATTTTACGGCGACGCAGCATATCCTCGGAATTCAGCCTGACTACACCGGACTCAGAATCGATCCTTGTCTCCCCTCCAAGTGGAAGGAAGTGAAAATTACGCGGAGATTCAGGAACAAGGATTTCAACATCCTCATCAAGAATGAGTCCGGCGTTCAGAAAGGAATCAAGAAGATCACCATCAACGGCAAAGAGATTCAGGGCAATTGCATTCCTCTGGAGCTTATGAAAGATAAAAATGAAGTTGTCGCCATGATGGGATAGTGCATTGTATGAGTGATGCCATCACCGAGCGTTCGCTTGTGATGGCATCACTTCTTGTTCGACAGGTTGAAACGAACACAGGTCTAATATTGTTGTAACATCAGTGGCTTTCTTGTAGGGAAAACCACCGAAAGCAAAGTCAATCACGCCGTTTTTCTTGAACCCCGTTTAAGAATTTAATCTATGCGCGTCTCCCGGACCAGGAGGAGATGGAATCTGCCGTTAGAGGTGAGAGACTGGTCGTTAAATCACATTTCTTTATTATGGATGGAGACGTTCCCATGCATTCTTCTGTTAAAGGATTCATTTACCTCTTTGCAATTGCTCTGCCGGTTGTGTTCAACTCCGCGAGTGCGCAGCCCAAGGCGAGGCGCTCTGATATCAAAATCGAACAAGTGTGTGTCGTTGGGTCCAATTCTGTCCGCATCAAAAGGGATCCGGCTTCCGGCCGCCTCTACATCGTACAGAACAACGGCCTCATCCAGCGAGTCAATTTCGGAGCAGGGGGCACAGCAACATTGACAACTGTCTACCAGAAGTCGGACCACGGACTCAATGCGCCGCTCGGCATCACCTTCGCTCCCGATGGCACAATGTTTTTGACCGGCAACGACTCGACAGGTGTCATCGGTACCGCCACGGTTGTCAAGGGCGTTCCGGTTTCTCCCGGAAGCGAGACGCGAACATGGAGCATGATTGCACAGACCGTCGGCTACCGTTACGGCAATATCTATAACCATAGAGTAAATGCGGTGATACTGAATCCGACGGGAGATTCGCTGTACGTCAACAGCGGCGCCGCGACAGACCATGGCGAAGCGCACGGAGGATATCGCGAAGCGGGACTCACATCGAGCATCTGGAAGCTCCCGGTCGCGGGGCACAACATTATTCTTCAGGACGACAGGGAGTGGCTCCGTTCGAACGGATACTTGTTCGCGGAAGGAATCCGTAACACCTTCGATTTTGCTTATGCCGGAAACGGCGATTTGTTTGGTCCCGAGAACTCGGACGACCGGGACGATCCGGAGGAATTGAACTGGCTTCAGGAAGGGCATCACTACGGATTTCCGTGGCGGATTGGTGGAGACAATACTCCGCAGCAGTTCACACCCTACAATCCCCATACCGACCCTCTTCTCAGCCCATTTGCATGGGGTGGTGGAACGCTCTACACAACCTACAGCAACGATTCGACCTACCCCGCGCGTCCGGACAGCATCATCTTTACAGAACCGATCCCGAGTGTGGGTCCCGACGCGGATAGGTTCCGCGATACGACAACCGGCGCAGTGAAGGACGCAAGCAAGCTTGGTATCATGGCAACGACGTTTACACCGCACCTATCGATCGACGGGATTGTTTTTGATCGGGACTCCATTCTTTCTGATGCTCTGAAAGGGGGGGCGTACGTCATCAGCTTCTCGAACAGTTCGCTCATCACGACTCTCACCGATACGAGCCAGAACCTAATGGAAGTTGCGCTCACGAAGACCGGCGGCAACTATACTGCGCGGGTAACGAAACTTGTCACCGGATTTAACTCTCCGCTCGGCATCGAGATGGTCGGGGATACACTTTATGTCGTGGAAACCGGCCTACAGAGCAGCAACAACTCACCTAAATTGTGGCGGATCATTTTGCCGTTGGAAACTGCAAACGCCGTCAAGCCAAATGTCGGGGCGCCCCAATCATACACACTCAGCCAGAATTATCCTAACCCCTTTAACCCGGCGACTGTCATCAGTTATCAGTTAGCAGTAAACAGTTTCGTGACTGTGAGGGTGTACGATGAGCTGGGAAGAGAGGTTGCTCGGTTAGTGAACGGTGAGGAAAATGCGGGGAGTCATTCGGTCAGATGGAATGCAGGTAACTTGTCGAGCGGCGTCTACATTTATGAAATCAACGCCGGCAATTTCCGTGACGTCAAGAAAATGGTGCTGATGAAATAGTTCTTCCGTCAGCGGTTAATCATAAACGCCCGATTCGGAACAACGAGTCGGGCGTTTCTGTGTCATGCAGGTATTGCAGTTTCGCTCCCAAACAGAGCCTCGGAGCGAGATGGAGTGGAGCGGATCTTGGGAGCGAGCGGGAGAGATGAAGCACGCGAACGAGAGAAAAGCGCGTTGACCTTCCGAAGGTTTGGCTTTAAACCCCCCACACAATTTAGGTCTGTATCGATTTGTAGGAATACCTTCGGAAGGTTGCGATGGCCGCAGCACCGTGGCTAACGAGTCATTCGTTTATATCGCGGTTCACTTCAGCAGTAACATGCGCCGCGTTTGCGCAAAATCCCCCGTCTTTAATTGATAGAAATAAGTTCCACTCGAACAATCAGCGGCATCCCACGTAACCGAATAACTTCCGGCCGAACGTTCTCCTTCTACCAGCGTCGCTACCTCTTTCCCCAATGTATCATAGACTTTCATATCTACCAAACTGTTCACTGCTAACTGATAACTGATGACCGTTGTCGGGTTGAATGGATTCGGATAGTTCGCGTAGAGCTTGAATGAGGATGGGGCGAGCGACCCATGATCGTGAACGCCCGTCGTCGTCGCCAACCGCATCCGGTAAAGGCTGTGTCCGGCTGTGATATACAACGTCTTCCGGTCGGCATCCCCCCAATTGCAGTTGGAGGGACTGTTGTCAGTACCAGACGGGAAAACAATCTTGTCTAGGAGTGTTCCTGCCGGTGACACGATCCAGACTCCGGTCGGACCCGTGCAATAAATATTCCCGGCCGAATCTGCCTTCATTCCATCCATATACCCCGTTATGTTGGAGGGAATCGAGTAAAAGAGTTTCTTGTTGAAAATTGAATCTCCGGCGGCATCCCATACATAAATCTTGGACTGAGGAGATTCGTTAACGTAAAATTTCTTTTCGTCGGGCGAAAAACAAATCCCATTCGGTTTATCGAACGTCGAATCCAAAACCTTCAATGTGCCGGATAGGCTGAGCCTATAGATCCCCTTGATCTTGAGTTCAGCTTTCTGGCCCGTTGGTATGTTAAAATCAGGATCAGTGAAATAGATCGAACTGTCAGATTTTACCACGACATCATTCGGAGAGTTGAATCGTTTTCCGTTGTACGTTGAGACAAGAGGGGTTATCGATCCGTCGGTTTCACGCCGGGAGACGCGGCGCAGTAACATCTGCGTGAGGATAAGCCGTCCCTGCAAATCGAGAGTTAGACCGTTGGAACTGTCGGAAGGACTCATGAACACCGTCAGCGAACTATCTTTTGGCGAGAACCGGTAAATCTTACTGGCGGCGATATCGCTGAAGAGTAACCCGAGGCTGTCGATCCATATCGGGCCTTCAGGCTGCTGAATTCCGACGGCAATTTTTTCGAGCTTCGCTCCGGCTGGAATTGGGGATTGGCTGAATGCTGCCGATGTGAGGCAGGCGAGTAGAAGGAGGCGTTTGATCATATTTTTTAAATGGGTGAGGGTAGGTTTTCAAATGATAACGTGCACTCAAAGGTCGATTATTCTCAGACTGTCTGTGAATCAAAAATGCGAACAACAAAATTCTTCCATCTTCCATGTTCCATCCTGCGTCATCCCTTCGCCGGCAACCCCTTCTCGTACCTCGTGATGACGTTTTCAATCCAGTCGTTGGTCTCTTTCTTGACGATTCGTCTCGACACATCGGCCTCGAACCAGTCGACCGTCCGCTTGATTCCTTGTTTGAATGGAATAGTTGCCACAAATCCGGGGACAAAGCGCTTGATTTTTGAGTTGTCGAAGATGACGCTTGTTGCTTTGTCGCCAATCAGTCCGCCGCGCAATTCTTGGTCGAAAGCCGCCAGAAAATCGGAAGAGATATGAACAATCTTCACCTCGCGTCCGAGCGCTTCACCGATCGCCTGGTGTATCTGATCCCATGTGAGCACTTCGTCGGATGTGATGTGAAATGCGTGTCCGATGGCCTGCTGATGTCCAAGCAGTCCGACGAATCCCTTCGCAAAATCTTCGGCGTGGGTGATCGTCCAGAGCGACGAGCCGTCACCGTGAACGATGATCTTCTCTCCCTTCTTTATCCTGTCGACGGTGGTGTACTCCGTCCACCCGCCGATCGGGACGGGCATGACGGTGTCATACGTCAATGACGGCCGAACGATCGTGACAGGAAAGCCTTCCTGCCGGTAGTATGAAGTCAGCTTGTCTTCGCAGGCGATCTTGTTGCGGGAGTAGAGCCAGAATGGATTGGCGAGCGGAGTCGACTCCGTAATGAACGGAGAAGAGGCCGGTCGTTGATACGCTGAAGCGGAGCTGATAAAAATGAATTGCTTCGTCTTGTTTTTGAAGAGTTCGTAGTCCCTCGTGATGTCGCTCTCGATGTAGGCAATCCAATCCACCACGACATCCCACGAATGATCATTCAGCGCCGCAGACATCTCATCCGGTTTGGAAATATCGCCGAAGATGCTGGTAGCGCCGGGGATGGTCGGCCCCCTCTTTCCCCGATTCAAGAGGTACAGATCGATGCCTCGTTCGATTGCGAGTTTACTGACGCTCGTGCTGATGTTGCCAGTGCCGCCGATAAAAAGAACTTTCATAGGAGCTTCTCGCTTGTTTAATTGACCTCACCCTGACCCTCCCCTTAAAGGGGAGGGAATTTGCCCTCTGTCTATACTGAACCGAAACCTTCGGAAGGTTGCTTGGTCGATCCTAGATATTTCCCTTCGCCAGCTTGTTCCTGGTCAGATAAGAATAGCTTGCCTGCATTCCTTCAAAAATATTGCCGGCATACTCATCAAATTCAACGATCATCCACTTGATGTTAGTTCCGCCGGCTTTCACAATTGAGGGGAAATCCATTGAGCCCTGCCCCGATGGGACATGGGCGAACATGGTGCTGCCTTTCTTCGCGGGTCCGTCCTTGATGTGAAGGAATGGAGCGCGCTGGCCAAAATCGGCAACCGCCTTTGCGGGATCCACTCCGCCGGTCTTTGCCCAGTAGGTGTCGATCTCGAAAAACATCGAATCGAGGTGATCCTTGAAGTAGTAGAAAGGAATCACTCCGTTCGTCGTCTCGAACTCCCACCAATGATTATGAACGCCGAACTGCAATCCTTTCTTCGTGAAGAAATCGGCGATTCCACTGTAGGTCTCTGTCCGCTGCTTAATCTTTTCCAAGCTGCCGAAAATCGCATCGGTCTGTTTGAACAGGTTCGGATCGGCATTAGAGAGTCCTGCGGGCCAGCCGGGATACACGATATGATCGCATCCATAGAGACCGGCTAGTTTCAATATTTTGTCCCGTTCGTCGCCCACCGGAAGGTCGGTATGCATGCTGAAAATTTTCAGTCCGGCATCCTGTATGACCTTCACGGCATGCTCCGGAGTGACGCTCTCAGGGAGAGGATACATTTCGACTCCCATATAACCCATATCGGCAACTTTCCGAATTGCCGCGTCGAAATCTTTCTCGAGCTCATACCGAATGGTGTAGAGCTGGAACCCAATGGGGGGAATGTAAGCGGGCTCATCTGCAAATTTGAATCGTGGAAAGGCCATGGATGCGGCGCTAATCCCCAGGAGCTTCAGAAACTCTTTGCGCGAATATCCGTCTGTGCTCATGTGTTTCTCCTTTGAGTCGTTAAAATGATTCGATCCAATTTTTGGAATCGTCGGACATCGACGAAGATTACCTGGCTGCGTCGCCCTGCAGCGCCTTTTTGAAAAACTCTCCGCTCTCGGTGAGCTTGAACGTGTCCCACGATTCGATGAGACGCGGATACCAATCCGGGTCGTAGACCCATGTCATCCAGCTCATTCCCTTCTTGTCGAGGTAGGCGATGATCTCTTTTCCATACTCGCCGTTTTCCTTCATTCCCTGCCCTCCAAGAACAAACCCGAATTCCGTCGCCACAACCGGATACTGACCGGCCGCGAATCCGAAATCCTCCTCCCATTTCGGCACATACGGCTGCGACCTCTTATGAGGGTACGGGTGCGTGACGTATCCAATCCCGGCGGCTTCAATCGGCTCGATATGAAGGGGAGTCAGGTCGTATGCCCAGTCGAGCCCGGCAACGAGGGGAATTCTTTCCGTATCGTAGGCGCGAATAAGGTGAATGATGTCCTCGTTGATCTTTTTCCATTCGCTCCACGACATGCTTCCGAGCTGGCCGTTATAGAGTGTCGGCTCGTTGAACAGCTCATAGAATGCGGTCGTGTTGTTGCCCCTGAAGTGTATGGAGATCGTGCGCCAGAACTCGTATGTCTCCTGCTTTGTCGTCACATACTCTCTGTTCTGGAAAAGCTCCATCTGGAGGTTGCCGATGGAATGCCAATCGATATCGACGTAGAGGCCGAGCTCGGTGCACCACCCCACTGCCTGGTCGAGGAGTTCAAGATATTTGACGGGAGTCCGCGCGCGCCATGCGGCGGGGTGGACTGGAATACGGACAATCATCGCCCCGAACTCTTTCAATTTCACGAAGAGGTTCCTGTTCCAGCGTCCCTGTTGATCAATTTTGTCCGGATCTGCGATGGATACACCGCGAAACACCACCGTATCACCGTTGGCGTTTAGGAACTTGTTCTTCACGACCCGAATGAGAAGGAGTTTCTTCGCATTAGGATTATTGACCGGTCTGTTGGCGTCCCGGGTATCGAGCCAATTGTAGAGCCCCCCTTTTCCATTTTCCTGTTGAGAAACAAGAATGTTTGTGAAAACGATCGCCGTAAGGACGAAGAGCGAGAGCCGCAGAATGCTTTTCATGATATCCCCAGTAGGTTAGTGACTCACCATTGACGAAGAAAGAAATCTTGCCGCTACTGCGCGGCGGTCAGCCTCAACATCAAGACATTGTGCGTGCCAATCTCGGCGGATAACTTCTTCTTTGTGTCGCCGATATTTTTCTTGACCCACAGATCGCGGATCTTATACGGCGACTCGTTCGTATTGAGAACTCTTTTCGACAGATCGTCGGAGATGATGCTTTTCGACCAGTCAAAATCGAGTTTCCGGTCTGCCGACGAACGATTCAGGAAGCACACCGCCCAGTCCCCTTTCACGAGGGGCTTCACCCACACCTCGATGCTGTCTTTCACGTCGTATCGGTAGCCCTGAACTCCGAGCGAGTCCTGATCGATGCCGATCACCTCGCGATTTGTGAGGATATCGACGGTTGCCTTGTCCATCGACCGGAGGTCGTTTCCCGCAATGAGGGGGGCGGCCATCATACACCATAACGAAAAATGGGCATGATCCTCGTTGGCGCTCATGCCGTTTCCTACTTCCAGCATATCGGGATCGTTCCAGTGCCCGGGTCCGGCATACTTGCGGATGTCTTTTCTCATCTCAACGATTCTCATGACACCCCATTGCGACCAGGTATCGTGTTTTAGTTCGCAGTCAAAGCAGGCCGTGATATCTCCGGTTGTACGCCAGAGATGGCCGACATCCTTTGCCCACTCCCACGACTTTGTGTCGCCCCACTCGCAGAGGCTGAAGACGACCGGGCGGCCTGCGGCATGAAGCGCATCCCGCATCGTGGTGTATGCCCCAACCGAGCTGAGCCCCGCGTTGTTGCACCAATCGTATTTCAGATAGTCGACGCCCCACTTTGCGTAGGTGAGCGCATCCTGGTATTCATGGCCGCGACTTCCGGGTCGTCCGCCGCACGTCTTCTCGCCTGCACATGAATAGATCCCAAACTTCAATCCTTTTGAATGGATGTAGTCCGCAAGGGCTTTCATGCCGGAAGGGAATCGCGACGAATCGGGATAGATGAAGCCGAGGCTGTCACGCCCGCCGTGCCAGCAGTCGTCGATGACGATGTATTGATACCCGGCATCCTTCATGCCGCTGGCGGCCATGCCGTCCGCAATCCCGCGGATCATCTGTTCGTTGACGTCGCAGCCGAATTTGTTCCAGCTGTTCCAGCCCATCGGAGGAGTCAAGGCAAGACCCTCAAACTTCTGACTGTAGCCGGTCGCGAAGATCAGGACCACTGCCGTCGCTAATGCGAAGAACGATTTTTTCATTCTATCCTCTAGAGTTTTCGGTCGATGAACAATTGACCTCAGGGTTATCGCTTGCTGAAATGAACGTCGGGAAGCGCCTTGAGGATGAGGGCCGCCTGTTCGGGAGTGATGTCTCTCTGCGGTTCGGCCAGCATCTCGTACCCCACCATGAATTTCTTCACGGCCGCAGAGCGCAACAGCGGGGGATAAAAATGCATGTGCAGATGCCACTCTGTATGTCTGCCGCCGTCGGTCGGCGCCTGATGGATTCCGGATGAATAGGGAAAGGACGTATTGAAGAGATTGTCGTACTTCACCGTGAGGTTGCGGAGGGCGTCTGCGAAATCTCTTTTTTCTTTTGGGGTGAATTGAAGAATTGTCGCGATCTTCCTTTTCGGAACGACGAGCGTTTCATAGGGCCAGACTGCCCAATAGGGGACGACGACGGCGAAGGAGTCGTTGCGATAGACTATTCGCTCCCCGATGCGAAGCTCCACCTTCAGATAGTCGGAGAGAAGGCTGCGGCCGGTCTTCGCGAAGTGGCGCTTGAACTCGTGAAGCTCCCTTTCTGGTTCTTGCGGTATGCTTTCCTGCGCCCAAATCTGACTGTGCGGATGGGGATTGCTGTTTCCCATCATGGCGCCCTTGTTCTCGAATATCTGCACGTGGTTAAT
>CAYLMV010000109.1:0-12119 GCA_964384415.1 uncultured Chitinophagaceae bacterium | reverse complement strand
CGCGGGGTAAACTCCGCGACGAAGCAATCTCCTTTTGAAACAGGGGAATGCTTCGGCAAAAAAACGCCCCGCAAAGACCTTTCAATAAAAGTAGCCCACTACCGACGGCTGGTGATCCTGCAAAACGTTCATCTGGCGACTCTTATCACTAACAGAACAAGAGAGATAACCAGCGAAAGGGATGATAGTGATAATGCAAGCAGCGTTCTTTTCGAGATAATGTTCGCGGCGATCGAGAGCTCATTCATCTGGGTAGCCATCTTGTCAATCAGATCGGCTTGTTCAACTTCGTTTTGCTCCAGCAGCCTTACTCTTTTATCCAGTTGTTCCAGCGAGATTCTGTCCCTTCTGCCCCCTTCGTTCGCCGTTCCGCCGATGTACGTATTGACCCTCTTGAGAATCCTCCCGCCTGCCTCGAGGATGATGGGGCTATACTTCAGAATCGTATCCCAGGGGATTAATGAAAGAATTGCAAATGCGCCCATTGGAGTATCCTCAGTGTTTGTGAAAAAACGTTTAGCCGGCAAACGGAAAGGAACGCGCGCCAAATAACAGCGGACCAAGCACGTTGCAGGCGCGAAATCGCCGACGGCAGGTTTCGTCAACCCGCGGAGATGGATTTAACGATCATCAACACATTTGTTCTATGGTGTCCCGTGATAGAGTGAAAAAGAGTACCGGTGACTATCACTTTGCGTCCGATGAGTTTCCTGTATGAATTGTATTGGTCCTGCTGCAACACCAGCTGCATTTGTGTCACGTTTGATTCTGATTCATTGATTTCGTTGCCAGAAGTCCCTTTTACGTAGACGGGGTGGACCAAATTAAGAATCCAGTAAATCTCCCTTTCGTCTCCAAGCTTGATGCTTCTGTAGTTCGGCGGTCCGGGAAATGTATCTTGTTTAATGGTCCCCGATACTTTTACAATTGTTGTTTCGTATGACAACGTGTCTCGTTGCTCCGCGAGCAGGGGGGCGCAAAACGATGCCGCCGAAAAAAGCATCAATAGGATCGACTTCATAGTTGAGAATTCCTTCTGTACGTTAATTGATTGGAGATCGCGCCAAGAAAAACGGGATCGTAATGACTTGTCTTTTCAAAATGACCCGCTACCAAGCAGCGGGTCAGATTGCAATTCTACTAGTTTTGAACGATCCGGGCCTGCTCACCTGCATTCTTAAGTAAACGAATCGTGTAGTCCTGTTCACAATTATTCCATTCGGCTAAACCGAAATATGTGAGGATGGCCGCAATTACGGCAAATGAAATTGCCAACGCGATGAACACTATGCCTGAATAAGTCAATCCTGACACCATTGGAATTGCAAAAAGAGTAAATAGAACGAATCCCCGCAAGAGTATATATCGTGTTAATACGAAATACCATTTACTTCGATTGCGGAGAATATGCCAGTATTGTAAGTCAGAATTGTGCAAAGCAACATCTATTTGCCTTCCAAAGATGGCGATGACAATAATTGAGACGATGTAAACGACCTTCGAAAGGATGACAGACACCTGACGATCCAAGAGCGTCCCAATGAGAAGACCGCACGCCAAGCCAAAAAACAAGTAGAAAGGGGATAGTGATTTTATTTTCATGGAGGCTGTTTAAAATTGAGCAAAGGAGCGTACGCTAACGGACCGGAGATGCCTTAAAAAGCAACGGGACATGTGAGCCGCGTGGCAACGCGATGCCATGCAGCTCGTTGCGCGATCGCTCCTTGCCTGGTCCCATACTTTTTAGCGAGGTCGACCGGTCAGGCAGCCCTCTGCAATACCTCTACAACCTAAGCATCCAGCGACTTTGTCATCAGCACGAGATGAGCTTGTTGCTTGAGTCTCCCAGGATGAGGAAACGGTGCGGTGTCAAATGGAGTGAACCCGAACCTGGCGTAGAAGGCCGGCAGTTCGCTTCTCAGATTCACTACCTCGATGTCGAGAGCATGGCATCCCTCTGCGCGGCAATAGTCTTCCGCCGCTTTTACGAGTGCACGTCCAAGTCCTAGCTTTTGTTGAGTGGGATCGACCGAGAGCAGTCCAAAGTAGCCTCGGTCGCCCCGAACCTCAGCGTAAACGGCCCCGGCAAGTTTCATTTTGTCTTCGCCGTCAATCACCAGAAATCCGCCATGCGGAATTCCAATATGCGCGGTGACGTATTCCGGATTGGTCCGATCGCCATGCACGAAGAATTCCTCTACGCAGTATGCCGCGTTAATAAGCTGCACAAGAGCGGGGACATCGCCAATGGTTGCTGGACGCGTGATCATCATTATGACTTCTCAGGAATAACTGTCGATTGCCGTCACCTGCACGGTAAGCACAACTAAAACCGGAGGTACGAGATCAGGCTGCTTCGGTCCGGCGGCGCGGACCAAGACCGATAAACAACAGATTTCCGGAACTCGATCAACTCAATTGGCGCGCCATCGTGAATGATCATGGCAACCCTTGTTCCCTTTGACGGGGAAGTGATCCGGCCTATGAGCGATTGACCGACAATTGCTGCATCAAGATCGTCAACCTCAAAAGCGACATGCGGGACCGTTTTGATTAGTTCTGAGACCTCACAATCTGGATCGAACCTCATCCATTCAATGCCGTAAGGGCTTGTTGCGAACCCCGACACATGGACTTTCAGATGCGGTAGGTGCTCTTCATTCTGGTGCGGCACTGATGTTGGAATTCCAAGATGATGAAAGCGCCAACCAAGATTGGCGATCACTTCCGGCGGTTCGTGATCTAGACGCTTCCTGGGCATATCATGCATTTCCATTTGTGCGGGCAAAGTGGTTTTGTGATTGATAGCCGTTGCAGCCTGAGGGACCCAGCGCCCCTCTATAAAGAGCCAGACATGAAATCAGAGGCGGCACGAATATTTTTCAGCGTATAAAGAACTGCATTAGCCAGATCGCATACAACGCGGCGATTGCAGCAATGGTGGTTGAAACGATTCCGAGGATCTTTGAACGTATCCAACCGCTCAACCCCAGGCTGCTAAGAAACATAAAGAAACAGGCGATAAAAGTAATGGAGAGCGAGCGGTGGATCATCCGATACGGCTCAGGCAATTGAGCAAGAGTCGTTCCCTGAGTACCGCTCGAGAGAGCCAGCACAGGTGCAACGCTAAAGGTCCATCCGAGCGCACAGACGATTAAGCCGGCCGTGGCAGCAATGGCAAAGCCGGCGGTCCAGTCATCAACCCGCTTTTTGGTGTTGCTGGTTAGAATGACGGCAAGGAATGCAAAGGAAAATCCGGCGACGAGTGCACTGATGAATGCACATTGCCGGAAGACCTCGGCAAGAATTTCTGGCGAAACATCCATTGATAAGATCCTTTCCGCGGCGAACTGCCGACGCAATATAATCCTCGGCGAGCACCAATTCAAGCTCGGCTATTCTGTAATCGTGTTTTTGCGCCGAGCGTTCGCCGACGGTGCTTCTCCTTAGCCCCAAAATGGAACGCCAAAGAACCACGTTGGACTTTCGGGACTCACCGAGCGCATTATTTAATCAATATTAATTTGATCACTTCCGTGACACGTCCGGCCCGTGCAACGCAGAAATAAGTGCCGCTCGCTGCCCGAGATGCATTCCAAACAAGTATGTGCCTGCCTGGTTGAGCAATTTGATCAAATATCTTTTCGACTTTACGGCCAAGGACGTCAACAATATTGATGCTGATCGATTCGCGGGACTCGTTCGAGAATGAGATAACTGCTTGCGGATTAAATGGGTTTGGGTATGCGTTCTCAAGAGCGAAGCCTTTCGGCGGCTCAGCCCGCGCGGCGTTGACGGTTCGAGTGAGCGCTGCGTTTGCAAGGGAGTGGTGAGTGTAGCGGGTGCCTCCCGCGAGCCCCTCGCTGGCAAATGCTATTGCAGCGATACCCACTGACCGCTTCAGAGTGGCGCTCAAGTATTCGTAAGGGGAGCCTGCAGGTACCGGGACGACGATCGTGACTGTATCCGGTGTCGAGGGATCGAGAAAACGGAAAAATGCGCTTGAGTCTGAGAACTCCGGCGTGAGACAAAAAACAGATTTCCAAAACTGACCGCTGTTTGCGGAGCGCAGGAGCCGATGGTTCCCGGCGGCGTATTCAACCAGGTCGAAGGTTGTTGTGTCATGGAGCGGATATTTGGAGAAATGATAGTCACCCGGCGGAAGATAAGAGATGGTTTCAATCAGATCACGCACTTCTGAAAAACCCCAAACGGTTGAGTCCGCCGTAGAATCCCGGGAAATGATGCTGTAGACTGCTGAGCCGGAATCATGGACAGCATACTCATCGAGCAGATCATTATCGTCTGCAAGATACACATAGGTCCACCGGTTGCCCACCGTGAGCGGAAAAAAGTCTGAGGACGACTTCTGTGATTGCGCATCACAAAGCGAACCCAGGATGAGTAAGGCAATTGGAATTATTTTCGAGGGGATCATTTGACCTCCTTGGTAGGTTGGACGGCTTGCCTACCGGGCCGGCGCTCCCGCTAAAACGGAACGGGACTTGCTGAGCGAACTCTGCAAGATGGCGCGCCTTCTAGCGGGGAGGGAGTTGTAAGGCGGCCGCCGACGCGTTAGAACAGACTTTTGACAAGGACAAAACTGCCGCCATAACTTGTATTGGGCGACTGGAAGGATACCGACGGAACAAGTGCCAGTATGTCGCCATCGGCAAGGCGAATTCCAATGGGAATCGAGAAATTGCCCGAGATTGCGATAGACTGAGCTTTTATGTACGAAAAGCCGATGGTCGGCTGAAATAATATTTTGTCCGATCGAAGCACTTGATGAGCAACCATAACGCCAAAAGAGAAACCATCATCCGGGCCAGTTTTAAAGACCCAGTGCCTCGTTGAGTTGTTCGAGTAAGAGGCAAAGAGTCCAATGGTAGGACGTCTGCTATCAGCCCTCTGTTTAGCAAGATATAGCGTGACACTTGGCGAGATCGAACGACTGATTGTGTTTCCGTCTCCATAATCGATTGTTGTAAAACCAAGATCAAGATCGAGAGTTCCTTTATACGTAAAGCCAAGAGTGCCGCCGTAAGCGCGGACAAGATCATTAGAAGCATAGTCAATGCTCGCTCCTATGCCGGATTGTCCTCGATTGAGATACTCTCCTTGCCCGATGGCAAGTTTCGCTGGCGACAAAAGAAGAGAAACAATGAAAAGTAATCGGCGCATGTTCATTTGCTAAAGCTCAAGTGTAGATGCCTTTCGCTATGCGGATGAGTCAGAAGTTCTAATATTCGTACAACAACTAAAGAGTGGAATTAAACAGGTGTTATAGAGTTTGTCGAATAAATGGAAGATGATAGCAGGCTCGCTGATGTAACCCCGATTGCACTGAAGCAAACGTACTGCTTTGTACCGCGGAATGCAAGCGACAGCAATTTAAGAGAACGGCTGGTGTGCGGCGTAACGGACCAGAATTCCCGCCAAAGGCGGCGGGACAGGCGGGCCGCGGAGGCTTTTACTGTGAGTCCCAACGAGATCGTCCAAAGGAGTCATTCGTACCTTCGAGACCTGCCGAGCGTTCTTCGCAAGGTCCTGCTATTTTTAACGGGAGCGGCTGCTTGAGATGGCGCAAGACAAAATGGAGCTTTCTTGTCTAAAAATAGAGACTAAGCCCAAAGTAAATGCCTCCATTGCCGAGAGTCCACTGGTGAGAGCTGCCCGTGGCGTTGTCACCGTTAGTGTAGAGAGTGCCATAATTGTCAACCGATCGGGCATTAGACTCGTTCTTGGACTGTTCGTACGTGAGATTACTACTGTATTCAGCATGCAGCGAAAAAACTCGGACAGGGAAGTATTCCACGCCAACCACCGCCGACGCACCGGCAGACCACGATCTGACGGTTGAACTTCTTGTTTGATTCAGCCATGAAGCGTAGGTTGGGCTGCTCGAATTGGAAATGTCTTGCTGGTCGTAGTGATTGCGGGAATAGCCGACGATAGGGCCTGCGCCTATATAGAAGTGAGTGACGCCCTCAGAGTTTGCATACCAGAGGTATTGGACCCTCAACAAGATATTCTCGTAGCCATTTGAACTGTTGTTTGAACCTGAACTGGTAAACGTGTCACCCTGAATCGGCGATTGCAGACCTGTGATGTTCTGATCATTGCCGTTGATGCTGATCCCAACTCTCCACGCATTAGTGGTTGAGGTTTGGTATTTCGCAGAAACTGTGGTGCCCTGGAACGATAATAGGGTGAAGTTGCTGCTAATACCGAATTGGAGCGCCCAGGCTCCAGCCTTCAGGGAGTTTGTTTCTGCGGCCGGCTCTTGCGCTTGCGTCAATGAGATTCCAAAAATCAAAAGAGTGAGAAGGTACTGCAAGGTTAATTTGTGAGTAATCATGGATGACCCCTTTTTGTTAGTATGTTTGCGGGATTAACAGACCGGAGCCGCCGCTAAAAAACAGCGCGTCGGGTAAGCTGCGGCGGGCAGATGCAGATATGCACTTCTTGTGTGGAAAATCGAATATAATTGAATGAGATCGCCCGGCACTCGCGGCGTCTTCATCGTCGGCTATCACAGTCATTCTAAAAGAGATCCTCCAAAGGAGTTCTCGGGACGGTCGGGGCTTGTCAAACGTTCATTGCGATCTCCCTCGCATCTTAGCGTGGAGCGGACGGTGAGGGCGCAATTGCCCGATTATTTTAGCATGATGAGCTTTTTTGTTTCTGTAAACTCTCCTGATTGTAACCTATAGAAATAGACCCCGCTCGCCGAACTAGCCCCGTTCCATCTTTCCGAATAATTGCCCGGCAATAATACACTCGACAATAGATCTGCTACTTCTCTCCCGAGGAGGTCATATATTTTCAGCGTGGTAAATGATCGTTTCGGCAGGCTGAACGAAATTATCGTCGCTGAATTGAATGGATTGGGATAATTCTGTGCCAGGACATACCGACCCGGCACATTTATCGGTTTCTCCTGAATCGAGGCCATCGTCATTTCAGAGACAGGCCTGCTGTAAATGCCGTCGTACTCTGTTCCGGCAAAAATAGTTGTGTCAATAATGAAGAGACAAGAAACCCGAATTGACGATAGATAAAACGGCTTGAGGCCTGTATTCACCGCTCTCCAGCTCGAGCCCCAATCGGTTGAAACAAAAACGCCGTCCCCAGCCGTGCCCGCGAATGCATTGGTCTCACGGAAAGCGAGAGAAGTAACCTCCGTTGGCGTAGATTCCATGTGGACGGTGGACCAGTCTGTGCCGTTGTCAGTCGAGAGGAGAAGGCCTTTCGGAGAACCGGCAAAGAGACGACCAGTAGTCGCTCCCAAGACACTAATGGAACTTGCGGTTGGGGGACTGATCGATCTCCAAGCAACTCCTGCATTGGATGACAGAAATATTTTGCCGTTGACAGTGCCTGCGTAGAGAGATCCATCAAAAAGAGCCAGTGAAGTAACCATCGTATCCGACAGACCTGAGTTGACCGCCCTCCAATTCAACCCGTCGTCAGTTGATCGAAATATCCCGCCGGAGGTCCCAACATAAATATCTGTGTCGCTCACGAGAAGGGATGAGAGATCGGAATTTGTCAAACCGGCATTCATTGCTAACCAACTCGTGCCGGCGTTGCTGGAAACAAAAAGCCCATTCGACGATCCTGCATACAGAATTGAGCCTTTTGAAGAAAGCGTGCGGATGCGTGCGGTTGATATTCCATTATCAGCTTCGGTCCACGTTGTCCCGTGATTGGCAGAAAGAAGGATACCGCCAAGACCCGTGCCCGCAACGATATTTGATCCGCATTGAGTGATGGCGGTGACGCTGCCATAATCCAATCCGCTGTTTATCGGTCCCCAGTTAGAGGCGCAGTCGGTTGAACGATACATGCCGGCGCACTCGGTTCCGGCGTAAAGGATTGTATCCTGAACCGCCAGCGAGAAGACGACGCAGTCTGGCAATCCATTATTGGCCGGCGCCCAGGATATTCCCTTGTTTGTGGAAAGGAAGACGCCATAATTTGTTCCAGCCAAAATGTTTGTGTCACTCATGACAAGAGCATCGACGGTGAGATCTGTTAAGCCGTGGCCAAGCAATCCATTATTAGCGAGTGTCCACCCTGCGCCGTCGTTGGTTGAATGATAGACGTGATTGGAATAGTCACTGACAAAAAGATCAATGGAGCCTGCCGCTAGTGTATAGGCCTGGAAGTCTGATGGCAGGCCGGTATTGACGGCAGTCCAACTGCTTCCATTATTTGTGGAAAGGAAGACGCCGCCGTTCGTTCCTGCGAAGATTTTGGTGCCGCGAACCGTCACAACGTTGACGGTCTTATTTGTCAACCCGGTATCTCTTGCATTCCAGCTCATTCCGTTGTTGGTGGAACAAAACATGCCCGCGTCATACGTGCCGGCAAAAACAGTTGACCCGCTGACCGCGAAAGAGGTGAAGAGGGTAGATGTTAAACCGCCACTGCTCGTTGTCCAACTGTCGCCGTTGTTGGTTGAAAGAAGAACGCACCAGTTGGTAAATCCAACATAGACATTGCTGTCTTTGACGGCAATTCCTTTGCAGTTATTCGGTCCCGTATTGACTCCCGTCCAGTGATCGCCGTTGTCGGAAGAGCGATAAACACCGCCCCCCGTGACGGCAAAAATATTGGATCCGCTGATTGCGAGGTCAACGATGCCGCCCACAGAGGAAGAACTGGAGATTTGTTTCCATTGACCGATCGTGGCGGTGTTATGGATCAGTAGCGTAACGCATACGTACAGGTAGGGGCGTAGATTTTTCATCGGAGTATCTCATTGTCTGGATTCCAAACTGGAGAATAGATTGAGATGCAATTGCGCTCTCATGGAGCGCAGCTTTTTCTGGAGAGGAACGGGAAATGCAGGCTGCGGACGCGAATAGCTCGCAATCAGCATTATTTGAATTTGAGGGCATGAAAGACATTTCCTGTGCTAAGCGCGCTCATAATTGTTTTCGGATTGTTGTATAGATAGAAAACATATGCGTCAGCGATGTTGTCTTTATGAATCACCGAGATTACGCACAGCTTAAAACCTTTGCCGAATTGAGAGTCAATGGGCACTAAACCTGTGCACCCTGCGTCAGCGCCAAATTCACTTTTCAGTCCATCTGCAGGATATCGTTCCAATTGGATCACCTTTCCGTTCGAGATGTTCAGCCCCATTGTCGTGATCATGGGCTCATACAGATTATTGGGATTCTTTTGTGTCTTGTCTATCGGCCAAATGCGATAGCGGATTTCGATGTCTCCAGTATTCGACCTGACGGCAAAATCGTACCCAACATCTTCATTATTAACGATCGACGCCGCCTGAAAATCGGGAGGCATTGAGAACTGCATGCTAGTTTGATCCAGGAGCTGCTGAAATGCCCCCGGCAATGATTGAGCGCTTGCAGAAAGTGTCAGTAATGCGGAAACGAGAAGTGCTTTTGTGAATGTGTTCATGTAGTCTCCTGAATGTGGGGCTGACGCACGGAGATTCCGTTCAGAAGCGGCGCGACACGTCAGTTTCGGCGGTGAGCGGCTGGTTGGGCTGCCGTTGTTTCATTTGAGAAGGACAAGTTTTCTTGTCTCCGTGTATGTGCCAGCCCGCAACTGAACAAGGTAGATTCCAGTCGACAAGTTGGGCGCCGACCATCGCCGCGAATACGTGCCTGGAGATAATTCCTGGGAGACAATGGATGAAATCTCTTTTCCTGTCAACTCAAATACTTTCAACGATACAACAGATTTCGATGAAAGACGAAAAGAGATGGTTGTTGACGGGTTGAACGGATTAGGATAATTCTGCAACAGGGAAAAGGTTGCCGGGCTCTGAGATGATTGCCGCATTCCCACGTCCGTGCTGATGCTGTTCGAATCAACAATGGATTTTATGATATCAGGATATGCTTCTGTTCCAGTCGATCGGTTAAAAATGACCATGGAATTAGTTCCCGTATAGCCATTGTCCCAATAAAAGGGAACTAAGCCGTGTCTGTCGAGGGAACGGGTAATATACTGCATGTAATATCGACGATATCCGGCGTACTCAGCATTGAGCGCAGCGCTTCCCAGAGATAACCGGGCCATGGCACCATATTCGCCGAGAATAACCGCGTAACCATTATCGATGAACTTGGTTTTCATTTTCTGGAACTGGCCATCGGCATACGATTCGTTTGCCCAAGTTTCAGTCTTTGCGGGATTTGTGGCATTCTTTCCCCACTGCGTTATGGAACTACCGGTGTTGATTGTGAAATCATAAGGGTCATAATAATGAACCTCTACCATTAATCTGTTCGGTGTTACATCAACAGGCGCGGCAAAATAATTGAAGGTATAATCGATATTTGTATTGAAACCCTGAACAGCCAAATAACGGTACACGTTGCGTCCGCCTGTCGAGCGTACGGCGTTGACAAAAGTCTGGTTGAAACTATTTTGAACGGTATAATATTCAACCGTAGGCGTATTGTAATTGTTGGTCACCATGACCTCGTTCATGCCCGCAAACAAAAGATGGTCGCCGTAATCTCGGAAATGGATGGCAATCTGGCGCCACATCACAGCCAAGCGATTGTTTACGTATGCCTGCTGTGCGTACGTCGGCTGCATCCAGCCGCCATCCCAGTGTTCATTAACGATAGCGTACATACTGTCTTTCAAAACATAGTTGACAACCTGTTCAACCCGGGCCATCCACGCCGCACCAATAGTAAATGTAGATGTATCCATATAATTGCTCCACGCAACAGGTATACGGACCGCGTTAAATCCCGCTGCCTTCACTGAATCAATGAGTCCCTGCGTTATCACAGGATTTCCCCATGCTGTTTCGCCGCCGATTGCGTCCAGTGAATTGCCAACATTCCATCCCGGACCCATCTCTTTCGCTAATTCGACAGAGGTCAACGCGCCCATCCCGGTTGTGTCCGGCGCAATACTGTCAGCCGGAACTGCGGAGCGTTTGTCAACCATTGGAATGTCACCGGATTGAACCTGGTATGCTTTCTCATGGATCGTTGCCATTTGGGCAATGTTCCCCAGCGGAATAAATGCCAGTATAAACAAAACACCTTTCATCACGTTGTCCTAATGTTGATTAGAATGTAACTAAATTAAAACTTCCGTTCTTGATTCACGCTTCATTTCCAAAGAAAAGGGGGGAGCCAGAATAATTGAGCGCGCTGCGTTGCGACTGCTCAACGCTATTTGGTTTCACCGAGCAAGCTGCCCGAATTCGCATCGATGATGAGACCCAACGGCATTGTTCCGCCGAGATATATAATCCTCCAGCTTGCAACGGGGTTTGGACTCAAGGATTGGCCTAACGACGCAGAGATAGTAGCCTTGGGGTTTTGAGTTGCATACTCTAACCCTCCGTGCGATTGGGCAAAAATCATGGCAGAATCGCTGTCAAACCATCTGAGGGTTATCACGCCAGGACCGACGAGAAGCGGCGTCGTGCTGTCAAACCGAATTTCGCCCATCGTCGCATGGAAATAATAGATTGGGTGTTCTCCCGCTGAAGTGTCAACATACCGATAAAACCACCTCGACGCCTTGCCGTCGATGTTCAAGGTGTCTGCGGAAATAAAAAGCAATCGAAGACCCTGATGATAGGAGTTCACATACGAATTGAGTGCAGCGTTCCTTTGGTTTGCCGTAAACAGTTCATTTTGAAGCGACATATTGGTGGAATTGTCTTTGCATGCAAATGAGAGGAGTGTGAGGGCCAGGATTAGCATTGCATTTTTCATATAACCTCCTGCGTCGGAGAACAATCCGTGATGGCTCCGCCGAACGAATCGGAGCTCCCGCCAAAATGCAGCGGTACAAATAAACGGCGGCGAAATGCGCCTTTCCAACAGTTGGCTGCGCGGAAGCTAACAGGGACTATTTCCAATCCCGCAGTGCCCTTGCCAGTGGCTGTTTCCAGCCTGTCCCGACGTTTTCTGTCGGGATTGGCTTGGATCGCTGGCCAGGCAGCAGGCAGATTAACGCGAACTCTCTTCGTCGTGAATCTACTTTGTTGCCGAATCTTCTTCGTTCGCGGCGCTTCCGCCTGATTCGTCTTCATCTTCAGATATCGATAACTGCCTGGCAAGATTGAAGACGTGCTGCGGACGTGAGATCAGGAA
>CAYLMV010000108.1:0-12237 GCA_964384415.1 uncultured Chitinophagaceae bacterium | reverse complement strand
GCACCTAGAAAGGGTCATAGCCCGATGTCCCCCCCACGTCGGGCTTTTTTATTTCTGCTTGAAGATGTTAACAGATTTTCCTATCATATCGATCGCCGAACCGGATCGTAGGTTCCGATTGTTATTCCCCTCTTGAATTCCAGCTTCACACGCTTGCTCATCCGACACATCGTGTCATGGCAAAGGGAATAAAGTGTTGATCTAAGACGATCGTCATTGTTTGCTGATTTACGTTTCCGCCAATTCCAATAAGGAAATATTTCTTATTCCGCCCTATCCGATGTCATCTGCCTTTAATAAGAAACTACCAACTCTTCTTCGCCACCTATTCTTATATCGCGCCGCAGCATTATTGGCGCTGGCGGGAGGCATTACCTTTGCGCAAGACAATAATCCCGCAACTCGCGGCCTTGGGGACAATGACGAACAATACGCCGAATGCTTCAAGAAGGCAGATTATCATCTTGGGAGATTCGAATTCGAAGAATCACTGAAAGACTGCCAGGCCGCGTTGAACTTCAAACCGAACGATTTCTTGATCCGGGCGATGATGTGCCTCGACTACTACGAAATCGGCGAGAAACTGGACGTCCGCAAGAGGGACGAGAAAGAGAAGAAGATCGTCATCTATGAGACCATGGTGAAGATTGCCAATGAAGGAATTAGCGCGGCTCCGGACAAAGGAGAATGCTATTTCATGCGGGGACTGGCTAATGCAAGAATGGCAACGACAAAGGGGATTTTTTCAGAACTCTTCAGTGCCAAGCAAATCGAAAACGATTGGCTCGTCTCGGTAGACCGGAAGTCGGACTATACGACGCCGAACGGTGAAAACCTTCAAGCTTCCAGCTGCGTGGCGCTCGGCGTCTACTATCGCCTCTGCCCTACTTTCTTCATGCTGCGATGGGTGTTCGGAATCAGCGGGGACCTCGATAAGGCTGTCTTCTATTGCCGCAAGGCGTATGAACTCGATCCTACCAGAATCGAAATCGTAAAGGAGTACGGCGTCGCGCTCATCACGAGGGGCCTCGACAGGAAGAACCAGGAAGACATCGACTTGGGTAAGAAGTTTTTGCAGATGGTGCCAATGCTGCCGCTCCGCCTCCAGACTGATAAGGTAGATATCGCTCATAGCAAAATGCTCCTGAATGATATCAGCCTTTGTCCGGGGTACTCGAGGGACGAAGAGCAAGATATCTCGGAGGATTCGTATCAAAAAATGAACAAGTAAGATATTAAGGATTGCCCCCGGAATCACCTTAGTTTTTTCCAATCATCAGGAGGTCTCATGGATTACACCGATATTGTCGTTGTCCTCTTTCGCTGGCTTCACGTCGTAACCGGGCTATTCTTTATTGGCATCAACTGGTGGTTCAATCTTATCTATATTCCCTTTACTCTTTCGACAGACGGAGAAACACGAAAGAAAACCATGCTCGAGCTCATCCCGAGAGCGCTTTACTGGTTTCGATGGTCGGCCCTCTACACAGTGGTTCTGGGATTAGCTCTGTTAGGGATCGTGTTTTACGCGGGCGGGCTCGTGACTGAAGGTCAAACGCCCTGGACGGCAGGAACTTACATCATGGTCGCAGTGACGTTTCTTTCCTACCGAGTGTATCATCTTCTGGCAAAAAGTCCGATGGCGAAAGACATTCGCCTCTTCGGAGCCGTGAGCCTGCTGCTTCTCGCACTATTCATCTATTGCATGATTGAATTTGGTCATTTTGGTTACCGGGGATATGTCATGCACACCGGTGTGCTCTTTGGGGTAATTATGATCGGTAATGTGTGGGAAAAAATCTGGCCGGGTCAAAGAAAGATTCTTGATGCAGTGCGTGCCGGCTCAGCGCCCGATCCGGCATTGATTGCTCAGGTCGGCTTATACGCTCGGCACAATGCATATCTCTCCGTACCCCTGCTATGGACAATGATAGATGCGCACACGGCGGTTCCCGCAGCAAACAGCTGGCTCTATTTGATCTGCGCCATCGTCATTGGCTGGGGACTTGTTGCCTTTATGATTGACAAGGGCACGAAAGTGAAAGGTTGATGGAACCGTGTGATACCGCAGCAAAGTCGAACGCAACTACTTGTCGCTGGTATGAGGGATTGAAAGCATGGCACGAACGGGAGTTGATCCGCTACGAAGCTGAAAATGCATCCGATAGGACTGGAAACAGAAAGCAGACGTCACCCTGGTTCTGAGCAGCTTTGAGGTCTGCCTAGTGAAAAGCATTCCAGGGGTATGTTTGATGAAGGCAAATTGAAACGGTGACATGCGGCGTAACTCTGGTCTTGCAGCGTTGCTTCCCGACAGAACCGAGTTCGTTGATTTGCCATCGATCACTTCTATCGCATCATCCCCTCTACGACTTACGTCGATAAAGAGGCAAGCCGAATTTCGTCCCAATAGCTTTGGCCAATTTCGTCCCCACTGCACTGAAGCTCCAGTAGTACAGGCATTCGATAGGATGATCCTTCCGGATTTCATTCACGGCATTGCAAAGCAGCCTCTCGGCATATCCCCTTCGTCTGAATTCAGGCAGCACAAGCGCCGAGCAAAGATATATCGATACAAACGTCTGCCCCGCATGGGTGAGGCGGAGAAGTTGTCGCTCAGTGATTTCTTTTGAAACGAAGCGCTGCATAACCGCGTAGGTGGTGGGAATGACCAAGCCCCACGCAATTGGACCCTTGCTCGTTCTCTTCTCCGTCATGGTGCTTGGATGAATCTTCCTTAGGGCAATCATCACTTGTTCATTCACCGAGATCTGCGCCGGATCGCTCTTTACATCGAAGAACTCGTCGGCCAAATGGATCATCCTTTCGAAGTTACTGGTCTTCTCGAGCGTGGAAGGCCGGGACTTCTTCATTACTTTCCGGGTGGGAGACAATGCGTTACTCCTCATTTTCTCAGGATGGCAAATTTACCCTCGTTTACGCCGGCCTGAGTTTGGATAACGTAAATGTAGACGCCTGAATTAGCCAGGATATTCTTGTTCGTCACTCCATTCCATTCAAAAACCTGTGTCGACGCCAACGACGAATACCGGGAGGTTAATGATCCCGAATAGAGAAGAGACATTGCAGATGTATAAATAGAGAGGTTGCCCGTTACGGAGGCCGGAGATGCTATCGGAAAGCTTAGATAGTGATATCCGTCCGGCCGGAACGGATCAGGGAACGGGCCCGCGAGCTGCGATCCGCCCAGAAGCACTGCGCCGTACCAGTTGCTGATGTCCGGAACTTCGAGACTTATAAAAACTCCGTAGCTTGTGTGGAGAGACGATCCACCCGAAGAAGTGCTTGAGAGAGTTAAGGCATACTGGAACGAAGACAAATCCCCGGCATAGGCAGCGCTGAGATTGAGGCTCGTGATGACGTACGGAGATGTGAGTGAACCGGAACCTACATTGTAATATTTTGAGCCGAGTGCCTGGAGGTGCCCGGTTATATCGGTGGACGGAGGACTGAATTGAGCCGGCAGCGGACTGACTTCACCATAGTGTTTCCCCTCCGGATAATAGAGGACAGTGTCCGCTCTCGATCCCGTGAAATAGTTCCACGTGCTCCATTCCGCGAACGCAGACCTAAAGCTCGAAAAATACGGGGCCCCGCTTAATGCCAGATCGATGGCCTGGAGCGGCGGTGTCGAACGGGCTTCCTCCCAGGATCGTCTCATTGCATCCCTGCCGAATTTCTTCGCGACATAGTGTCCCCAAATACAACGGCTGTACATGATGAAGGAGCTGGTATTGAAAGGCACGTCGGGATTACTAAAGTGCCCCTCGCTCGAGGTGACGTATTGATAATAATCGTTCACATCCGTGAAGACGACATCCTCCATCCAAACAGAGGTGATCTCGTGAAAATATATTTCGCTCCACCAGAAACCGTAATTGCCGATCTGAATGCTGTGATGAAGTTCGTGAGCGAGTGTTACTCGAAGCGCGGGCATACCTTTGTTGGCTGGCGGGCTGACCCATTGAAAGGAGTTGTCAACCGTAACGAACGACGAGCAAGTTGCTCCATCCGGTTTATCGGTGGTGTCGGGAGTTGTATAGCCGTAATCTCCTAAACTGGCGACGTAGATGTCATACTCGGGACCGCCGCCCAAACTGCCGTCGGTTGGCGAAGGAAGGTATCCCAGGATATTCGTTTCAACCACCTCACAATAGTTGGCGATCGCTGCAACTGAATCTGCGTACTGATCAGCAGTCCCGGGTATTACTTGGTAGGAGCTGTCAAGCATCCCCGGTGCATCGCTGCCGGTCGTATCGTAATGAACCCTGAAGCCGCCGACAAGAATGCTTTTCTGCGTAATCGGACGCGCCTGAATATCACTGAGCGCGGAAGAGACCTCGGCGGGAAGACGGTCGCGGAGTCGCATTGCATACGCAATCGCAGGAAGTCCGCACTTTTCATGAGATGCGGTAGTACCGTTGCCGCTCGCAAACTGCCGTATGACCTCATAACTTCTGAAGTGGTCATGCCCCGGTGTGCTCCCCATCACTAAGTTCGTCCCTAAGGCACTCGCCCATAACATTGCCGGGGCGATCCATGCTGTTATATAGGGATATAATCTCATACTTTCCACATTTTCATTAAATAGTATAGCGAAACGAGGCCTTTGATTCAAATAGTCATCGCGCAACTCACTCGACCCATTTCCCGAAAATTGCTGCATCCTTGCGTTATTCGCGCCATCTCCCTCAGCTGCCTCGGCGAAACTGCCGATCTCTGTATCCCTTATATACCGTAGCATTTAAAATACGCTGTGGTACCTATTGTATCTCGGCCTGGACAAGTTAACTTGCAACTAATAAACGCACCAATTGCCGTTGGTCAAACGGGGTAACTTAGCAGCGAAGATTCCACGATGGGAACATCTAAGGTCATGATTGGATTGGGTATCTACGCCGTCATAGGGCTCTATGCCCTGGCGTTCAATACTGCCGATCAGGCTATGGTCAGCGTGGGCCAAACCCAGGCTTACCACGACATGGCCCGTCAGATCGCCAACTCCGGTGTAAAATTCTCCATAGGTGATGCAGGAGCCTCGACGAGTCCAACTCTGGGATCCACGACTGTGAGCTTGATGAGCGGGAGCGTTACCTATGTGACCGATCGGCCTGCCGGAGTATCGGCAAATCAAATGCGTGTAACTTCGACAGGAACCTACAGTGTTAGCCCGACCTACACAGTAACTATTGTGGCAATCTTGTACTACAATGGCACCAAGTGGACGATACAAAGAGTATATCAGGTCCCTGACGCTTCTGAGTATAGCAGACTGAGTTAGAAAGCACGAGTAGTTTCAAAGAGTTCCAGTTCTTCCATCGACGCGGTACATGCTCCCCATGTGCCGCGTTCTTTTTTACATACACCCCTACGACTTCGCCCGAATTTTTTGAATGATATGCAGCAGAAGAGAATAGAGCGAACCGAACACAAGGATGTACCAGAGGAAGAGATCGACTCTGCCGAAAACAGAACATAAGATGAGAATAAACACGTGCGTCGACGTTCCGTTGATGCTCCAAAGATGAATCATCACTGCACTGTCCTGGGTATGCGGTGATGCATTCACGCCCGCATCGGGTTGTTTCTTCTGCTCAAGCTGGTTCTGAAATTTGGAGTACCTTAGATATACAGTCAGCAGGAACTTCTCCGCGTAGCGCCCCTCTTCTTTCGCCAGCCTCTCGTATTCAGCGCCGGCCTCCCCTAGTTCTTCAGAGAGAAATCCCCGCCTTCCGCGGGCATGCGCCAAATATTCATTCCGGTAATAATCGAGAAGACCTGCCTGCAACGCATAGCTCGCTCCGGCTGATGCAACAAAGAGCCACCAAAGTCCCAGGCTCATGGATTCGTTCCTGCAGCCAACCGCTATCCCCAGGAACGCGGCGATAGTGTAAATGTAATCGACAACGCCGTCAAGCACACGCCCAAAATGGGTCCCGTTCTTTTTGAGGCGTGCCAGCTGGCCATCGGCACAATCGAATACCGTGGCAATGCCCAGAAGCAGACCTCCAAGTATCACCATATTCCGCTCCCCGAACGCATAGAAGATCCCGGAGAGGATGCCGGCAATCATCGAAAGAAGCGTCACTTGATTAGGGGTGATCTCTGTTGGATAAATTGCCTTGACAAAAAGAAATGCCAACGGTCGAAAGAGCACAAGATCTACGGACTCTTCGATCGCAGCTTTTTTCAGCGATAATTTGTAATCCTGGAGAAGTGACATGTTGGTAACGAAAGGTCAGGTTTTGGTTTTCACAAGGCCGTCGACGAGCGTAATCACTCTATCGGCCATGGCAGAGAAGTCTTTGTTATGGGTGACGATGACGAAGGTTTGCTGATGCTTGTCGCGCAGCCGGACAATCATGGAATGAAGCGCCGCAGCATTTTCAGAGTCAAGGTTCCCCGACGGTTCATCGGCGAGAATAAGCTTTGGCGAGTTCATCAGGGCACGGGCCACGGCAACGCGCTGTTGCTCACCGCCCGAGAGTTCGTTCGGCTTGTGGCGCAACCGGCTTTCGAGCCCCACATCGTTGAGCAATGAGGTTGCTCTCACGGAAGCAGCGGCCAAACGATCCCCGGCAATGAGCGCCGGCATTGCAACATTCTCTACGGCAGTGAATTCCGGCAGCAAGTGATGGAACTGAAAAACAAATCCGATATCCTTGTTGCGCATCGATGCGAGCTTTTCGTCCTTCGCCTCAAAAACATTCGTTCCGTCTAAAGTGACGCGCCCCTCGTCCGGACGATCGATCATTCCCATGATATGGAGCAGGGTGCTTTTGCCCGCCCCGGAGGGACCTACAACGGCCACGATTTCGCTTCGCGCGATCTCCAGCGATACGCCTTTCAGAACGGGAAGGTACTTCCCCTCGCCTACATGGAACCGCCGGTGGATGTTATCAACTGTGAGGAGCATAAGAATTTCCTGTTATTCCCAGCGGATCGCTTCTGCGGGAAGAAGATCTGCCGCCCGCTTCGCCGGGTAAAGTGTCGCCAGATAACTGAGTCCGATCGCAGCGATGCCGACGGTCAGGAAGTCGGCCGCGTGCACTTCAACCGGTATCGCTGGAATGATATAGACTGTCGGGTCGAGCGCAAAGAGATGGTAATGGATCTGAAGATAGCAGACGCCAATGCCGAGGATGCTTCCCGAAATACTTCCAACAAGTCCGACAAGGAGCCCCTCGAACCGGAAGATCGATACAATATTCCGATCCGTGGCTCCCATCGCCTTAAGAATTCCGATATCGCGGGTCTTTTCGATCACCGACATTGTGAGTGAACCGAGAAGATTAAATGTTGCCACCCCAATAATCAGGCAGAGGATGATGTACGCGGACCACCTCTCAATTCTCATGACAGAGTAAAGGTCTTTGTGCAGATCGTACCATGTCATCGACTGAAATGCCGAGGGGAAATCCTTGTTGATCTCGTCCTTCACCTCTTCAGCATGGCCGATATCGGTAAACCGTACTTCATAGCCGTTGATGTCACCCGGCATCTGATACAGATCCTGGGCGGCTTTCAGCGAGGTGTAGCCGTACAATGCATCATAATCCTTGTTGTCCGATTCGTAGATACCGGTAACGCGGAAGGATCGGACAACAGGAATTCCGAATCCGAGAAGAGCCTCCTGCGATCCGGCTGGACTGATGAGCATCAGGCTGTCGCCTGTAACGATGCCAAGCCTGTCCGCTAGCGTCATCCCAACGACGATATCGCGGGCGGTAGAATCCTGAAAATTGAGCTCGCCAAGGACAATTTTCTGCTGTACCCCGGTCACCTTCCCGATATTCTCAGGGTCGAGGCCCCTGATAAACACCACCTTGCTCTGATTTCTTGATACAGCCATGGCCTTTCCGCTGACAAATGCTCCGATTCCCGCAACTTTCGGATCAGCCTTAAGTACTTTCAGCAGAGCGCTGAAATCCGCCGCAGAGGTATTTGCCGTTTGTTCCACGCGAAGATGCGGATCAAAACCGACCAGTATTGAAGTGACCAGCCCGTTGAACCCGTTGAACACGGAGAGCACGACGATGAGCGCGGCGACACCGACAGTAATTCCCACAACAGAAATCAACGAGATCGTCGAAATGAACCCCGCTTCTTTTTTTGAAAGAAGATACCTTTTCGCTATGAAGAAATTAAAAGACATCAATGGTACCTGATCGAACGAAGAGGATCCAAACGAGCCGCAACTGCGGAGGGAATGAGCGCCGCAATCAGGCTCAATCCAACGGCAATCACGGAGACAAGTGCGAAGTTCTGCCAATGGAAGAGAATGGGAACTTGGGTCATAAAATAGATAGATGAATCGAGCGAGAGCAGCTGGAACGACTGCTGAATCCAGCAAAGCGAGAAGCCCAGAATATTCCCGATCAGCGTTCCGGCAATTCCGATAAACAATCCTTCATAAATAAAGATCCTTCGTATGGCGGATTGCGAAGCCCCCATCGATTTGAGGATTCCGATTTGGTTTGTTTTTTCCATCACAACCATTAAGAGCGTGCCAATGATATTGACGGTCGCAACGAGAATAATGAGCCCCAGGATAATCGGAACAGGCTTCTTCTGCAGTTCAAGCCAGGTGAAAAGATTGCGGTAGAGTTGATACAGTGTCCTCGGATAGTAAGGGTATCCCATCAGATCCTGGATTTTCTCTGCGACGACTGGGGCCGTGGTAATGTCTGCGAGCAGCACGTCGAACCCTGTAGCGACGGGGCCAATCTGAAATAAATTTTGGGCCGCGGCAATGTCTGTGAAAAGATAGACATCGTCGTACTCCGACATGCCCGATTCATAGACTCCGTGGATAACAAACGGAAGAATTTTTGGCTGCCGGAGTTCGGCATAGCTTCCCGTGAGGCCGAAGACGACAATGGTATCGCCGCAGGCAGCATGCAACTTGACCAGAAGCCTTCTGCCGATCACGCACGGTGCGATTCGATCTTTTTGCTGCCGAATATCGTAGGCGCCTTCGACAAGATACTTCCGCGCTGCCGTGATGTCGCGGTCCGGATCCAACCCCTTCACAAGAACCCCCTCGACGGCTTTTTTGAAGCTCGCCATCCCTTCCTTCGCGACAAAAGGCGAGACGGCGCTGATTCCAGGAACGCCGTTGAGGATCTTGTCAGCCGACTCTGCGTACTGCCGGAATGTCTGGCTTTGGAATCCGGTCACCTGAATGTGGGTCGTGAAGCCGGCAACCTTGGTTTTGATTTCGTTTTCAAACCCGGCAAGAATCGTCAGCGTGATCACAAGAGCCGACACTCCGAGTGCAATGCCGGCAATCGCGATGAAGGTGAGGAAGGAGATGAATTCTTTCTTCCCTGAAGAGCGTTGGGAGTTCAGGTACCGACGGGCTATAAAGGAGGAGTAGGACATGAATCGACCGAATGTGGTGCGGCTTGTTCTATCTGCCGCCAAACATCATGAGATATCCCTTGATAAATTTATCGAGGTTCCCATCCATAACGCTCTGCACATCGCTCGTTTCAATATCGGTCCGGTGATCCTTGACCATATTGTATGGATGGAATACGTAGGAGCGGATCTGGCTTCCCCATTCAATTTTCTTCTTCGTCCCTTCGATCACCGCCAGGCGCGCTTCTTCTTCCTCACGGCGAATCTGGTAGAGCCGCGACTTTAGCATCTTCATCGCGCGCTCCCTATTCTGGAATTGCGAGCGCTCTTCCTGGCACGCCACGACGACGCCGCTCGGGATGTGGCGCAATCGCACCGCGGTTTCGACTTTGTTCACGTTCTGTCCCCCCTTGCCTCCAGCACGATACGTATCCATCTCGACGTCCGAGGGATTGATTTCAATTTCAACATCATCGTCTATTTCCGGATACACAAAGACCGAGGCGAACGAAGTATGACGCCGCTTGTTTGCGTCAAACGGCGAGATCCTCACGAGCCGGTGAACGCCGATTTCGGCTTTGAGGTAGCCGAAGGCATGATCGCCGACAACTTCGAGCGTTGCGCTCTTGATTCCCGCACCGTCGCCGTCAAGCCGGTCGACGAGGGAAACCTTATACTTCTTAGTCTCGGCCCAGCGAGTATACATTCTCAGCAGCATGTCGGCCCAGTCCTGCGATTCCGTCCCTCCGGCGCCCGAATGAATATTGAGAATTGCGTTGCGGTGATCATCGATCCCGCTCAGCATATTTTTGAATTCGATGTCTGCGAGAGACTGAGTGATCTTTGTAATCTCGGCGGTGATGTCTTTTTGATACGATTCGTCTTTCGACTCCTCGGCGAGATCGACAAGAGTCTGGGCATCGTCAATCAACCCCTTGATCTTCACCCAGCTGTCAACCCACTGTTTTTGCTGATTGATTTCCTGGAGGATCTTTTGTGCGGCGACGTTGTCATTCCAGAATCCGGAGGAGGATGACTGAGCCTGGAGTTCGGCTATTTTCTTTTCTTTTGTTTCGAGGTCAAAGAAACTCCCGAAGCTTCACCAGCCGATCGACGGAAGTTTTGATCTGAGATTTTGACTCTTCAAACATAGGATCCCTTATAGTTTGATGCTTTCAGAAATTTCTATCTCCATCCGGAGCATGACGCTGCTTAATGTTTTCCCCTGGGCGTCGTTCTTCAGCGATCGCGTTCCCCCGCCGCCGAGAGATTTGTGGAGGAGGAAATTCAACGCTTCAAGATTCGGCAGCTCATACCGTTCTACATCGCCGAGACAGATGCCGGAGAAATGTTGTTTGACCCGTTCGACAGTCAGGTACTTGACGAGAATCGGATAGTAGATGGAGCGGAGCGCGATGACTCCGACGTTTCCCGTGTCTCCTTTATCTCCGGAACGGGCGTGGGCGATTTGAACAAGCTGGATTTTCAACGTGCCTCCACAACTACCTGAGGCGCTACCGCCGACTTCGGAATCAGCGCGGGCCAATAGGCAATCACTTCTCTCGGCTTGGGACGGCCGCCCGCGAACCCCGTCGCTGTCGGCGGGCCGGTGAGGATGAGCGGGGCGATCGAGCTTGAAAACTGTTCTACGGCGTTCTGATCGCGGCTTCGCACCCCCACTCTGAGAACGACTTCATTCATGCTCTCCGAATGTTGAGACAGGGGGCCAAAACATGAGTTATAGCCAAGAAACTCGGTTCTGATCTCTTCGTAGTTGCCCCCGAGGTCGGAGAGCCGGATGCGGAGTATCTCATCTGCCTTCGATGCCTTTTCGAGAGCATCGGGCCAGGCGTAGGTCAGTGTCCCGAACGCCGTGTAACCGTCAAAATAGGACATCGAAACTTTGTACGTGTCAGTGGCCGGAAAACCTCTCACTTCGCTCACCTCGACTCTGTTGATCCCCGCATCCTTCAAGCGGATCGAAGTAAAATCAGCGATGCAGTCCGGTGTGATATACTCTTTTGGATTTCCGATTTCGTAGACAAGCTGTTCCTTTACCGTGGCGGTCGACACGCGGCCGCCCGTTTTATTGTGCTTCGTGATGATGACTCTGCCGTCCGGATGGGCTTCGGCAATCGGAAACCCGATGTGCGCCATATCCGGCACGGAACGCCAGCCGGCTGAAAAATTTCCGCCGCTTGCCTGTCCGCCGCATTCAAGAATATGGCCGGCGACAGTCCCCGCGGCGAGCTTGTTCCAATCATCCGCCTGCCAGCCGAATTCATACATCATGGGAGCCAGCGTCAGACCGGTATCCGTTGTCCGCCCGGTAATAACGATTTGCGCTCCTTGTTTGAGCGCCTCAACAATCGGTGCCGCACCGAAATAAACATTCGCGCTTATCACCTGGGAGCGGATTGAGGAGAGGGCCACTTTCGTTTCCATGTTCTCGAACCCGATCCCCTGCTTGGAAAGAGGATCCAATCGGTCAAGAATATCATCGCCGAGAACGACCCCTATCTTTAATTTCTTGATTCCTAGTTTGTCGGCAACTGCGAAGATTGCATCGCGGCATGCCATCGGGTTCGCCCCGCCGCCGTTGGTAATGACCCGAATATCATTGCTGACGATGTCCGGGAGAATGTTTGCAAAAAGGGGAACGATGTCCTTTGCGTAGCCCAGCTTCGGATCGCGCATCTTCTGCTTTTGCAGGATGGACATGGTCACTTCGGCCAGATAGTCCAGCATCATGTAGTCGATCGGTCCATTCCGGACCTGGTCGACGGGGGCAGATTGGAGATCTCCCCAAAAACCCTGGCCGCTTGCGATACGAATCGATTGTTTCATTCTCTC
>CAYLMV010000107.1:1877-12267 GCA_964384415.1 uncultured Chitinophagaceae bacterium | reverse complement strand
GAACCCGCGACGTCCAGCTTGGGAAGCTGGCATTCTACCACTGAATTACTCCCGCGATCAAACTACTGGCATGCAATGTAGTTATTTTTGTTCCGTTTTTCAACGTGATCCTACTCTTTTCTCTTCTGCCGGAAGGCCGGACCCGACTTCGTTCACTTTCCCCTATTCTTCCGGCTCCTACGTGAGCCGCGGGAAGGCAACAGGGATCCTCCTGTGCCCTCCCACTCCTTTTCGATCTTCTCTCCGAGATCAATGACCATTTGCGGGAGAGCAAGTATATCGTCCAACGTAGTTCTGAAATTCACAACACAAACGCGGAGAGCGTACTTCCCTTGAACGAGCGCGTTGGAGGGATACGCCTTGCCGCTGTGTTGCAGCCGAGAAAGCAACTCCGTGTTGAGTTTGTTAAGGTATGCTTCTGATTTTTCAGATCCATCCCTTGTGTGCACGGGCGCGTACCGAAAGGTGGTGATGCTGAGACCATAGGAGAGTGATTGAAGCTGAGGGTATCTTTCAATATCCTCATAGAGGCGCCGGGCAAGGGCGATGTCATCTGCAATCATCCGCTCGAATCCGCGTCGTCCAACCTGCTTGATCGACAGCCACACTTTCAGCGCACGAAATCCGCGCGAATTTTGCGGACCGAATTCGTGATAATTGATGAGGGCCTCTTCTTTGTTGTCATCAAACCGGTAATACGGAGGATGAAAGCTGAATGTATTATGGAGCAGCTGCGGATTTCGTACCAACGCACAACCGGCTTCCAGCGGCGCGTAGAGCCATTTGTGCGGGTCCACGGCCACCGAATCCGCTTCACTTATTGCCTTGAGGTCGTCCGGCGCATCGGGTTGAATTGCCGCGAACCCGCCGTAAGCGCCATCGATGTGATACCAGAGGTCATGCTTGCGGGCAACGGCTGAAAGTTTGCGCAAAGAGTCGACGGCACCGGTGCTGACGGTCCCGGCGTTGCCGACGAGCAAAAATGGCGTGTATCCGTCCCGTATATCCTCCCTGATCTGTTTCTCCAGCGCCTGAACGTCAATCTGCTGATGATCATCGGACGGGACAAATGCAACGGAGTCAGTTCCGAGTCCATACATGTCTGCCGCCTTTTGGATCCAGGTGTGTGTTTCGTCGGAGCAGTAAGCGCGGAGCCGCATACCATTGTGCTGGAGTCCGAGCTTCCTGATATCCCACGTTGCCTTCGCTTTGCGGGCAGCGAGAAAACAGACGAAGTTTGCCGTGTTTCCGCCGCTGACGAGTATCCCGCCGCAGTTCGCCGGGTAGCCGATCATCTCTCCAATCCAGCGAATCGTCTGCGCCTCGATTTCCGTGGCGACCGGCGAGAGTGCAAACGCGCCGACGTTCTGATTTATTCCAGCCGCCAATAAGTCGCCGAGAATTCCGATCGGAGCCGGAGAAGAAGTCACATAGCCCCAGAATTTCGGATGGCCGTTGAAAAGCGAATCCTGCAGGAGTAATCGCGTTGTCTCTCGAAGAAGTTTTGCCGCCGGCGTTCCTCTCTTTGGCATTGAGGAAGAATTGATCAATGCGCGAACTTGAGACGGGGATTTTGAAGTAGTCACCGGCCTCTCGTGGATGGTACCAAGAAGTTCTGCAAGCTCATCGATCAACCTGTACCCTGAGGACCGGAATTCGGACGCGCTGAGTTGAAGAGGGGCGCGTCGGCCGTGTTTATGTTTGTGTCTTTTCAAGGTGGATTCCCTTCTCATTCTTCCGTGATCTCTTCTATCGCGCCCGGACCGAGGGGGGCAGCGAATGTCATCTGAAATAAAATCGGAGAGCGCACGCCACAACATGACTACTTGACGAGCAATTTCCCGTGATAGAATCTGGAGACTATGACTCCCCCTTTATGGATCCGATCCGTTTCCAATCGGGAATGAAAAAGGGGCGCAACGACGAGCCCGTTTGAGTACAAGGCATAGTAATCCATTCCTACCGTCACCGTCTCCGGCTCGGCAATGAACTGGTTTTTGTAATCAACGCGAAAGTACTTTGCCGGATGCCCCGAGTACCAGGTTGACACGGGAGCGTTCGATGAGTAGTCAACCGGGGGAATCCCGCGCCAGTCGGAAAACTCGACTTCGCTCGAATACCACTCACGTGCCTTTAGTCCGTAGTCTGCAAAGAGGCAATAGCCGATCGCAGCGATAAATAGAACTTTTGCCATTTTGTTACATAGAGGGTATTAGTTACATAGAGGGTAAGTGTCAGTGCCGGGAGATACCAGAAGCGGGACGATACTTCGAGGAGTGACAGTGGCCATCCCCGGTATGCGTCTGGCCGGATGAAGAACAAAATCGCTCCGACGCCGATTGAGACAAATGCCCACTTGTTCAGCTTCACCCCGATTAAGGCGATCGGCGTCGTCATTACGGCCGGGATCATCATCCACCAATATCGCCATGAGAGAACGAGGAACAAACCGGCCACAGCGTAGGGCCGTGCCATCCTGCTCCAGAACACGAACAGAGGGAAGACCGCCACGAACAACGCCGATTCGATTTTGTGTTTATCGGCGGCGAGATACATTGCCGGGACGGTAAGCGTTCCACACAGCGCCGGAAGGAATCGAAGTCCAAACTCGCTGTGCAATCTAAACAACTCCCCGAACCATTGAGGAATGAACTCCTGATTGCCGCCGCTCTGAACCAGGAACCCGAACCCGGCTTCGTCGACCCAAAGCGGGTTTACGCCCAATCCGTTGAATCGCAGGTACCCGGCAGCGACTGTAATGACTGAGAGTAGAACGATCTTTGGCTTCATGCTAGTTCCATAGTCACATCAACAGCGTTAATCAGATCCAGAGAAAACCTAAAACAGCAAGGACGTCGAAAGCTCTTGAATCTCGAGCACAGAACCTCAACGCCTGCAACTCATCCGTTCGTCACTCCTCCGCAAACTTTTTGATCGCATCGTAGAATTTCACGATTGCCTTTGCCTTGTTCTTCCCAAACGACAGCCAGTGCCATGTCGTGTCGGGATTCGGATTCTCGACGGTTGGAATGCGGATGATCGGCTTTCCCTGGTATTCGCCGATGATAGGTTGGATTGATTTGGGTTCGTCTTCCATGCTCACAACTTTCCTTTTCTGTTTTTTTGTATTCACTTGCCAATTAATCGTGGCCAGGGAGCCAATCCGAGGATTCTCTTCATGGTCCATACGCCATGATCCGGCAAACTTTGCCAATTTACCCTATTCGCCGCGGACATGCAATCTCGTCCGCGGCGCAATAACGCTTGATTCTATGCTCATCCATCAATACATTGAACCTTCGCGATTAGCGCTTCTCCAACACGAGAACTCACCACTACCTTTATTAATAGAAGGAACTCTTTCGATGAAGACCCCCACTGTTTTGTTCACAGGTTTTGTCTTGGCATTGGCGCTTAATATTGCCGCCGGCCAGGACCTCTCTCCGCAGGCAAAGCCGATCGATCCGGCGAATATGGATCTGTCGGTGAAGCCGTGCGATGATTTCTTCCACTATGCCAACGGGAACTGGATGAAGAACAATCAGATTCCAGGGGCATACGATCAATGGGGAAGTTTCAATATCCTCGCGGAGCAGAACAACTTGGTCCTAAAGGGGATTCTCGAGAACGCAGCAGCCGACGCTTCAGCTCCGCAGGGAGGCAACAAGCGAAAGATTGGCGACTTTTTTGCGGCGGGAATGGATTCGTCGGCCATCGAAGCGATGGGATGGAAGCCGATCGCCGGCGATCTTAACCGGATCGAAGCGATGAAGAACTCGAAAGATGTGCAAGCGGAGTTAGCCTTGCAGCACTCGATGAATATCCAGCCGGTGTTCGGCTTTGGATCGGAGCAGGACCCGAAGAACAGCGTGGATCAAATCGGAGAAATCCATCAAGGAGGTCTCGGTTTGCCGGATCGCGACTATTATTTCACCCCGGACGAACGGTCGAAGAAAATACGCGACGCCTACGTAGCCCACATGACCGCGATGTTCAGGCTTGTCGGCGATGACAGCTCAACGGCAGCATGGGAAGCCAAATCCGTGATGACGGCCGAAACACGCCTCGCTAGTGCGTCGCGGCGGCGCGTCGATCTGCGTGACCCGGACAAGAATTACAACAAGATGACGCAGGAACAGCTTGCGTCGCTGGCCCCATCGATCGATTGGAAGAGATTCTTCATCGAGGCCGGCTGGCAGAAGCCCGGAAGTGTTGATGTCGGACAGCCGGAATTCTTCAAAGAAGTCGATTCGATGATGACGAGCCTCAGCGTCGCGGACTGGAAGAGCTATTTCCGCTGGAGAGTTATCAGCAGCGCAGCAAATGCTATGAGTTCCGCATTCGTCACAGAGAGTTTTCACTTCCGATCGATTCTTACCGGAGCAAAGGAAATGCAGCCTCGCTGGAAACGCATTCGGGCAATGGTCGACGGCTCCATGGGAGAAGCAGTCGGAGAGGTGTACGTGGCAAAAGCATTCCCTCCGGAAGCGAAAGCCCGTGCTCTCGAAATGGTGAACAATATCAAGGAGGCACTGCGCGAGCACATCAAAGCGATCTCATGGATGGACGATTCAACAAAAGATGCCGCGCTCAAAAAGCTCAACGCCATCGTGGTCAAGATCGGCTATCCCGACAAGTGGAGGGATTATTCCAAGCTTCCGATTGACCGTTCATCGTTCGTCGGAGACCTGAGACGAGCGTCGCAATTCGCCATGGAGCGCGAGATCCAGAAGATCGGCAAGCCGGTTGACAGAACCGAATGGGGCATGACGCCGCAAATGGTGAATGCGTACTACAATCCTTCGATGAACGAAATTGTCTTCCCGGCCGGGATCCTGCAGCCTCCGTTCTTCGATTTCCGCGCGGACGACGCCGTGAACTATGGAGGGATGGGTGTGGTCATCGGCCATGAAATTTCTCACGGCTTTGACGATGAAGGGAGCAAATTCGACGCCGAAGGCAATTTGAAAATGTGGTGGTCGGCCGATACGCGAAAGAAATTTGATGAACGGACAGAAGTTCTCGCCAAAGAGTTTGACGAATTCGTTCCTATCGATTCACTCCATATCAATGGACAGCAGACTCTTGGCGAAAACATCGGCGACCTCGGCGGACTCTCAATCGCATTCACCGCCATGGAGAATGCGATGAAGGGGAAAAAAGTCGAACCGATCGACGGCTTCACGCCCGAACAGAGGTTTTTCCTCTCGTACGCGCAGTTGTGGAGAAGCAACTCGCGTCCCGAACGGTTGCGCTTGCAGGTAAAGACCGATTTCCATTCACCGGGAGAATATCGAGTCAACGGTCCGCTGCGTAACCTTCAGGCTTTCTATGACGCGTTCGGTTGCGGCAAATCCGGAGCGATGTATCTCCCCACCGAAAAAAGAGCGTTGATCTGGAATTTGCAGTAGGAAAGCTGGCGGTAACTTGACGGCTGAGTTGCGCTTGTCCCGCAAATGGCGGGGCAGGCGCAATTCCGCAAAGAAGAGATGGCTTCTCATTGTCTCTCAGCGATCTCTCAAGAGCGTTCAGACCAATTGCTAGAGCACAATTCCCTCTTACATCTTCCCTCTTCCCTTTTCCATCATATGCGCCTTCTCGCACTTACCGACGTCCACGATTCTTTCGAAGTGATGGAATCGATCATCGCTAGCGAGTCTTTGGCCGATGTCATCATCCTTGGCGGAGACATCACAACGAACGGAAGTCAGTCCGATATGACCAGGGCGCTTTCGCTCGCAGAACAAACCGGCAAGAAGGTCATCGCGGTATGCGGCAACATGGATCCCCCTCCGCTCGAAGACATCCTCCTTGAACACGACGTCTCGATCAATGCACGGGGCGTAATCTTCGGCGATGTCGGATTTTTTGGAGTATCGGCCGCCCCCGTGTCATTTCTTCACACTCCAAATGAAATCACCGAAGAGGAGATAGCACGCCGCGCTGAATTGGGCTGGCAGGAGGCCTCACATGCACGGTGGAGAATTTTCGTTCCTCATGCCCCACCATCGGGATCCACAACGGACAAGACCCTTATCGGCAGACATGTGGGAAGTACTGCAGTGAGAAAATTCATCGAAGAACGTCAGCCGGATGTCGTCGTCTGCGGCCACATCCATGAAGCGCGGGGTCAGGATGTTATTGGTGAGACTAAGGTCGTTAATTGCGGGGCAGCCGCAAAAGGATACTATGCGGTAATCGAAGTGGGCGGAGAGATAACAATCAACAATCAACAATTAACAGTAAACAGTAATCAGTAAACAGTAATCAGTCGATTAAAATGAAGGGGTTGATAGAAAAGGCGACGACGGTCAACGGGCGACATATGACTTAGGACATTGGACCTATGACCATCACCCTCGGCCTCGCGCGGCGCTAGAACGACCACTTTCCCCTCACGTACAACCCCTTCCCTAATCCGCCGTATTCACTCCCCCCTCCCCCCGAAAAGATCAGCCCGAGAAACATGACGTCAAGATTAGTCAAAGCCGACCAGGTAAATGACGGAACGAGCGCGACGGAGTGATCATCCGGGTTGTAGATTGCAAAGGCAGAACCGCGGACCAAAGGGGAAATATCGCACGAAAATTCTTGAAAAAGAGACCACGTCGCGGGCGAAAGCAGCCCCAGCTGCTGCGAGATACCCTGATAATGCGCCGCTCCGGAGGAAACCCCTTCACTATTATAGAGGACCTCCGTGTGGATATAGAATGAATTCTGGAAAGTGTAATCTCCGGACAATGCCGTCGAAACCATGATGCCGTTTGTGTGCTGACCGGGTATGACGTCGGGTTTTTCCGCAAAAATCGTCTCTCCCCGGAATCCCCCTCCCGAAATATCACCCGCCCATCCCCCTCCAATGTACCCGAGACCGTACCTCTCGCCCCCGACAATATGAAAGTCGTAATCCCACCGATTGAGCGTCCAGAGAAATCCGGTGATGCTTTTCGAATATGTCGTGGTCGGCTTGTAGGCCAAAGCTATTTTGGTGACGGGACTTGTATAGTATTGCGCCTGGATTGCATCGACGGCGGGACGCTCCACATAATCAAAGTCGAGGATCGAGAGCGGATTGAAGATATCGATCACGTTCCAGACGAGGTTCGTTCCCCATGCTATTCTCTGGCGTCCGACCGTTATCTGAAGATCTTTTGGAGCCCAGTTCACATAAAGACGATCGATCTCGCCGTAACCGATGGAGCTGTTATCGCTCCATAGCGTTGCGTCGAGAGTGCCGTAACCGAGACGATTTTTTAGCCGGTCAGCGAAGTTCGGAGTATTCTCGACGGTCCCGCCGTAGTATCCGCGAAACCTCAGTTCCATCACTCCGGTCACCGCATCGGTTGGATACCATTTGCCATTGAGACGGGCATGAAGAAGATGGTCTGTGGAATTGCCGGCAGGGACGTCGTACGTTGTGCTGAAAAGATATTCGAGGTAACCGCCGAGATCCGTGCTCGCGGTTTGGGAATTCGAGGGGGCGGAGAAAACTGAAGCCAAAAGCAGAACCGCAAGATACTTCATTGTTATACCGTTGCGTTCTTCCTGTCGGATTTGATCTTGCCGTCTTCAATCGTCACAACGCGATGAGCGCGTTGTATCACCCGTGCATCGTGAGTTGCGAAGACGAAAGTCATTCCGTACTGATGATTAAGATGTTCCATCAGTTCGAGCAATGAGATGGCAGATTGTGAATCGAGATTGGCGGTCGGCTCATCCGCCAGAACGAAGCTTGGGTGCGAAGCCAAAGCGCGGGCAACGGCAACCCGCTGCTGCTGACCTCCGGACAGTTCCGACGGCCTGCTGCCGGTCCGATCCTGCAGCCCTACCGCCTGCAGCAACTCAAGAGACCGTTGTTCTCTTTCGCTCCTGCCGACATTCTGGAGAAGCATGATAAACTCTACATTTTCTTTTGCCGTAAGAACGGGAATAAGATTATACGCTTGAAACACAAATCCGATATGGCGAAGGCGAAAATCGACAAGGTCGCTCTCCCTCATCGAGGAAATGTCCGTGCCGTCGATAACGATCGTTCCGGAAGTCGGTTGATCGAGTCCACCGATGATATTAAGGAGCGTGGTTTTTCCGGACCCCGACGGACCGATGATCGCCGTAAATTCCAGTTTGTCGATCGATAGGTCAATGCCGTCCAGGGCACGGACCGGGACCATCGCCTGATTGTATGTCTTCGTGATTCCGCTCAATTGAATAAGGGGCATAGGGATGGCCTCAGAGATACGTTCGGATTGCTGATGCCGGGCGCAGTTGGATAACTTTGATCGCCGGATAGATCGCGGCGAGAAGCGCGGTGACGATGATCATCAGAGTGAGTATGGGAAACGTCGCAAAGTGAATTGTGGGGAATAAGATCCTGCTGAAGCCAAAATGCGCCATCCCCTCGGCAAACATGCTCAAGTCGATGCCGGTGCGCCGGAGATACATGATTGTTCCGCCGCCGAGAATCATTCCCGCCGCCCCTCCGGTCAATGATAGAAGAACTGTCTCTGTCATCACCATCACAAACACCTGCCGGCGCTTCATTCCGACGGCCATGAGCATTCCGAATTCTCTCACGCGGTCGAGAACGGACATCAACATCGTATTCGTGATTCCAAAAAGGAGCGCAGTAAGAATGATCCCCAGAAAGATGTTCATGATCAGGTCCACCGACTCGAGGAAGAGTTTTAGTTCCGGCGCAAGTTCTCCCCAGTTCATCACCTCGAGCGCAGGAAATTTCTCACTGATAGATCGCTGGACTGCCGGAACGAAAAGTTCAGATGAAAGCCGGACTCCTATTTCGTGAATCATCGGGGAGCCAAGAAGCGCAAACAAATCGCGCCGCAATACATAGACATTCGTCTGGTCATACTGTGAAGAATTGCTCTCGAAAATCCCTTCCACACGGAATGCCCCGTAAATCAGCGTTCCATCCGCGCCTTGAAAAGTGAGGACAATCTTCGACCTCAACCGCACTTCCAGTTTTTCGGCGAGCTTTCGTCCGATCAACACCGTATTGACCTTTGCCGTATCGATATAGGACCCCTGGACGATCTCTTTGCGGAGAGATGTGGCAGATTCTTCATCGTGGGGGTCGACACCTTTGATTCTCACCCCTTGCGATGTTGTGGGCGAAGAAGCCATTCCATCCAGAATGCAGCGTCCTGTCACGGCATAGACTCCCGGTAAATGCCTTACATATCCGATGACAGAATCGGCGCCGGGGATGATCATCGAAATCGAACGGTCATCCCTGAATCCGGCACGATGGACCTGGATGTGCGTCAGCTCCCGTTCGATTGCGGAGTTGACTGTGGCTTCCATCATTCCCTCGAAGACGCCCGAGGCAAAGAGGCCTCCCCAAAGGCCGATCGCAATCGCCGCTATGACGATTCCGCTTCGGCGCTTGCTTCTCCAAACATTTTTCCAGGCAATCCGAAAGAGCATTATTTCACCTGTGACGTTAATCGATCCGGCGCGATCATGCCCGCATTGCCGCGACTGGCCGTAATGACCTGATCACAAAAAACGGATACGATGCGCTGAGAACGCCGAGACAGAAGATCGTAAAACCTTGCATAAGAAAGACCACCGGATCAATACTGATCGGCAAAATCGGCTCGAATCCATAGGCCAGCATTGCCTGGCCATACGTTCCGCCGATGTGCACGGGATGAAAATAGAAATAGTACACTGGCGGGATAGAAACGAGCACACCCGCAGCAAGTCCGACCGAGGAAACGAAAATCGATTCGACAACGGTGATGAGAATCAGCCTCCACCGGTTCATCCCGATGGAGACGAGGATGCCGAATTCCCGCGTCCTTTCGACGGTCATCATCATCACCGTCCCAAAAATTCCGAAGCCGATCACGATGTAGAGAATCAGGAGCATGATCACGGTCCCCCCGTCGTTGATGGCGATTCCCTGAACAAGCTCCGGCATCATCTCCTTCCATGTCATCACTTCCTTCGATCCGTCGACCCTCTTTTTAATTGCCTCTGCGGTCTGGTCGAGGGCGATGTTCTCGTCGAGAAGAATTGCGACGGAAGTCAATCTGTCCGGCGCTGAATAAATCTGCCGGGCAGCCTCGAGCGCAAGGTAGACCATTGCATTGTTCATTTCGGGCAGCGGAAAATGAATAATCCCTTGAACAGGCACGATGGCCGCGGCGGTCACTCCCTGGTAGCCTTGACCGTAGACCACGATGCTGTCACCGATCCCGACGTGCAACAGCCGCGCAAGCCCTTCGGAGACAAGGGCGCCTGAAGATTGAGGTGAGAGAAATTCGCCGGCGGTGAGGCGCTTCTTCAGTCCGGTCATTTCGTCTTCGCGCTGCGGATCGATGCCGATGACCGAGGCGATTTTAGTCGTCAACGAATGCGAAATCAA
>CAYLMV010000107.1:0-1777 GCA_964384415.1 uncultured Chitinophagaceae bacterium | reverse complement strand
AGCAGCGATCTCCTTTTGTTCCGCCAGATATTGCGCCACGCCAGCCGGAAATAGATGTTTCCCGAGCTTTCGCGGGAGAGATTGTCGGAGACGTTCTCGGGTATCGGCGTCATCGGACACGCTTCATGTTTTGCTCGGAAAAGAACCCTGGATCAAGGTTAACGGAAAACTTCAGCTGATGGTACTCAAGCACCGTCTTCTCCCCCGGCTTGTTCGCCGGTATCATTTCCCAGTGGGACGGAACCGACCTATCGTCGAAGGTCTTGATCTTACTCCCGATAAATGATTTCGAAATATTGCCGTCTTCGTCGAAGTATTCGATTCTTAATTGGAGATACGAACCTTTTGAGATCCACATAATCAATTTCCCCCAAACCACGCCGGCTTCGGGTTTAGGAAGCAGTTGGATTTTCCAGCAAGAGTTCCCTTCGGACACTTCTTCGCCCACTATCGTGTGGACGTAATCGTCGACGAGAGAGGATTGGCGCACGAGGTCATCGTTCGTGAAGTCCGAGCCCATCCATGACTGAAGCATCATCGATGGAGGAATTTTGATGACCCGTTGAATGCTTGGAACCCAATTCCACACCTCGTTCTTTCTCTTGAGAGTCACCGATCCCTTGTCGTGGGCAGGCTCCGTGATATACATGAGCGCGTAGTCCGGTTCCAGAGACCACGACTTCATCGAGATGGCGCGGGTCCATTCCGGCTTGATGATGGTCATCGATATTTCGGAGTAAGTATGACTTCCCCGCAAAAGGTCATTGGCCTTTCTCACTATTTCCTTTGCATCCTGAGCGTAGCTTAAAACTGTCGATAGAACACAAAGCAGAGAAATGTATCTCAGCTGTAATCTCATTGATGCCTTCCTCGATCAATAAATGTTTCGATGAGTCCACGCGCAACCTCATCGATTGGAAAGAGTTCGGGCGCGGCACTATAGTTGAGAGAAAAACCGTCCATCGCGGCCCCTAGAAGATAACAATCCAGATCAGGATTTTTGGATCCCAGATCGCGGAAGACATCACGCAATTTGCCGAGATAGAGATTGATGAATTCGATTCCTCGTTCGTCCAGGATCGCTTGAAACTCGTCGTGCAAGTGAAGTTGAAGGATCAACCGGACGTACATCGGCTGAGTTTTGATCGTATCCACCCAGGTGCTAATCAGTTCAGCGAGACGGACCTCGGGAGACTTAATATTCGATGCGGGCGTCAACCCGGATAAAGCCTTATGCATTCCCTCATCGATGACAGAGAGAAGAATATCCTGTTTCGTTTTGAAATAGGAAAATATCAGACCTTTGGATACGCCGGCAGCCTTTGCGATGGAATCGGCAGTTGTCGCAGAGTAGCCGTTCCTTGCAAACAGCTTAAGGGCCGAAACGAGTATCGCCCCGCGAGTTTCTTCCTTTATTTCTTCTATTTGCTTTTTCGTTCTCGGGCACATCTTTGCGGCCTTCAAGTTCAGACTGACTGGTCAGTCAATGGTCAATGATAAGCTAAGAATTTGGGAAAGACAAGCTTTTTCCTTATTGGGAATGTCTCAGTTTTTTTTCTTGACGGCATTCCAGCCCCGCGTGGCGTTGGAGAATTCCGGGCGAAATCTAATACTGTTCGACAGATGCTGACACTCGCCACCATCAAGTCAGCGGATAAGGACATCACAGTGAAACTGAGACACTCCCCTTCTTTGGATTCCTTTTCTGAGGGAACATCCCTTTATTTCTAGCAAGAGCGCTTGGGAATTCTGTTTTCGGAAGTTGATGTTGTGTTTT
>CAYLMV010000106.1:0-12353 GCA_964384415.1 uncultured Chitinophagaceae bacterium | reverse complement strand
ATCCTTTTGCAACTCTGGGAAAATTTGAATAGATTGTCACAACTTTCTCAATAATCACACCAATGCAGCCGCTGTTGGATGTCGCACACTGATATTCTCTGCTTAACGCTTTCGACCTGGGACGGTCCAAAGCGAGTCCGTCATAACCTGATGCGAGAGTATGCCAAACGGGGACATCGTGTTATCTTCGTCGAGGTATGGCTCACATGGATTAAGCTTCTCCGTGGACCGGTATATTGGAAGGCGGCGGCAAATGTTTTCCGGCGGCCGCGCCTGACAGAAGAGGGAATCTATGTTGCGGCGATGCCTCCCCTCCTTCCGGGGGGCGAGTGGATCAAGTTCATCAACGATCTGAATTGGAGCATTGTACAATGGTGGCTGCAGCGGTTTGTTCTCAAGAAGATCCCTTTGCAAAACCCGCGGCTCTTCTTGTTCGCCCATACGGCCGCCAGACTTGTCGGCAAGTTCAACGAATCGATCTCGATTTATTTCTGCAACGATCCGTTCAAGCAGATCTTTGAATTTAAGTCTGCCCACGCAAACCTCGGCAGAATGGAAGACGAGCTGACGGAGCGCGTCGATCTGGTTTTTGCCGTGTCGGAAAAGCTTGTCGAAGAGCGAAAGAGGCATAACCCGAATACGTTCCTCATCCCCCACGCGGCGGACATCGAGCTCTTTCAAAAAGCCATGGAGGGATCGCTCGCCATCCCCGCGGACCTGGCTGCCTGTCCCAAGCCTGTGTTCGGCCATATCGGCGTACTGAACAACCGCATCGATGTTGAGCTGCTGCGTGAGCTTTCGAGGTTGATGCCCGAGGCCTCGTTCGTGCTCATCGGACCCGTCATTGAAGTGATGCCGCAGTTCCGTCAGCAGCTCGATTCGCTGAAATTGTGCGGCAATATATATTTTCTGGGTAACAAGGAAGAGAGCGCTCTCCCCTCCTACCTTGCCGGAATCGACGTCTGTATCGTTCCGTATCTCTGGAATGATTTCACAAAATACATCAAGGCAAACGCTAAATTTTACCAGGCAGTCGCAGCCGGACGCCCTGTTGTCTCAACCATCGGTCCGGCCGACTTTGACGAAGAGATCGTGATCACGGCAAAGACTCCAACCCAGTTCGTCGATGCGCTGCACAGGGCGCTCGGCATGAAGTCTGCGAAGTATCTTCAAAAAAGAAGAGCAGTGTCGGCGCTCCACACGTACAGCGCAAGGGTGGATGAAATCGAACGGGTTATCGGAAACCTCAAGCGATGAACAGAACCATCCTTCATATCGTCGGAGCAAGGCCCCAGTTCGTGAAGTACTTTGCGTTGTCGAAGGCGAGCCGCGAACCCGGGCAGGGAGGTTCATCGGCGCTGAAGAACGTGCTGGTACACACGGGCCAGCACTATGACTATTCGATGTCGAAGATCTTCTTCGACGAGCTCGGAATCGAGGAGCCGGCATACCATCTGGACGTCGGTTCGGGACCGCATGGTGAACAGACAGCCAAGATCATCCAGCGCGTCGAAGAGATTCTCGCAAAAGTGAAGCCGGAGATGGTGGTCGTCTACGGCGATACGAATTCCACGCTCGGCGGAGCTCTCGCTGCCGTAAAGATGGGCATTCCAATTTGCCATGTCGAAGCAGGCCTCCGAAGCTACAACAAGGCGATGCCGGAAGAGATCAACCGAGTTCTTGCAGACCATGTTTCATCGCTTCTTCTTTGCCCGAGCGGCACGGCCGTGGCTTCCCTGCAGAAAGAAGGATTCAAGTCTGTAATGGAGAGCGGCAATCTTGTTTCAATTGATGATATTGAGCGCGACGTCCGCGCTGCGTCGGTAAACATGGACCATCCGCTGGTTGCCAACGTCGGCGATGTTATGTACGACGTGCTGCTGCACGCCTCTTCTATCGCGCTCCGTCAATCCACAATCCTCCAGAAGCTGAGCCTCACGCCAAAGAAATACGATCTTCTTACTCTGCATCGCGCCGAGAACACGGACGACCCGCGGGTTTTCAAAGAGATCGTCCAATTCATCAATTCGGTGACCAGGGGGACAACGGTCATCTTTCCGATGCATCCGCGGACGAAGATTATCTATGCCAAAAGCGAAACAAAGTTTGAGAGCAACGTTCGCATCGTAGAACCCGCCGGCTATTTTGACCTTCTGGCGCTGTTGAAGAACAGCTCCCTTCTCCTGACCGATTCCGGAGGGTTGCAGAAGGAAGCCTTCTGGCTGCGCACGCAGTGCATCACTCTGCGCAATGAAACCGAATGGGTCGAGACCCTCGACGGCGGCTGGAATACACTTTATAAAAAATATACCGGACCCTCCTCCCCCTCCGCCGATCAGCCTCCTGTATACGGCGACGGGCGGGCGGCGGAAAAAATACTCGCCATACTTCTTAAATTTCTCTGAGCATAATTATGGGTACTCAAACAAAATCAATCGGCCTCATCGGCCTGGGAAATTGGGGAAAGAACATCCTGAGAACGCTCCACGGATTGAACGCCCTCGGGCTCGCGTGCGACGTGAGCTCTGAAACGACGGCAAAGCACCGGGAGAAATTTCCGGGAGTGACGTTTACCAATTCGGTCGACGAGGTCATTAATAATCCGGCGATCACTGCGGTCGCGGTCGCAACACCGGCGGTATCTCATTATGAGGTGGCCCGGAAAGCCCTCCTCGCGGGGAAGGACGTCTTCGTGGAAAAGCCGATCGCGCTTTTCTCGCACCATGCCCGCGAGCTGGACCAGCTGGCAAGGGAGAAGAACCGGATCCTCATGGTGGGTCACCTTCTCCTCTATCATCCGGCGATTCGCAAGATCAAAGAACTCGTGTCGAACGGCACGATCGGACAGCTTCAGTATATCTACAGCAACCGGCTAAATCTCGGCGCGATCAGGAAGGAAGAGAATATCCTCTGGTCCTTTGCTCCGCACGATATTTCGGTGCTGCAGTATCTGATCGGCGAGAACCCGGTGGAAGTCCGGTGCACCGGAAGCATATTCCTTCAACCCGGGATACAAGACGTAACAATGACAACGCTCGTGTACCCGCGCAATATCCACGCCCATATTCATGTCAGCTGGCTGCACCCTTTCAAAGAACACCGCCTCGTTGTCATCGGCGACAAAAGCATGGTGGTCTTCGAAGATACCAGGCCGGAGAACAAACTCATTCTCTATCCGAAAGGGTTCGATTGGGTGGAAGGGCAGCCGCGAAAACGCGAAGGGGCCTTCCAGACAGTGGATTTTGGATCGGAAGAACCCCTCAAGGCGGAACTCTCTCACTTTATAGAGTGTATCACAAAGAGGACCCAGCCCCTCTCAGACGGCAAGAACGGCATCACGGTGTTGGAAATCCTCGAGCGCGCGCAAGCAGATCTCGAAGGGAAAAAAGTGACCGGCACGTCGGAACGCGCTCCCTCCGCTAAGGAAGGAGAGAAGAAATTCTTTGTCCATCCCACTGCCGCGGTCGATGACGGTTGTGAGATCGGCGAGAAGACAAAGATCTGGCACTACAGCCACGTCCAAAGCGGATCGAAGATCGGGACCGGCTGTTCGATCGGACAAAACGTTAACGTCGGGAACAATGTGCGCATCGGCAATTTCGTCAAGATCCAGAATAATGTCTCGGTCTACGAAGGAGTGGAGCTCGAAGACTACGTCTTTGCCGGCCCGTCGATGGTCTTCACGAACGTTCTCAATCCGAGGTCCGAATTTCCCCAGCGAGGAAGCGAGCATTACCATCGAACGCTCGTCAAGTACGGAGCCTCAATCGGCGCGAACGCCACGATCGTCTGCGGCAATACCATAGGCCGATTCGCGTTTATCGGCGCGGGGGCCGTTGTGACAAAGGACGTGCCCGAATACGCGCTCGTCGTGGGCAATCCCGCGCACATCATCGGCTGGATGTGCCGCTGCGGCGCTCGGCTCACTTTCAAGGGAGCGAAGGCGCAGTGCACAATGTGCGGCAGACAGTATTCCAAGAAAAAAGAACTCCTCACGTGCACGAAAGAGGCGGCAGCAAAGAAGTAATTCTCCGTGTTGAAATAATTGAAAGGATTATGAACAATGGCTACGACCGAAACAAAGAAAATTGATTTCATCGATCTCAAGGCGCAGCAACGGCGCATCCGAACGAGCCTTGATCAGCGCATCGCGAAAGTCCTGGACCACGGTGCGTATATTATGGGTCCGGAAATTGCCGAACTGGAAGGGGTGTTGGCAAAATATGTCGGCGTGAAGCATTGCATCGCCTGTGCAAGCGGCACGGATGCGCTTCTCATGCCTCTCATGGCATACGGCATCGGCCCCGGAGACGTGATGTTTACTTCCCCGTTCACATTTATCGCGACTGCCGAAGTGGTCGCTCTTCTCGGAGCTTCCGTCGTCTATGTCGATATCGACCCGAAGACCTATAACATCGACCCCGCGAAGCTTGACGAGTCGATTACGAAGTTTCTCAAGAACCCGGCGGGCAAGAAGGCAAAGGGTATCATTCCGGTCGATCTGTTTGGCCAGACGGCAGAGTATGATCCAATCGAACAGATAGCGAAGAAGCACGGACTGTTTGTCCTGCAGGATGCCGCACAGTCTTTCGGAGCAATCTACAGGGGAAAGAAGGCGGGAAGTTCAGGAGACGTCGGCGCAACATCATTTTTCCCCGCCAAGCCGCTCGGAGGTTACGGCGACGGCGGAGCGATTTTCTGCAACGACGACGGGATGATGCAGAAGCTCCGCTCCATCCGCGTGCACGGCCAGGGAAGCGATAAATACAACAACATCCGGATAGGCATCAATGGCCGGCTCGATACGATGCAGGCGGCGATCCTTCTCGCAAAGATGGAGATCTTCGAGGAAGAGATCGGTCTGAGAAACAAGGTTGCAGCCCGGTATTCCGAAAAGTTAAAGGGAAAGATCGTGACTCCCTTCATTGAAAAACACTGCATCAGCGCATGGGCGCAGTACTCTCTCCAGACTGAGCATCGCGATGAGATGTTGAAGAAACTGAAATCGCGCGGCGTGCCGACTGCCGTCTATTATCCAAAGCCGCTTCACCTCCAGGATGCGTTCAAGCATCTCGGATACAGCCGGGGCGATTTCCCCGTGAGCGAGCGGATCGCCGACTCGATCTTCAGCATACCGATGCATCCGTATCTGAATGAGCCGGACCAGGATTATATCGTCAATGCGATCCTCGAGTAAAACAAAGCCCGATCGAACGGCAGGTCTGCCATGAAAAAGTTAATTCTTCCGCGTTTGAAAAAAATAAAAATGCTGGCCACCGACGTCGACGGCGTCCTGACGGACTCCGGCATGTACTATTCCGAGAATGGCGACGAGCTGAAGAAATTCAACACGCGCGACGGGATGGGGCTGGTGCTCCTCCGCAACGCCGGCTTCAAAGTGGCGATTGTGACGAGCGAGGATACGAAAATTGTGGAGCGGCGCGCCGCAAAACTGAAAATCACCGACCTCTTTCAGGGAGCCCGGGACAAGGTAGCGGCGCTTGAAATCCTCATGAAGCGCCATTCCATCCAATGGGATGAGATTGCTTACATCGGGGACGACGTCAACGATCTTGAAGTGATGAAGCGGGTAGGCTTTGCGGCCACTCCCTCCGACGGGACCGACCAGAACAAGAAAGCGGCCCACTATGTAACGAAGAAAAAGGGGGGCGAAGGGTGCGTGAGAGAAATTTGCGACATGATCCTTGCACTGAAAGCGCGCCAGGGGTAATCCTCAATACGGTGAGCTCAACCGCGAAGTGCTGTCCCGCTGAGCCGAGTCAGGAAGTGGTTTTTACCACAACAAGAGTAAGATCGTCGTGAGGTTCCGCGGCCCCGCGGAATTTTTCGACCGATGACAATATCGATCCCTCCAGTTCCTTCGCCCGGTACTTCCAGCTTGTCTCGACGATCCGGTGAACGGTCTCCTCGCCGAATTGATTGTTCTTGTCGTCCATGGCTTCGGTGAGACCATCCGTATAGAAAACGAAGATATTATCCTTCGACAACGGCCTCTTGATCTCCTGCAGTTCCTCCTCGAAAATCTTCCCGCGTTCCAACCCGAGACCGATGCCATGCGCGTTCAGAAAATGCAGTTTACCGTTCGTCCTGATGAGCGCTTTGTTGTGCCCGGCGCGGCATATTCGCACTTCTTTCTTCTGCAGGTCGAAGTAGGCCAGGATCATCGTGATGAAAGATTTCCGCTCGAGCCCTTCGAAGATACGCCGGTTGATGTGGATGAGCATTTCTTTCGGCGTCTTGTACATGTGCGCCGCTAACTGGACCATTCCCTGGATCTTCGACATGTACAGCGCCGCCGACATTCCTTTTCCCGAAACATCTGCAACGACCACCAGCAGCTTCTTCGGTCCGAGCTGGATGTAATCGTAATAATCTCCGCCGACGGACATCGCCGGAATCGATACCCCGGCGACATCGAGTCCCTTCATAGAAGGATTCTTTTTCGGCAGCAGCCCTTCCTGAATACGCCGGGCAATGTCGAGCTCGTGCTTGATGCGCTCTTGTTCTGCAAGTTCTTCGTACAAAAAAGCATTCTCGATCGCAACGGACGCCTGTTTCGAAGTCGAAGAAAGGAGTTCGAGATCCTCTTGTTGGAAGGTCGACTCTGAAAGTTTTTCCCCCACGAAGAGAGCTCCGATCAATTTTTCTTTGGACCGGACCGGCACAACATAATGAAACTCCTCCTCGACGAACTTCTCTTTGATGCCCTTAGGAAGATAATCGACGCTGAACTCGCCGTTAAATCCCTGAATCGTATTGATGAGTTTTTTATCGGATAGCATGCAGAAATTCTTCCAGGATTTCCCGTCGAAGCCCTGCGTTTCCGTGCAGCAGCATACTTGCTCATCCCGGAAGAACAGAATTCCCACGCGCTTCAGCCTCATGATCTCGGCAAGCTTCTCCACGATGCCTCGCGCGAGGTCAACCATGCCGAGTTTTGTTCCCATTACTTCTGCCAATTCATTCGCCGCGCGGCGGTAGTCGTACCTGGCTCTGTCGTACAGCCTGTCGATTCCTTCTTGTCCCTTCCTGCCGACAAATCCGATCGCGAGGGTCAACGCTGCTGCGATCGCCATGAGAAGAGCCTTCTCGATCGGCACCTGCTGTCCGGGTAATCCCGGAGATTTCAGTATTTCTATCGAGGTGCCCGTAAGGCGAAAGTTGGGCAAATTCATTTTCACCTGTGGAAGCTCAATAAGAATCCAGAACGCTACCGAGGCGATGAGCAACACCCAGATCCACGAGACGATTGAGTACTGGATGTTCCGGCGCACCCGGAGATTGATGTCGAGAAGCCTGTACCGTCCGATTGAATAGATGTACGAGAGGGGAATTGCCGCCAGAACAACTCCGATATACCCGATAAATGACTGGTTGTTCGTCTTGTTGGCGAGGAACCCGAGGCCTATGGTGGCGAGCAGCGAGAATAAGAATGTCCAATTGATAATCCGCGCGAGTTTACGGAACTCCATATTAGACTCTCTCCAAAAATAAAGCAGGGTTACGACGATGAAGACAAGCATCCCTCCGAGAGAATAAAGCCCCGTCGATTGCTTGAACACGAGGGTCAGAATAATGCCGGCAACGGCGAGCGCATAGACGGTCACCCGCAGCCATGGGTGCGAGAGGAGTTCAGGCCTTTCCTTGGGGAAATAAAGGCCGCTGTGAAAACTCAAGGCGATGCCAAGGAATATGGAAAAGAGCGTTGCCAATCCCCGCACCCGAACGAAGAGGTCCGGCGAAGAATCCCGCTGGACAAATGTCGAAATGATGAAAAACCCGAGCAGGAGAAGAGCAAGACCGGTAAGGCGCGCCGCTTCTAGCTGAGGGCGCTTGAGAGACAAGAAGGTCCCGGTTCCCATGTACAAAAGGCCGGAGAGAAAAAGGACGAGCAAGGAAATAGGAAAACCGAATGAAGCGAGAACAACGTTCAATGTCAGAATACGGTCGGACCGGAGGACTTCGTATTCGATCGATTTCCCGATCTGACCTTGCCGCATGATCGAATCGGCCTCGAAGACGTCGTTGAATCCATGGCTGTTGATGTGGATGATGAGGTCGCCGATTTTCATCCCGGCCCGGTCCGAAGCCCCGCCTTCAATCACATCGAACACATAGGCTGTATGAGGAATCGTTCTCGCTGAAGCAGAAGACACCGCGGATTTCGGGACACGGAAGAGCATCTCGGCGTACGAAGTCGCGCGGTCCACCGTGACTTGCAGCGAATCCCCGTCGGTTCTCTTCACAATGGCGTCGATATCGGCCGGAGAAGCGGGCCGCTGATTGTTCACCGACAGCAAAAGATCGCCGACCACAACCGAGTCCCTCCCCGCGTCCGAAGAGGTCTGAAAAACTCTGTGCGGGGTTTTCTTGAGAAGAATCCCGGAAATGTTCTTAACGACGTACAGCGTCGAAGGGGAATTGGTGAACCAATTCTCGTCCGTCGGAGTGCTGGCGTAACGATAGAAGTTGATGCCGGCGAAGGAGAAAAGAAGGATCGCCAGTATGCCGATAAGGAGCCGGACAACCTTGGGATGATCGTCGAAATATCTCACAGGGTACCTGGGATTGGTATTTGCCGTTTAATATACGAAAATTTCAAGAATTCGTTGCACCGGCAATCTCCGGTATGTCCGCGTGATTGTGCATATTCTGATAGAAATCTGATTTTTCTTTTTGTATCTTATCCGATCATTGAAATGCGCGGTGCCGGCAGAATTCGCCCGTTTCGAGGGAATATGGCACCATTGGCCTCGAAAATCGTGGGACGGGGAGCACGGCATCGATATCTCGCAAGGCACCCGAATCGCTGGTCTTTCATCCTCCATTAGCTGAAGCTCTTCGATGGCTTTATTGACACCTTCCAGGAATCAACGTTCGGGACTGTTGATCGGCTTCCTCTGCTCGCTCGCATGCGTCGCCTATCAATCCCTGTACCGCGCTGTCCCGTCGAACGGCGACCTGCTGACCGGACTCCCGATTGGGAAAGAAATTGCGCACCCGGGAACGTACTCTCAGTATGATCTGGTCGTTTCGTCTGGTATCCATGCTCCGTTCTATCTCTACAAATATCTGGGGGGATTTCTCTATTCCGTCAATGCCAACGTCGATGTCGTGTGGGAATGTTTCTTCTGCTGTTTCCTGCTTCTCATGTTCCTCGCTGTTTGGTATCTTGCAGTTGAATTGACGGGCGATCTCCTCTCATCAGCGATAGTCCTTGCCTGCATTGCCGTCGCGCACCCGTTACGCGGATCTCTCCATGCAGCGGCAGTTCCATTGGCTGCATTTGTTACCGCATTGTCGGCGATGCCTTTCGCCCTGGCAGCATTGATCCTCCTCTTGCGGAGGCAGTTTTTCGCATCGATGCTGCTCGCCGGGTTTGTCTTTGATCTTCATCCGTATGTGGGAGTCCTGACGGGACTCGCCGTCGCGGCGGGGGTATTTTTCAGATCCGAAAAGCCGCTTGGCATGCGCCTTGCCATGATCGGCTGCGGGGCGCTAGTCGGCCTGCCGAATGCGGTCTACATCCTGACGCATCTGACGTCTAATTTTTCAAATGTTGCCTACGATTTCTACTCGCAGCTGCGTCTCTATGCCCTTCATGTTTTTGTGGAAGACTACTGGCGCGAAGGTTACGGATGGTTCTTCATCAATCTCGCCGGTGCGGTGTGGTTTGCCCGCTACATCGATGGTTGGAAACGCCGGACCGTGTGGACGCTGTTTGGTTGTTGGTTCGTTTTGATGGCCATGTATATCTTCAATTCATACGTAACAAAGAATACCGCAATTCTTTTGATGTTCCTCTTGCGCGCAACGTACTTCATCAAGCCCATCATCTTCGTTATCGTAGTTCATGGGATACGGCGCTGGCGGATTGAACTCCGGGAGGGAACTCCGTCGCGGCAATGGTGGTCGCCGTGGGAAATGTCCGCCGCAGTGACTCTGCTGTTTCTTTCTTCCATCCTTCCGATGAAGTATGCGGTGGTGGCCGATGCAATGGCGCTTCTTGCGTACGGATTAATGATCCGGTTGTCTCCGATTCGTTCAAGGCGGCCGCAGTTTGTACTTGCGCCGATGATTCCAGTTGCGCTCATCTCGATCCTGTGCTTCGCTGCTGTGCAGCTTCCCATATTCGCTTCAAATGCCGAACTGATGGAGAATATGATCGTCGGCGTCGTTGTTGCTTACGCTCTCTTTCTCTTCGCGGCATTTAGGAACGATGCAGGTACAGATGCGACACCGCGCGAGGCGGCGGACAAAAACCCGAGCATTTCAACGATTGCATTTTCAGTCTTCACGATCCTCATCGTGCACAATATCATTGTGTCACTCAACGATAAAGTGTTTCCGCTTGTCCCCGATTTCAAAGGGATCAAGCAGCGGATATTCATGCATCAGGCAACCCCTGACGCCGCTGCGCTCACACAATGGGCGCGAACGGCAACGCCGCAGCAGTCGCTCTTCGCGATCTGTCCGGACGATTGGGATGACTTCGGCGGATTTCGGCTGGCCGCGGAGAGAGGTTTGTACATCACCATCGTGGAGGTGAACCAGCTCTCTCTCGATGCCGCGATATACAACCAGGGCCATCATAGGGTCCTTGCTCTGGGAACAAAATTTCCTCGGCGCGGAGAGTTCGACACCCGGGGCTACTACGATTTGAGTCCGGCCGATCTGCAAAAACTTGGCGAGACTGAACATATCGATTTCATGATATTCAGGAAGAGTCTGTTGCATAACAGCTTCAGCGCACCTTCCATAGCTTACAGCGACGAGCGATTCATCGTCGTGAATCTCCACGCGCTGGCCGGGTCGTAGCGCGATCGAACGCGCTGTTCATCGACCTGCGCGGAGAATTGAGCTCGAAGTCTTCACCCCGATGGTTGGCTCCGGATCAAATCCAGCATATCGGCAACGGCTGCCAGACTGATGGAAACTATATAGAGGGAACACGAAATGATCGATGGCGTTGTCATCCAGGAGTTGGTTACGCATTCAGATGAGAGGGGATTTTTTCGGGAGGTGATCCGTGTGACTGACAGTTTCTTCAAAGAAGGATTTGGACAGTTCAGCCATGCGGTTGTATACCAGGGAGTCATTAAAGCATGGCATGTGCACCACATCCAGGTAGACTGGTGGTATGTTGCCGGCGGAGTGTTGAAAGTTGCCCTGCATGACACGAGAGAGCATTCCCCCACGTTCCGCGAAACGATGGAATTGTTCATGGGAGACAACCAGCCCTCACGCATCCTCCGAATCCCGCCGGGCGTCGCGCACGGGTATAAATGCATCAGCGGACCGGCGAACGTCTTTTACGTGATGTCTCACACGTACGATCCCAAGGATGAAGGCCGGATCCCGCACAATGATCCCGCAATCGGCTATGATTGGACACGGTTACCGGAGATCAAATAGTAAGGCTGAAAGTTTCTTATCATTATTTTGAAGAACGGAATACCTCCCGATGAAAAAACGAACCTTGTTCTCAGTGATTTGCCCGGTCCACAACGAAGAAGAGAGCGTGCCCGTTTTCTACTCTCGATTGCAGAAAGCGATTGAGCCACTGCGAAAGGAATTTGATTTCGAACTCATCTTTATCAATGATAGTTCAACGGACAAGACGCTGAGCGTCATCGAGCAGCTGCGCGCGAAAGACCGCTCGACGCAGGTTCTCAGCCTTTCCCGCAATTTCGGGTACCAGGCGGCTGTTCTCGCCGGAATGAAGTACGCCGGCGGCGACGGCATCTTTACCATCGACGTCGATTGCGAGGATCCGCCAGAGTTAGTGCCGGAGTTCATCGCGAAGTGGAAAGAAGGCTACGAGGTCGTCTACGGACTTCGGGAAGGAAGGCCGGAAGCAAAGGTCATCACGGGGCTTCGGAGGCTTTTCTACCGCTCGTTGAAGATCATGGCCGATTCGGACATCGTTCTGGACATGGCTGAATTTGCGCTGATCTCATCGCATGTGCGGGATATCATCGTCGACAACCAGAACACGTTTCCATTTCTTCGGGCCGAGATCGGGTATGCCGGCTTTTCGCGGATCGGCATCAAATACGACCGGCAATCCCGCGTGCGGGGAAAGTCCCATTATAACATCTGGAGAATGACGGTCTTCGCAGGCGGCGGCATCCTCACCTCTTCGACATTCCCGATGCGAATCGCGTTCTATTTTCTGCCTCTCCTGATCGCGCTGAATGTACTCCTGCTCGGCATCGACCTGATGTATACGAGCCTCGGATTATTCAAAACACTCGTCGTCTTTGATATGGTCTACGGCATTTCGCTCCTGACAATCTACGGCCTCTACTTTGCCCGGATATACAAGAACA
>CAYLMV010000105.1:5545-12431 GCA_964384415.1 uncultured Chitinophagaceae bacterium | reverse complement strand
ATGGCCGAGGTTCTTTGGCCAACGATGATTCCTCTTTCAGTTCTCCTCATGGAAAAAAGCAAAGAAAGAAAAAAAATATTATGGGTCCTCCTCGCCATGGGAATTTCGGTGTCGGGATACTATGCTTTTTGTTCATTGTTCTTCATTGTCACACCCCAGATCATGAAGTATCATATTCAGTATAACACCGATTTCCCGAATTGGGGGGAAATGCCAGCTTTCATAATCTACTTTGTCGCTTCCGTCACTCCTCTTTTTGTTTCGAGCGTCAAAAGAACACGTCTGCTGGGCATATTGATGTTTCTTTCATTTCTCATTACAGCGGTTTTTTATTTACAGTCCCTTGCGTCGGTATGGTGCTTCTTCGCTGCCCTCATGAGCGGGGTTATCTTCTGGATACTCAGAGATGCAAGGAAGAAATTCAATTTTGACAGACTACATTCGTTGGAGAATAAGGTCAAGGCCATAATCGCATAAATGAAGGACTGAAACCACTCTTTTGCTGAATTCCCGTAGTCCCTCAATCAAAAACATCGTCGATGGATCGTTGCATTGAGAGTCACATGGAGAAAGTTCTTCACACGCTGTGCCACAAGAGCTTGCGCTCATCTTGCCCCATACCGAATCCGGCCAGGATGCCAAGGCTGCCTTGGTCTTTGATTTGCACCAATCTCCCCTTTGAATAAGGATAAGGATGAGTCACAAATCGTTCCAAAATAGGGATTAATTCCTCTTTCATCCTCTTGGGGGATAGCGCCTGATGCTCAAACAGCGTAACTCATGTTGAGACTCGGATGCGGATAGAAATGGATATTGCGCTGATGGTTAAAGAACGCAACAGCAGAACCATCATTTCTGGAGGAAAGGATGAACAGAAAAGAGATTAGTTCTCAATCTACGGTGAGTGTGCCTGCAATTGATCGATGTCCTGAGTGCATGCATCCTTGGACAGATTTCGACGAATGCCATTTTCATGACTGCAGATACTTCTGGGTCGATAACGAACTGGATGACGAAGATCCAATATTCGTAGACGACAATTTTGTCTGACACACTTCAAATAGCAGGACGGCAGGGGCGACGGAACTCTGAGTCTGAATCGAGGCGGCCGTGTTGCCCGAATTCTCTTATCAATTCGTCTTTTGCACGCGAAGGCCCGAAAGTTCTCATGAAAATAATATGAATTTATTCTCCTTCGGCATTGTTCGAATTTCACGGGGTGTAACTCTCCTGAGAAGATGCTGTTTTCCATCCACCATAATGATCCCCCTGCCCATCGAGTCTTCGATAACATAATAAAGTCCCACGAAGCTGCATCGTGAAGAAACGGAATTTCCGTTCTTTTTACCCATGACTGCAAACGAACCATGAACAAGGAAAACAAAATCGATAAAACTGCCCAGGATACTTCTGAGGGTAAACGGACTGAAGAGGCACTTGTTGCTTCGGAGCTCCGCTATCGCCGTCTGTTCGAAACAGCACAAGACGGCATTCTGATTCTCGATGCCAATTCGGGGATGATTGTGGATGTTAACCCATTCTTGATCAATTTGCTGGGCTACTCACATGAACAGTTCATCGGAAAAGCAATTTGGGATCTAGGGTTTTTGAAGGATATCGTTGCCAACGAAAATAGTTTTCAGGAGTTGCAGCAAAAGAGAGACTGGCAAATGGCGAAGCCCTGATAGCCCCTGTCTAAGAATCCGAAAATAATTAGATCCCCCCCTACTTCACTGGATTCTCATCGTCCTTCAATTAAAAAGCATCGTCGATGAATCGTTGGATTGAGAGTCACATGCAAGTACTTCTTGAGATGTTGAGCCACAAGAACTTGCGCCCCTATTGCACAAGACCGGATCGGACCAAGATACTAAGGACGTCATGGCATTAGTTTGCACCGATGATCCCCTTGTTCGAGGATGAATCACTTATCAATCCGGTTTAGGGATTAACCCCTGTTTCATCCTTTCGGTTGATTACACCTTTGCGCAATCATCGCTATGATTGTCTATCGATGAAGTGGGGCTTCCTCAACAGGGCGGCCGATTCGGGGTGGAACGTTTACGGATGAAACCTCCGGATTCGATTGTGATGGTGGGGGTTTTTGTGCTTTTGAAGGAAACTTCGGGCCCAGATGAAGTGTAACTAATCCGGGGCACAGTATCTCTTCGGAGGGAACGGTCATATGGATTCTGAAACATACGAACAGATAAAAAATCTCTTTGATGATTACATCGAAATGTATTCGTCGAGAAATGACCTGCTGACAAGCAAGTTTAGTCCAGACTTTTCTGGATTTGCAGGCGGCGGCGACGTTCTGGTAACGGACAGGGAGGAATGGATCGCCGTAACCCGGCATGATTTTTCCCAAGTCAAAGAACATTTACATATCGACATAAAGGATCTCTCAATCCAATCACTCACCGAAGATGTTGCTGTTGCAACCAGTTTTTTCACGATCAGGCTGCCGATCGAAGACGATTACTTCTCGAGAGAGACTGTGAGGCTTGTATTAATTTTTCATAAGCGAGAGGGTGAATGGAAAATCGCCCACAGCAGCATTTCTATTCCTTACGGCTTGGTCGGCAAAGGAGAAATTTATCCTCTCAAGGCTTTGGAAGAGAAGAACAAGTCGCTTGAACGCGTCATTTCCGAAAGAACTGAAGAACTAGAAAAGGCAAGCTTCTCGCTCAAAGATTCGGAGCTTCGATATCGCAGGCTATTCGAATCTGCCATAGATGGGATATTGATCCTCGATGCGGAAACGGGGATGATCGTAGATGTGAATCCGTGCTTGCTGGACATGCTTGGCTATTCTAAGGGACAATTCATCAATAAAAAAGTTTGGGAACTCGGGTTTTTGAAACACCTCATTGCCAACCAGGAGTATTTTCTGGAATTGCAGAAGAAGAAATACGTTCGTTATGAAGACGTGCTATTGGAGACGAGTGATGGCCGGCATATCGACGTAGAGTTTGTCAGCAACGTTTATGTGGTGGATTATCAGCATGTAATCCAATGCAACATCCGCAATATCACCGACCGCAAACAAGCACAAAATGCCCTGATCGCAAACGAAGAAAAACTGCGGACTCTCTTCAATACTATGTCTGAAGGCATCGCTCTCAACGAGATACTCTACAATGAAAAAGGAGAAATGGTGGACTACCGCGTCCTGGAAGTCAATGACGCGTTCTATCAGACTGCAGACTTCAAACCCGGTCAGGTTGTGGGGAATCGTGCAACAGAACTTTATGGCATGTCTCCCGAATTTATCAAGGCGTATTGGCAGTCCCACAAGCATGAAACGAAGGTCGAGCATACGGAGATGTGGAGCCCCATAAACAAAAAGTGCTATTCCATCTGGACTTCTCCTTTTGCCAATGACATGTTTGTTACCTCCTTTGTCGATATCACCGAACAAAAACATGCGGAGGATGCACTTCGACAGAGCGAAGAGCGATACCAGAGAATCACGAATGCGACAACCGACTATATTTACACCGTGCAGATCGAGGGCGGGCGCATAGCGGGAACAAACCACGGCCCCGGATGTCTTGCCGTTACCGGCTATCGAGCGAATGAGTTCGCCCTCGATCCCTACCTGTGGTTCACCATGGTTGCACCCGACGACCGCGCAATAGTGGAGGAACAGGCGCGGCGGGTTCTGACCGGCAATGTGCCTCCCCCCATCGAACATCGCATCATCCATAAGGATGGATCCGTGCGATGGGTACGGAATACCTTCGTTCTCCATCGCGATGAAAACGGTGCCATGATCTCCTATGACGGCTTGGTCCAGGACATCACAGATCGCAAGCGAGCAGAGGAAGCCCTCCAAGAGAGCGAAGCCAAACTTCGCGCAATGTTCGACAGTTCTCGGGATGCCATCGGTGTTTCAAAAAAGGGAATCTATATTTACAGTAATTCTTCCTATCTCAAACTATTCGGTTTTGAGAGCAATGAAGAACTCCTTGGCAGTGCAATAGTCGAGAGTATCGCACCAAGCCACCGTCAACAAATGGCGCACAATGTGCGCCGAAGAGCTGCTAAAGAATCAGTCGGAAAATTCTATGAAGCGCGGGCGATGAAAAGAAATAGCACTGAATTCGACGCCGAATTCAGCGTTTCCACCTATGAACTTAACGGAGAGACCTATTCCGTCGCGGTTATTCGTGACATTACCGAACGCAAGCTTGCGGAAAGACAACTGCGTGAAAGCGAATCACGATTCCGAGCCCTCATTGAACAAGCCCCAGTGGCCATCAATGTTTCGCGAGACGGGATCATCATCTATGGAAATCGAAAAGACGCCGAAATATATGGTTTGCGAACTGTCGATGAAAGTGCCGGTCGATCCGTCCTTCAATATTTAGCGCCGCAATGCCATGAGGAGAGCAAAGAGCGCACGCGATGCCGATCCCACGGGCTTCCTGTTCCGTCCGAATTTGAATCCGTAGGTTTGCGAACAGATGGGTCGCAATTTCCTATTCATGTGGCCGTTGCATCGGTGCAGCTTCAAGATGGGGAAGCAAATATTGCATTCATCTCTGATATCACCGATCGCAAAAAAGCGGAAGAGCTGATGCGAGAGAATAATCTCATGCTTGAACTCGCTATGAGCGCAGCCAACATGGCGTGGTGGCAAATGGATATCTCTACCGGTAATATCACTTTCGAAAAAAGGAAAGCTGAAATGCTCGGATTCCCGCCGGAACAATTCAAACACTACAAGGATTTCATGGCGTTGGTCCATCCTGAAGATTCCGAAAGAGCAATGAACGCCATGCGCGGGCACTTCGACGGCTCATTGGAGAAGTATGAAGTTGAATATCGAATCTCAACTAAATCAGGAGATTACAAATGGTTCTATGATATCGGCGCTATCACAAAAAGAGATGCAAATGGAAAACCCCTGAAAGTTGCCGGGCTTGTCATCAACATCTCCGAACGCAAACGCGCAGAAGATGCACTGCGGCAGGCACAGAGACTGGAAAGTCTTGGAACACTCGCAGGAGGGATTGCGCACGATTTCAACAACGTTCTCGGGGGAATCATGGGATACGGCGAGATGTCGCTTCAATACGCCGAAAAGGGTTCAAAGCTGGAGAAGAATCTGCATAAAGTCCTTAAAGCTACGGACAGAGCAAAGCACTTAATAGAGCAAATTTTGACATTCAGCCGGAAGACTGATTCACGGATGTCCATCACCTCGATCCGGCCGATAATCACTGAGGTATTGGACCTGCTGAGGGCTTCAATCCCTTCGTCTGTCGAGATTGACTCGGATTTGGACAAGAATACAAAGCCGATTCTTGCAGACCCAACAAAGTTACATGAGGTGATTCTCAACCTTGCCACAAACGCCGTTCATGCAATGAATCGCAAAGGGACGCTGACGATCAAGCTTTTCGCCAGGTCTGTTGAGAAAAAGCTGTATGGTCAAGTCGGAGAAATCGCTCCCGGCGAATACTCGGTAATCGACGTTGTTGATACTGGTTGCGGCATGGATTCGGCAACTCTTGCGAGAGCGTTCGAACCGTTTTTCACAACAAAACCTATTGGTGAAGGGACCGGCATGGGACTTAGTGTTGTTCTCGGTGTGGTTCAAGCGTTTGGCGGAGATATCCAGGTGCAAAGCGAAGTAGGAAATGGCACAAGATTTACCCTTTACTTCCCTGTGGTCAAAGACTCAGTATCTGAAGTTGGCAATGATGATTCTACATCCCAGTTAGCCGGGACAGAGCGGATCCTTTTTGTTGATGATGAACAGATGCTGGTAGAGATGTCCAAAGATATGCTTGCCTCGCTGGGCTACAACGTGACATGCGTTTCAAACAGTCTGGAGGCGCTGAAATTCATGAGAGAAGAAGGAAACAATATCGATATCCTCATAGCAGACCAGACTATGCCGGGAATGTCGGGAATTGAATTGGCGAAAGAAGTTCTGAAGATCAGAAAAGACCTCCCCATTATTCTTTGTACCGGTTTCAGCAATGAGTTAAATCCAGAAAAAGCAGCGGCCATCGGCGTCAAGAATGTAGTTATGAAGCCCTTCAGAATTGCTGAAATTGGCAAAGCAATACGAGACGCCCTCGAAAAAGTAAAGTGAGAATTATTGCATGGCAAAAATACTGGTGATTGATAATGATGAGATAAATTCGTCATGAGCCTCCGTCATTCACCATCTGGACTATTTTTGTTATTTCACAGCTACACGATACATGAACGGTGCAGAAGCTCAAGACCGGTGTGCATTTATCATCCGGAATGCGCCTACGGTGTATACCGTGTCGCCAGAAATACGGTCTTTGCAGGATACTATCTCCTGAAACTTTGTTGTATCCTGAATCATGAAAAACATATCAGTTTTGATTGCTGATGATCAACAAAACTTTCGGATGGCTCTCTCAGCCCTTCTGCGCCGCCGTCCGAACGTCATAGTCGTGGGTGAAGCAATCGATGGGATTGATGTCGTCGAGAAAACAGAGAAACTCAATCCGGACGTCATTTTCATGGACATTACCATGCCGCGCTGTGACGGCTTTGATGCGACGAGAATCCTGAAATGGCGGTGGCCAAACAAGAAAGTTGTGATCACAAGCAATCACAACCAGCAGTTCTATCGAAGTGAAGCGCAACGGGCCAGGGCCGATGGGTATCTCTTCAAACCCTCCCTGAATGCCGAGCTCTTCGAAGCGCTGGGTCTGGACACTCCTCTATGATCGATCGCAAATGAAATTGTTCACGGGCGCGTCCCCGGTGCGGAATCATGTATTTCTGGCGGGTAAGTGTCCTCGGTCCTTGGTCCTGAGTCTTGGTGCTTAGTGCTTGGTGCTTATTCCTTATTCTTGGTGCTCAGTGCTTGACTCATAATTCTTAATTC
>CAYLMV010000105.1:0-5445 GCA_964384415.1 uncultured Chitinophagaceae bacterium | reverse complement strand
TTGGTGCTTATTCCTTATTCTTGGTGCTCAGTGCTTGACTCATAATTCTTAATTCTGACTTCTCAAAGATCCTCCCCCGGCAATCTCCCCGCCTCTTCCAAACCTTTCAGCCTTAACTGCTCCAGCTTTTCCTTGCTGTAAGCAATCTTCATGATCGTAATAAACAGAACGGGGACGATGAAGATCGCCAGCATGGTCGCCGATAACATCCCTCCCAAAACTGTCCAGCCGATTGTTGAACGCGCCTGTGCCCCGGCGCCTGTGGCAAAAGCCAGCGGAGAAACGCCAAAGACAAATGCCATCGACGTCATGAGAATCGGGCGAAGACGCAGCTTCACCGCCTCAAGTGTTGCATCGTTCATCGGCATGCCCCTATCGACGCGCTCTTTGGCAAATTCGACGATAAGAATCGCGTTCTTCGCCGCCAGTCCGATGAGCGTGATGAGGCCGATCTGCGCGTAGACGTTGTTGCTGAGGGACGGAATGAAGGTCAATGTAAGGATCGCTCCGAAGGCGCCGATGGGTACTGCCAGCAATACGGCAAACGGCACCGACCAGCTTTCGTACAAAGCGGTGAGAAAGAGAAAAACAAAAAGCATCGAAGTTGCAAATATCGATATCGTGCTGCTCCCCGCGTTGATCTCCTCGCGGGAGAGTCCCGAAAATTCATAGCCGTAATCGGCTGGAAGAACTTTCGCTGCGACTTCGCGCAGCGCCTGTATCGCCTGACCGCTGCTGTACCCGGGAGCGGCGCCTCCGTTGATCTCCGCTGTTCGAAATAAGTTGTAGTGGGTGATGAGCGGCGCGCTTTCGACAACCCGATATGTTGTCAACGTGCTCAGCGGGATCATTTCCCCCATTGAATTCTTCACGTAGTACTTTGCCATGTTCTGAATGTCGGTACGATACGACGTGTCTGCCTGGGCTACGACGTGGAAATTCCTTCCGTAGATCGTAAAGTCGTTGATGTAGCGGCTTCCGAGATATGTCTGGATCGTACCATAGACATCCGAAATCGAAATCCCCAATTTCTTGCATTTTTCACGGTCGACATCGAGTTGGAATCCGGGAGTCCTGGCTGTGAAGAAGGAAAAGACGCGGCTCAATTCAGGCCGCTTGTTAGCTTCCGCGACGAAAGTCTGTACTTGATTTTCAAACTGCTTAATGTCGTCAGTGCTCTCGTGCTGCTCCAGCTCGAATGAGAATCCTCCCGTTTGGCCGAGACCGGGAATAGCAGGCGGGGAAATAACCACGACGTTCGCTCCCCTGATCGCTGAGAACTTCTGCTGAAGCGTTGAGATGAGCGAGGCAAGTTGCAGCGATTTGTCCGTCCTCTCGTCCCACGGCTTCAACTGCACGAAGATAGTGCCGCTGTTCGACTTTGTCGCAAAGGTCACGACATTCAATCCGCCTAACGCGGCAAAGTGTCCAATGCCGGGAACTGTCTTCAATGTCTCCATCATTGTATTGAGGACTTCCAGACTTCGTGCTGTCGACGATGCTTCGGGAAGTTCGAACGTTATATACACGCGCCCTTCATCTTCCGTAGGAATGAACCCTGTCGGCTTGCTTTGGAAGAGCACCGCCGTCCCGGCATAAAGACAAATCAAGAGGATGATGACGAGGGGAGCTTTTTCAATGCATTTCTGTACGCCGACCGAATAGCTGCCGGTCGTCCGTTCGAACCAGCTATTAAACCTGAAGAAGAATTTGTTCAGACCCCTGGACTCCGTATCGATCTTCGTCGGTTTCAGAAAGAGAGAGCAGAGCGCCGGAGTCAAGGAGAGTGCCACGAAGGCCGAGATGAGGACCGAAATGGCGATTGTGATTGCAAATTGCTGGTAAAGTCTTCCGACAATACCGGGCATGAAACCTACCGGAACAAAAACTGCTGCAAGGATCAGGGCGATCGCGACCACTGGGCCTGAAATATCTTTCATCGCTGAGAGGGTAGCCTCTTTTGCCGAGAGGTGCTCGTGGTCGATGTAATGCTGGACTGCCTCAACAACGATTATAGCGTCATCCACAACGATGCCGATGGCGAGAACAAAGCCGAACATCGTCAGGGTGTTGATCGTGAACCCGAGCGGGAGGAAAAGAGCAAAAGTTCCGATGATCGACACGGGAATCGCGAGAACAGGTATCAGCGTTGCACGCCAGCTTTGAAGAAAGAGGAAGACGACAAGAACGACAAGTCCCAGAGCCTCAATGAGGGTCAGTACAACCTCGCTGATCGATACTTTCACGACGGATACCGATTCGAACGGAACGACATAGTCGACATCCTTCGGGAACGACTTCTTGAGCTCGTCCATCGCTGAATAGATACCCTTCGCCACCTCGAGAGCATTGCTCCCCGGCGCCTGATAGACCAGCAGGTAAGACGCCCTCCTTCCATCGACGTAGGAGTTGCTCGAGTAACTGAATTTTCCGAGCTGAACCCTCGCCACATCGCGGAGATGAACTGCCGATCCTTCACGCGGATTGGCCCTCACAATAATGCCGCGGAATTGTTCTTCGGTGCTCAAGCGGCTGTTAGTAAAGACCGAGTACTCGAACACCTGGTCGCTTGGCTGCGGCGGCGCGCCGACGGAGCCTGCCGCGATCTGGAGGTTTTGTTCGGACAATGCGTTCACGACATCGTTCGCCGTGAGACCGAGTTGCGCAAGTTTGTCGGGTTGAAGCCAGATGCGCATGCTGAAATCATCGGCGCGCGTGAACACGTCGCCGACTCCGTTCACCCGCAGGAGAGCATCCCGCACGAAAATATTCGTGAAGTTATCGAGAAACGTAACGCCGTGCGTTCCGTTGGGCGAGAACATGGCCACCAGCAGCAGGATGCTCGGATTCCTTTTCCTTGTCGTGATACCGAGGCGCTTGACGTCGTCCGGGAGCTGGGGAGTCGCGATGCCCACCCTGTTCTGGATGTCGAGGGCCGCAATATTCGGATCAGTACCGACATTGAGCGTAACGCTGATCGTACTCCGGCCGTCACTCGTGCTATTCCCCTGCATATACGCCATCCCCGGCGTGCCGTTGACCTGAGACTCAATCGGAGTCGTGACCGTCTGCTCGACAGTTTGCGCGTCGGCGCCGTTGTAGAGACCGGTAATCTGAACGGTCGGCGGCGTAATATCCGGGTACTGGCTGATCGGCAATTTGAGAATAGCCAAGACGCCGTTCAGTACGATCACAATCGAGATCACGATCGCCGTAACGGGCCGCTTGATAAAGAGGTTTGCAATCATCTAGTTTCCATCAGGTGATTATCCAAGAAATCGATAGGAATGATCTCAACACCATTCCCGTGCCGCGAATCCTTCGCTCCTCTTCCGAAAGGTCCGAAGGACTCCTTTGGAGGATCTTTTTGAGAAAGGATGATCGGTCGAAGATTTATTACTTTGATAAAAGTTTTTCGAACCGCTTGTCCCTTTTCAACAGTGCGGATGCAGCAATTCTGGGTCGTCTCCGGGGTGCTGAATTACTTCCCAGGCGCTGACTGCGCCGCCGTGCCTGACCCGGCAGCGACAAGCACGACTGGTGAGTTGTCACGAAGCTTCTGCACGCCCTCGGTCACAATTTGATCGGCAAGCTGCAGTCCGTCCTTCACGATCACCATGTCTTTGATCCTCATGCCGAGCGAGACCTTCCGCTGCGAGACCTTTCCGTTCAGGACGACATAAACAAAATATTCCCCCATTTGTTCTATAACTGCTTTGTAGGGAATTAACAGGCTCTCCGTCGGACTGCTGGCCTGGACACGAAGATTGCATGTCAACCCCGCGCGCAGAATATTACTTGCGTTCGGGAAGAAGACCCGTATGCGAATGGTTCCGGTCTGCGGATCCACCGATCGATCCATGACCTTAAGGAACCCCGGTATCGGGTAAACGCTTTGGTCCGGCAGAACGATTGTAAAAGTCGAATCTTGTTCCTTATCGCTCTTCTGAAGTAGCAAAGCGAAGCGGCTGATTTGTTTTTCATCCACAGCGCAGTCAACTGCCATCGGTTCGTCGGACGAAAGAGTGTTCAAAAGAGTCTGCCCTGCGGTCACAGAGGAGCCGAGTTTCACGAGCGAGATGCCGATGGTGCCGTCAAAGGGAGCAGCGATAACAGAATAGCGAAGGTTCGTCTGCACATTTTTCACGTTCGCTTCAACGGCCTCTACCTGCATCTTGGCCGATTCAAGGTCGGCCTGCGAATGTTCCAGCGTCTGTCGGGCCACGGCATCGCGCTTCGCGAGGTCCCGGTACCTGTCAGCATCCTGCCGGGCCTTTGCCAGATTGGCTTTCGCTACCATCAGGTTTGCCTGTGCCTGGTCGTAAGCGGCTTTGTATTGCTGCTGGTCGATCGCATAGAGCTTCATGCCTTTGGTGATATGCTGCCCATCCTTGAAATAGATATCGGTGACGTATCCCGAAACCTCCGGCCGAATTTCTACCTGATTGACCGGAGTAACGGTCGCGGGGTACTCATCATAATACGTGGCGTTGCCTTGCTTCACGTCGTACGTTGTCACGGGAACGGCCGGCGGACCTTTTTGTTCGGCCCCCTTGTTGGAACTGCATGCAGCGAGCGTCAATGCAACCAGAATGACGCACCCCGGCACGATCAGAATCCCGGCTGAGAAGTGTGAAGCTCCTCTGGTGAAGTTGTGCTTCCAAGCATCTTTTCTTGTGTAACTCATATGATACCCTTTCGTCGCGCTTTCAAATGTTAATACAACAAAGTACCGAGTGTTTTCTGGACATCCAGCTTGCTGCTGAGCACTTCATAAAGCGCGTTTGTATGATTGATTTGCGCCGACCGCAGATCGGTTTCCGCTGTAATCACCTCAAGATACGTCTTCGTGCCGGCTTTGTATTGGAGTTGAATAGTTTCGTACACCTCCTTCGCCAGCTCAACATTTTCTTTCAGGACCCGGTAATTATTCAGATCGCTTTTGTAGTTCGCCAGCGCCCGCACATACTCTTCGTTGACAGAATTTTTGAGCGCGATGAAATTATAGTCGTATTGTTCCAATTCCAGCTGCGCTTCTTTTATTTCCTGCCAGCGCTTCCCTCCTTCAAAAATCGGCAGGGAGAGCTGCAGGCTGACAAATGAGCTGGGGTATCGTTGGCGATAGAGATCCGGGTATCCCGCGCTCATATAACTAATGCTGTAGTTGCCCAGGAGCGTGAGCGTGGGAAGGAAACTCCATTTAGCATACGAGAGGTTCGCCTCCTGCAATCTTTTTTCCGTCTCAAGCAGTTGATATTCTATTCGCTTTTCATACTGAACATTCTGGGTCGTGTCGATCAGCGCTTCTCGTTCTATCTGTCCCATGTCGGACGACAACTTCAGGCGAAACTCCGTGGGGTAGCCCATCTGTGCCTTAAGTGATGCGTAACGGGCCTTCAACGACTCTTCTGCCGCTCTTCGTTCGGCCTGTGCATTGTTCAGCGA
>CAYLMV010000104.1:0-12537 GCA_964384415.1 uncultured Chitinophagaceae bacterium | reverse complement strand
GTCAATACGATTCCTACGAGATTATTACATCCACATCTTGGAGTTTTACGACGATGGTAAAATAAAAACGAGGTTTGGTTTGAACAATTTCGATAGCGCGAGGGTGATGGAAAGCTGGGATCAGTCTGGCAATAAGCGCTCGGAAGAAGTCGACAAATACTATCATGGCGTCCCGCTAAAGTTAATCGCCTGGGACACATTAGGCCGCCGACTTCCAGAATCCAATAGATAGATCTGTAACCCTACACTGCCGGGTGCGCCCTAAGCAGTCGCACCCCGCTGGGAAGCGCTGGGCAGGCAAGCTGACGGAAGTAGCCGTCGACGATCTCGCCGCGCGGCAGTACGCAGGAAATGATTTGACCAGCGGATACGTCCGCGCAATGAACTACATGGAACTGGCTGCACGTCGCCGCAGCTTACTTATCCGCCATCTTTTTGGCGGAGCTCCGGTCCGTTGTCCGGGCAAACGTCGACGGAATATTCCATCTCATGCAGATATGCTCGGATCCGTTTGTTAGCAGCACTCGCCATTACTACACTAAACAAAAAGGAGTTTCTATGAAATATGGTATCACGATACTTTTTGCACTGCTCGTTTTGTGTGTTGGCACGGTTTCTTCCCAGACGGCTTTCAACAGCCTCTACGTAACTAATGGAACAGTCGATGCCGTTGTTGTCGGCGGAAATACAATATACATCGGTGGTGAGTTCACGTATGTCGGTCCGAATACAGGAACGGGCGCTGCCATTGACCCCTCAACAGGTGTGCCCGACCTTTCATTTCCAAATGTCAACGGAGTAATCTATGCAGTTGTTTCTGATGGCTCCGGAGGGTGGTACATTGGCGGGGCATTTACAGCCGTTGGGGGGACTACCCGAAATCGTATTGCTCACATACTCTCGAACAAGACGCTTGATCCAAGCTGGAATCCGAATGCGAACAGCGATGTTTATGCACTTGCCGTTTCCGGGTCAGCGGTCTATGCGGGAGGAGGTTTCACCAATATCGGAGGACAAGCAAGAAATTTTATTGGAGCGCTCGATGCGTCAACAGGCGGCGCCACAAGCTGGAATCCGAATGCGAATAGCACTGTTCGCGCATTCGCTGTCTCTGGCTCGACTATATATGCGGGAGGAAATTTCACCGGCATCGGCGGCTCAACAAGGAATTCTCTCGCAGCGATTGATGCGTCAACAGGGAGCGCCACAAGCTGGAATCCGAATGTCGGTGGTGGTGGAGGTGGGGACGTGGCAGTTGTTAATACTCTTCCCGTCCCTGGGGCAACAGTCTCTGCCGGGGGAGTTGTTAATGCTCTTGCTGTCTCGGGGGCAGCGGTCTATGCCGGAGGAGAGTTCAATAGCATCGGCGTCTCAACAAGAATAGATATTGCTGCAATTGATACGTCAACCGGAAACGCGCTAAGTTGGAATCCTAATCCCAATGGCGCTATTGATGTGCTTGTTGTCTCCGGATCGACAGTCTATGCAGGAGGAGATTTCAGTGCCATCGGAGTCGGCGATTCAACGAGACACAATATTGCGGCGATTGATGCGTCAACCGGAATCGCGACAGGATGGAATCCTAATTCCGCCAGCACCATATGTGCGCTTACTGTCTCCGGCTCAACGGTGTATGTGGGAGGTAGATTTTTAACAATTGGAGGACAGGCCAGAAATAGAATTGCAGCAATCGACGCATCAACCGGGAACGCAACAGCCTGGAATCCTAACGCAACCAACACTGTGTATGCGCTTGCCCTCTCCGGCTCAATGGTGTACGCCGGAGGAAGTTTCAACAGTACTGGCGGACAAACGAGAAATAAAATAGCTGCGCTTGATGCATCTACGGGGATCGTAACAAACTGGAATCCGAATGCTGGCAGCGCTTCGGGCAATGCTATTTATGCTCTTGCCCTCTCCGGCTCAACGGTCTATGCCGGAGGAAGCTTCACCAACATCGGGGGGCAAGCGAGGAATGATATTGCAGCACTCGATTCGTCAAGTGGATTAGCCACAAGCTGGGATCCAAACGCGAACAGCACCGTTTTTGCGCTTGCTGTCTCCGGCTCAACGGTCTATGCGGGAGGAGTTTTCACCGGCATCGGCGGACAAACGAGAAATAGAATTGCAGCGCTTGATGCTTCAACCAATACCAACAATGCTACCAGTTGGGATCCGAATGCAAACGGCAGTGTTTCGACACTTGCACTCTCCGGCTCAGCGGTCTATGCGGGAGGTGCTTTCACACACATCGGCGGACAAACGAGAAATTATATTGCTTCAATTGATGCGTCAGCGGGGAGTGCGACAAGTTGGAATCCAAACGCGGACACCTATGTTTTTGCACTTGCCGTCGCCGGCTCAACCGTCTATGCGGGAGGTGTTTTCACCAGCATTGGAGGACAGGTGAGGTTCAGTATTGCAGCACTGAGCATGACTGGGCTCGCGACACCATGGAATCCCCATCCAGTTACGAACGAGGCAGTTCTTGCGATTGCCGTCTCCGGCTCAACAGTCTATGCCGGAGGAGTTTTCACAAACATGGGAGGGCAAACGAGAAATTATATAACAGCACTTGATGCGGACTCGGGGTACGCAACAAGCTGGAATCCTAACGCTAACGGCAGTATTTCTGCGCTTGCGCTTGACGGGGCTCATGGGAGAGTGTATGCGGGAGGCCTTTTTTCGAATGTTCTCAATACGGCACAAGGGAATGTTGTAGGTCTTACAAATTCGGGCGATGGGGCATTACCGGTAGAAATTAATTCGTTCACTGCCCAATCGAAAGGAAATGAAGTGGTGCTTGTGTGGAAAACGGCAACGGAAACAAACAACTATGGTTTCGAAGTGGAGCGAAATGAAACATTAAATGCGAAGAATGCAATATGGGAAAAGGTAGGATTTGTTGAAGGATCCGGAACAACGAACGCTCCGAAAGAATATTCGTTCAGAGACAAAAATCCTTCTGCCGGGAGGTTATCGTATCGACTAAAACAAATTGACCGCGACGGAAAATTCTCGTACTCGGAACAAGTAGAAGTATCAGTCGGTGCTGCTCCGAAAGTATTTGAGTTGTCGCAGAATTATCCCAATCCTTTTAATCCCTCTACGACGATCGAGTACTCGTTGGCGACCTCTGGGTTAGTCTCCATGCGGGTCTATGATGTGCTCGGAAGAGAAGTGGTATCGCTGGTCAATGAACGACAGGAAGCTGGGGCATATGCAGTTCGACTAGACGCGTCAAAGCTCTCTAGCGGCTTCTATTACTACACGCTTACCGCGGGGACTAAAGTTTCAACAAAAAAGATGCTTCTGTTGAAATAGAATTCGAAAGAGCAATTTGGAACGCAAAAAGCTCCGGCGGTCACCGGGGCTTTTGTTGTTGAAGAGGCGCAGGTAATTCTCAGCTATGCTACTGCGGCTTCAAGAAATTCCAGCGAGCCGACGTTTCCATTCATTCTAGCGCGAATGCCGACAGGCATAGTTAGTTTCCGCGCAACATGACCATAGATCAGTCCTTTGAGAATTGGCTTTGCCACGTGCGCAAGATGATCCGCAAGAATTTGATCGACAGACAAATACGGCTTTGATTCGTCGACCGGCTTCACGTCGGTTATTTCTCCGACCAGAATGCCCTTCGCCTCGCGAAAGATTCCCGCCAGGGCGGCTTGGTTCATCATTCGGTCGAAGCGGTACGGTTCTTCCTCGATTTCTTCGAAAAAGAAGATTGACTCTTTGAACGATGGGAAGTACGGTGTTCCTGCGATCGAAGTGATCAGCGAGAGATTGCCGCCGAGGAGTGTTCCCGTTGCTTTTCCTTTATGGATTGATTCAAACGGCATGTTGTCCGGGTTGTAAACGGGTCCTTGCTTTTTAGTGGATGTGATCATCCTCCAGAAGTGCTCCTCGGTGAACGAATCGATACCCTTGAACATTTCGACTCCTGCCATCGGTCCGGAAAACGTCACCAGGCGGTTTTTTTTGAAGAGGGCAATCTGGAGTGCCGTGAGATCGCTGTAACCGATGACGATTTTTGGATTTCTCCTCGCGAGCTGATAATCGATCAATGGCAATATCCTTGGTGTTCCGTATCCTCCCCTGACAGCGACGATTGCCTTGACCGTTTTGTCGGCGAACATTTCATTGATATCTGCGGCACGCTGCTCGTCGGTGCCGGCGAGATATCCGTGAACGGCCCGGATATTTTCTCCTAACTTCACCCGATAGCCGAGACGTTCAAAATACTCCACCCCCTTGTCAATTCTCTCCGCAGACAGAGGGGCGCTCGATGGAGCAACCAGGCCAATGACATCGCCTCTCTTGAGGCCTTTCGGTTTGATCGGTTCTATCATATAGATACTTCGAAAAAATTTCCCCGCTATTCGCGTGATGTATCGATGTTCGGGATATTGAAATCATATCCGACGATAAGTTCGCCACCCCTTGAGTTGTCCGTACGGCTGAAGGAAAGGACGCCCAGCAGTTTCCAACTCAGGCCCAGCATGCGGGTTTCTTCCCCGGCCTTTGCGTTCGCGAGACGGTAGACTCCAATTCCCTGATGTCCGGTCCTTCCGGCAGCCTCCAGAATTATCGTAGTATTTCCGCCGAAGGGGACGTAGGCGCCTGCGCCGTAGATAAACGTGTCATGTTGCGAACTCAGGCGGGCGGGATCACCCAGGACGCCGAGGCCTGCGTTCAGCACGCACCTCACACCGTGAAAGTGCTTCTCGACAAGGAAGGAAGAGTAGAAATCAAATTCATCCACTCCCAGCCCCGATTCGTTGCTCGCGTTGGGAAGCTGCACCCCGAACCGGATGGAGACGGTAGAGAAATAGCGGTATTCCGAGATCAAACGAAATTTCGTCCAAAGAGTAAAATCCCCAATATCGCCGGTGACGGTATTCTCCGAAGCGATATCACTATTGAATGCCGCATGCCTGCTTTTCACATCCAGAAGGTCAAGAAGAGTGCCGTCAAATTGAAGTTCGACATTCCCGTCGTACGAGTACCCGAACCGGAGCATACCGAGTTTGGTGAGAGTTCCTTCAAGGCCCGAGAGGGGAAATGGCTGATCATAGTATCGGCCGAGTCCGAATTCAGCATGCGCCGAGCCGGCCGGGAGGATCGTCGGCGTTTCAGTATTGACAGGATACTGCTGTGGGAAGAGCAGAGCAGGGAAGCAGAGTAGCGGTAAGAGAGCGATGAACAGCGGCCGTAGCGCGGATGAAAATATCATTCGGGAGCTTCGGGTTCTTGGTTGGCAGTATGTTTGGAGAGAATTTCGGCTGAACAAAGCGGCGCTGATAGACCCTCTATTTGCTGAAGCCCGCACACCGCTCGTTACACCCGATACGAAGAGCTTAAAAGAGCCTCATTAAGAAGCGATCGCAATCGCTGCCGGCTTTACCCGTTTCTCGAACTCGTCACGAAATCGCCGGATCATGCTCTGAACCGGCCAGGCGGCTGCATCACCCAGCGCGCAAATCGTATTGCCCTCAATGTTGTTGGCAATGTCCATCAACAAGTCGATATCCGTTGATTGCCCCTCGCCTGCTTCAAAACGCTTCAAAATTTTCCACAGCCATCCGGTGCCTTCCCGGCAGGGAGTGCACTGTCCGCATGACTCGTGGTAATAGAATTTCGCGATGCGGGATATCACGCGAATCAGGTCGGTGTTTTCATCCATGACGATCATTCCCGCCGTTCCCACGGAAGAGCCGGCCGCCTTCAATGAATCGGCATCCATCCGAACTCCTTCGATCGTCTCGCCGCGGAGAATCATCGTCGATGAGCCGCCGGGAATGACAGCTTTTATTTTTCTGTCTCCCGGAATTCCTCCGGCGTATTTGTAGATGAGGTCGGTCAATAATTCGCCGGTCGGGACTTCGAATACGCCCGGTTTGTTGACGTGACCGCTGACGCCCACGAGGATCGGTCCCGGATGTTTTGCGACGCCGACTTTAGCGTACCACTCCCATCCCTTATTGATGATCAAAGGAACGTTGCAAATGGTCTCGACATTGTTGATCGTCGTGGGGCATCCCCAGACGCCGTTCTGGGCGGGGAAGGGGGGTTTCACTCTTGGATATCCGCGCTGGCCTTCGAGCGAATTCATCAACGCAGATTCTTCTCCGCAAATATAGGCACCCGCTCCTTTGTGGAGGAAGATGTTCGTCGAAAAACCGGAGCCGAGCATGTTCTGGCCGACGTATCCTTTTGCGTACGCATCGTCGAGCGCCTTCTGGAGCATCTTCACCCACTTGCCGTACTCGCCGCGGATATAGACGTACGCCGATGTGATACCCATGGCGTAGCAAGCGATGGCAATTCCCTCGATAAGCATATGAGGATTGTATTCGAAGATCTGCCGGTCTTTGAACGTTCCGGGCTCCGACTCGTCGCCGTTGACGCAAAGATACTTTGGTTTCGTCGTCTGTTTCGGCATGAACGTCCACTTGAGTCCCGTGGGAAAGCACGCCCCTCCGCGTCCGCGAAGATTTGACTTCTTCACCTCGTCGGTCACTTCCTCCGGTTTCAATCCGAGCGCTTTCTTCAAAGCGCCGTAGCCGCCGTGCTGCTCGTAGACGTCGAGCCTAGAATAGTTCGCGATATCGGGGAGAATAAAACGTTCCATGCCTGAATACTTTTCTTCTGTCTCTGTTGAAAATTTCTAAATTAGAAAAAAGTCCTGCCGCAATAACTACTTCAATGATGCAAGCAGCTGTTCCGTCTTCTCCGGCGTAAGGTTTTCATGATACTCCTCGCCGATCGCGACCATCGGCGCGCCTCCGCACGCGCCCATGCATTCGACCTCGCTCACAGACCACTTGCCGTCTGCGGAAGTCTGGCCTGGCTTCGCGCCGCAGTGCCGTTCAACCGCTTTGAGAATCCCGTCGGAGCCTCGAAGCATGCATGAGATGTTCGTACAGACTTCGATGTGGTACTTTCCCTGACGCTCCGAATGATACATGGTATAGAACGAAACGACGCCGAGAATGTGCCCGAAGGGAAGGTCCAGCAATTTCCCGATCTCGCGCATCATTTCTTCCGAGATCCAGCCTTCTTGCTCCTGTGCAATCCAGAGCACGGGAAGCAATGCGGCCTGACTGGTGGGATAGTTCTTCCTTAGTTTTTCGATCTTCTCGAGGTTTTCTGAGCTCAACATGAAGAAATTAAGAAGTAAGAATTATGAATTAAGAAGTAAAAACAAGAGAATAACATTGGATAGAATTAGTTTTTTTTCATAGTTCCTAATTCATCCTTCTGCCTTACTTATCGGCTTCTCCCATGACTGGGTCGATACTCCCGATGATGGCCACGACGTCTGAAATCATTCTCCCGTTGAGGAGTAATGGCAGCGACTGAAGGTTCATGAATGAAGGAGAGCGAATCTTCAACCGCCACGGATGTCCTTCGCCGCGGCTTTGGATGTAGAATCCCAGTTCGCCTTTCGATCCCTCGACCGCATGATACACTTCTCCCTCAGGAGGAGCGGTGCCGAAGTTGATCAGCATGAAGTCGTGGATGAGCTCCTCCATCTTTGTGTAGATTCGTTCCTTTTTGGGGAGGACTTTTTTGGGAGCGAATGCGCTGAATGGGCCCGCGGGAATCTTGTCCAGCGCCTGTTGGACGATCCTGACACTCTCCTTTATTTCCGCGATCCGGACGTAGTACCGGGCAAGCGCATCACCGTCGTTAAACACGGGGATGTTGAAATCAAATTCATTATAGTTGAGATATGGTTCTGCCCGGCGCAAATCGTGTTCAACTCCCGAACCTCGAAGGTTTGGGCCGGAGAATCCCATTGCGATCGCCGTCTCTCGAGAAATCACTCCGACGCCGTCGGTACGCTCGACGAAAATTCTGTTATGGTTCAGGAGTCCTTCGCATTCCGCGAGCTGCGCAGGGAATTGATCGATGAAGCCTTGAATTCTCTGTTTGGTCTCGTCCGTCAGGTCCTGTGATAATCCGCCGATGCGTGTATAACTTGTCGTGAACCGGGCGCCGGTTAGCTCCTCAAAGATGTCGTAGAGCTTCTCCCTTTCCCGGAAGGTCCACATAAAGACGGTAACCGCCCCGATGTCGAGTCCGAGAGCGCCGACCGCGAGAAGGTGGGAAGAAATTCGTGCGAGTTCAGAAATAATGACCCGGATGAATTGTGCCCTTCGAGGGGCCTCAACGCCCAGGAGTTTCTCCACGGCAAGTACATACGCCGTATTGTTCATCAGCGGCGAAATGTAATCGAGTCTGTCGGTGTGGGGGATGAATTCGTGGTAACTGCAATTCTCTGCGAGCTTTTCATATCCCCGGTGAAGGTAGCCGAGTTCCGGCACTGAAGCGACAACCGTCTCGCCGTCGAGTTTGATCAGGAGCCGCAGGACTCCGTGCGTTGCCGGATGCTGCGGACCCATGTTGAGGATCATCTCGTTCTCAAGCGGGTCAGTGAATTGGACGCTCGTGTCCTTGTCTTCGAGGGCCTGAAGAATTCTGCTCTTCTTTGGCGCCACTTCATACACGGAGTTCATTGCACCAGGCGGGGGAGTATGGAGATCGGTTTTGGTCACAGGCGGTTACTTCCTCGGCAATGGGATGGAATCGGGGATGCCCATGAGCGGAAAATCTTTTCTCAAAGGAAAGTGTTCGAATTCCTCGGGCATATACATCCGACGAAGATCTTTGTGCCCGTCGAAGATGATTCCGTACATGTCAAACGCTTCACGCTCCGGCCATCCTGCTCCGGGCCAGACAGCCGTCACGCTGGGAACATGGAGGTCGGACTCGTCTGTGAACACTTTCAGCCGCAAGCGTCTTCTGGATGAGAGCGACTGGAGGTTGTAGATCACTTCAAATCTGTTCTCGGGAGTGTAGGCATCGGCGCCGCAAACGTCGCTCAGGTAATCGAAGCGGCAGTCCGGGTCATCACGCAGGAAGGTCGCGACGGCGATAAGGTCATCTTTCTTGATGTGAATCGTCGTTTCGCCGCGAAACTCCTTAACGCCGAGAATACTCGCCGGAAAATTTGCCTTCAGCTTGTCGACAACTTCTGTAATCATTCTGGCACAATCATGGAGAAGTAAGAATACGGAATGCAGAGAAGAGATTATTACATTGCAACCGACAACGACCCGCCAAACTGAGCTTGCATCAAATTCCGATTTGCACCAGTTGCTGATCGCGTCTTTCTTCGGCGACGGTCATCGGAGTGCTGCGGCTCTCGCCCCGGCCGATTTTTTCCTGGATCATCATGATCGCGTGGAGCAAATTGTCCGGGCGGGGCGGGCATCCGGCCACATAGACGTCGACCGGAACAAACTGATCGATGCCCTGAACAACAGAGTATGTCCGGTACATTCCGCCGGTTGAAGTGCAGACGCCCATAGCGATCACCCACTTCGGATCCGGCATCTGATCGTATATCTTCCGAACAACTTTTGCCATTTTGTACGTGGTGGTTCCCGCAACGATCAGCAGGTCGCACTGGCGCGGAGAAAAACGCATGACCTCGGAGCCGAACCTGGACGCATCGAAGCGCGGGTCCACCAGGTCCATCATTTCAATACCACAGCAGGAGATGCCGAGCGGCATCGGCCAGACGGAGTTCTTCCTGCACCAGTTGATCGCTGCATCGATCCGTGTCGTTATGACGCTGTCGCCGAGCGCGTGTTCTAATCCCATTTCAGGGCTCCCTTCCTCAAGATGTAAAAATATCCGATGAGAAGAATGGCGATGTAAATGACCATCTCTACATATCCAAACATTCCCAGCGACCGAAAGTTCACCGCCCAGGGATACAAGAAAATCACCTCGATATCAAACAGGATGAAAAGAACAGCCACCATATAGTACTTCACGGAGAATCGCTCTTTGGCCGAACGCACCGGTTCCATTCCGCTTTCATACGTCGAATTCTTTTCGACATTGGGACGATGCGGTCCGAGCCATTGATGCAGTTTCAGCAGCACAAGGCTAAGGAGCAGTCCAGCCCCCAACATCATAATTACAGGGATATATGGCGTCATTTCTACTGAGTCATTGGAGTGCAAGCGCGCCGGGCGCGCCCTGCGATCATCAATTCACTAAAAATTATCAAAAAAAATGGGCAAAGTCAACGAACGGGCCGGAATGGTCCAATGAGGCCATCGAGGCTTTCAAGGTAAACTGTCGGCAGAGGTTTCGAATGAAGAGAAAGGGTGCAACAAACTTCGTTGTGGTCTGTTCTGAAGCTAAATGATCGGCTCAAGCCACGTGCTGATACATTTCCTCTATCAAGTGTGCAAACCGTTCCTCGATGATCTTGCGTTTCACTTTCAGCGTGGGAGTGATTTCCCCATCTTCGACCGAGAACTGCTTGTCGAGGAGGACGAACTTGCGCACACGCTCGAAGTTGGCCAGGTCTTTTTGAAGGGCCTGGATGTCTTGTTCTATTATAGAGTAGACTGCGGGATTCTTGACCAGCTCTCCGATATTCTCGTAGGGAATATTATTGCGGTCGGCATATTCCTGGACCGCGTCGAAGTCGGGCACGATGAGGGCGCTGAGGAACATTCTCTTGTCACCGATAAGGACAAACTGATCAATGTATTTGCTCTGGAGGAAGAGATTTTCGATTGGCTGCGGAGCAATATTCTTACCCCCCGAACTGACGAACATATGTTTCTTCCTGTCGGTAATCGTGAGCATGCCGCGCGAATCGAAGACTCCGATATCCCCAGTGTGAAACCATCCGTCCTGATCGATAACTTCGTCTGTCGCCTTCTTGTTATTGAAATAGCCGAGCATGACGTTCGGTCCTTTGGCAAGTATTTCGCCGTCATGGGCGATCTTGACGGATACCCCCGGGATCGGCTTCCCAACGGTTCCAAACTTGTAGTCGTCCAGTCTATTCGCGGAGATGACAGGAGAGGTCTCCGTCAATCCATACCCTTCAATGATCGTGATGCCGAAAGCCTCAAAGAACTCTCCCAACGCTTGCGGCAATGCGGCTCCGCCGGAAATGAAGAACTTCATTCTTCCGCCGGTCCGGTCTTTCAATTTCTGATAGACTAATTTGTTTGCCAGCGCGTGCTGGATCTTGAGAGCCGAGCCCACCGGGCCTTTCTTCCTTGCCTCGGCGAACCGCCGCCCGACTCCGACAGCCCAGTGAAAAATTTTTTGCTTGGAGGTGGAACTGCTGTCGATCTGTTTCTGCAACCTGCTTTGAATACGTTCGAAGAGCCGGGGCACGGTAGTGACAACCGTCGGATGAATTTCTACGAAATTATCGCTCACCGTTTCCGGGCTCTCGGCGTATGCCACCGTTGACCCGCACGCCATCGCCAGATAGTATCCCCCCATACGTTCAAATGAATGACATAAGGGAAGGAATGAAAGGAACAGATCTTTCGGGGAGAATGGCATGAACGAGGCGCAGGCCTTTAGATTAGAAACAAGGTTTTCGTGGCTCAACATGACCCCTTTGGGGCTGCCGGTCGTGCCGGAGGTATAAATGATGGTGACAAGATCGCCGGGCTTTGTGCGCTCGATGGACTCTTCGATGAAATTCTTTTTCTTTTTCGCCGCCTTCTTTCCGAGTTCGTAGACCTTTGAAAATCCAACGACAAGTTTATCCGCCGGTATGTCCGACTTCTCGGTCATGAGGACAATCGTCCGGAGGGTTCGAATCCGGTCTTTGATCTTCATGACCTTGTTGAGCTGCGATTGATTCGACACCACGGCCACGCAGATGCGGGCATCGTCAAAGATGAATTCAATTTGTTTTGCCGTGAGGGTGGGATAAATCGGAACACCCACGGCGCCGAGGAGAACAATCCCCATATCGGCAATGACCCACTCGGGACGGTTTTCCGAAATGATGGCGACCTTGTCGCCGGCTTTCACCCCGATCTCAGTCAAGCCGAGGGCGAAGTGCTCGACCCTTGTCCTGTAATCTTCGTAGGAAATTCCACGGTATTGTTTCTCGACCTTATGCATGAGCATCGGGCGTGACTCGGACAAGAATTTTCTCGTGACGCGGTCGAACATTTCATTGATCGTTGAGAACTCGACTTCAACTCCCATCTACATCTCCAATTTCAAACTACGGTATCTTTCATTGTAAGATCGAAATTGCGTTGAGAAAGTATATCAACTCTGCTTAAAATGCAAGATGCCGTCCCCGGCTGCACGCTAATTTTTTGCGATGAGGCGGGCCCGGTCCGGATATTCGTGAATTTTCATTTTGAGGCAAATCGACTTCCGCCATAACGGAATTACGTGCAAACCGTCAAACAAAAAAGCAGCCGGTGATCGTCGTGTCAAGATGTTATTTTTGTGTTAACTTTTTTTCTCATTTTTTACTTGACTTGGATGGCTTAACCGGCTATATTCACAACCAGTTAGCCATTGAATTCCCGCCGGCTAGTGTTCATCCGAAAATAGGCAGTCAAAACTCATACTCGAAGGTAGCCTTTCTCCACTGATGCCCGCATTGAAGCTTGAGACGGCAGGCACAGAGTTGTCGTTTGATGTCGCGGCATGGAAAGGGGAAACACATTGTTT
>CAYLMV010000103.1:0-12547 GCA_964384415.1 uncultured Chitinophagaceae bacterium | reverse complement strand
TGGCAAGTGGATGCACCGACTCCGCCCCGTCCGGACCGTCGGCGGGACTTGGGAGCGTCACCGTGAGGAATTACGTTTCCATTGGAAACAGTCTCACGGCGGGCTACCAATCAGCCGGTCTATATCAATCAGCTCAGATGTACAGCTACCCGAACTTAATTTCGCAGCAATTGACAGCCGCCGGTGCAAGCATGGCGACGTTCAATCAGCCGATCTGGCCCGATCCGGGAAGCCCGGATCCTTTGACCGGAAAGGCCTCCCGATACGTCCTCATTAATCTGAACGGACCCATCATCGGTCCCGCAGGCGAGGCTGTGACGGCCGCCGCGCCCCCCAGCGCAGGAACTCTTCTTCAGCCATACAACAATCTCGGTATTCCGGGTGCAGTGATCTATGATTTCCTCGATACAACAAACTTTGCGACGAAAGCCGCAGCGAGAGCCAACGGTTTCTTTGCAGCGATTCTGCGTAACGCAGCGTTTGGCAATAACGTCCTCACGCAGGCAAAGAACCTGAGCCCCGACCTCGTCACATTTTGGCTCGGCAACAACGACGTACTAGGCTTTGCCACAAGCGGCGGTACAAGTCCGAATGCGCCAACCGACGCGAACACGTTTGCATTCCTCTACAATCAATCACTGACTGCTCTGCACGCAGCGCTCCCGAACGCAAAAATAATTGTCGCCAACATTCCGGATGTCAAAGCAGTGCCGTTCTTTACAACTGTCAATCCGGAAGTCGCCGCAGGGTTAAAGACTGCGAAGGCTGCAATCCCCACCTTACCGGGGCTCTTTTACGAAAAACATGGCGAAGTGGTCGCTTCGAGTTTCACGAATTTCGACAACCCGGCCACCGATCCTCTGATTACTTTGAAAGCAGGCGCATACGCTAGCTTGCTGGGTCAGCCAACCGGAAAATGGTATCGAGACCTTGCCGCGACGCTTGGCGCTCCTTTAGCCGCTGTCATCGGCGCCGGGATTGACACGACAAAGCCATTTGGTTTCCATCCGCAGAATCCGTTCCCCGATGCTTTGGTTCTCGATGCGGACGAGCAGGCAACCGCTTCGGCGGCGATATCTGCGTTCAATAGCACCATTGCCACAGTCGCTGCAGCGAACGGCGCAGCAGTAGCCGACATGAACGGATTCTTCAATATGGTGAAGACATCCGGCTTCACGGTGGATGGCGAAACATTTACAACGGCGTACATTTCTGGTGGATTATTCAGCCTCGACGGCGTCCATCCTTCATGCAAAGGGTATGGCATCCTCGCAAATGAGTACATCAAAACGATGAATGCAAGCTTCGGCATGCACGTGCCGTACGTGAATATCAATTCACTGCCGGGCATTCCGGCTCCGCTGAGCAAGTTGGCGGCAAAGAGAGTTCTTCCGACAATTCCCTACAGTGCATGGAAGAGCTTTGATGCTCTTTGGGGTTCTGGATTCTAAGATCCAGCAAGCAACGAAGACAAAAAGGGACGCGATTGCGTCCCTTTTTTATTGGAGGTTGCATGCCGCAGTGATGCCATGTGAAGTCGCGGGGAACCTTCCGAAGGTTTCCTATTGGACGCGATCCACATCTGAATGATTCCAAGATACCGGTAAGTGAACCTTCGGAAGGTTGGCGGCAAATCCAATAAATTGATATTATCCATCTCGTCCATCTCGTTCCCAATCTCCGATTGGGAACGCAATCCCACACAGGATCTGCTTCATGAGAACCTTGCATTCTGGGTAACTTACGAACCGCCTCGTTCCCAAACAGAGTTTGGGAACGAGATCCAAATGCGTGCTTTCATTCTCCCTTACCTTCCCGAAAATTGATATTCGGCCCGACTTTTCGTATTTTTATGCGACATGCATTGCCGAGATGGTGGAATTGGCAGACACACTAGCCTTAGGAGCTAGCGCCGTAAGGCATTGGGGGTTCGAATCCCCCTCTCGGCACTCTGCCTCAATGAGCAACTGATACGATGACCTTCCTTAACCCTTTTGTGCTCTTCGGCCTGGCAGCGGCAGCCATCCCTCTCCTTCTCCACCTGCTGAACATCCGTAAGCTTCGAACGATCGACTTCAGCACCCTCGCTTTTCTGAAGGAACTGCAAAAGAGCAGAATGCGGAAAGTGAAAATCCGCCAGTGGCTGCTCCTGATTTTGCGCACGCTCATTATTCTATTCCTCGTCTTTGCATTCTCGCGCCCGGCGTTGAAGGGAACCCTCGCCGGGCTTGGAACGCATGCGAAAACGACGATCGTCATTATTCTGGACGATACCTACAGCATGTCTCTGCGGGACGATCGCGGCGTTTTTCTAAAACAGGCGCAGACGTGCGCCCTCGGACTCGTGGATCTCCTCGCTGAAGGAGACGATGCACTCCTTATTCGTCTTTCGGATCTTCCCGCCGCAACGATCGGCGAACCAACACACGACACCCGGATGCTCCGCGAAGCGATCAACCAGACTGCAGCGACCTACAAACGCCGAACCGTGGAAGAGGCCCTTACTGTGACCGGACAATTGCTCCGGCGCTCGAATAATTTCAACAAAGAGATTTACATCCTCACGGACAATCAGAAGACCAGCGTCGAAAGCGGCCGTCGGGAAGAGAACACGCAGCAGGCTGGAAGGCTGTACGATCCAAACGTTCGGGTGTTTTTCGTTCCCCTCTCCGACCAGCCTTTCGAAAATGTCGGGATTGCGGGCGTCGAGGTCGCTCCAACGCTGTTCCAGAGAGGAAAACCTTTTGCGCTCCAGGCAACGGTGCGGAATTATGGATCCGCGCCGATGCAGAATCACCTGGTGAACTTGTACCTGAACGGCGTCAGGGTGATGCAGAAGAGTGTAACCCTGGATGGACACGCTCAGAAAACCGTCGAGTTCACCGCAACGCCGGAGCGGGCGGGCATTCTCCGCGGACGTGTGGAACTCGAGGACGATGAATTTGCGGAAGACAACACCCGTTTCTTTTCGGTCACCGTGCCCGAAAAAGTGAACGTATTACTCTCATCCTCCGACCCGCGCAGTTCGTCCTACATCCGGCTTGCGCTCTCCGTTCACAACCAGGATGACGCGACAACTCTTATCCGATTAACCGAACTGCTCCCCCAGCAGCTGACATACTCGGCGATGGTTCAAGCAGACGTCGTTCTTCTCTCCAACGTTGCTTCGCTCACTCCGGCCCAGGCGGAACAGCTCGCGCAGTTCTCATCACAGGGAGGCGGAATAGATATTTTCCCCGGAGACGCCATGCAAGTTGGCGCGTATAATTCTTCCCTCATGCCGGCGCTTCAATTGCCTCCCCTTCTTCCTACCGACAAACAGAAGCTGTCGAGTTCGTTTATTTCCTTCGAGAAGGTGGATTACGATCATCCCATTTTTCATGGAATGTTCGAGTCCGGCTCCGGGCCAAAAATGGAGAAAAGGGAGGTCGAGTCGCCGCGAGTTTCATTTGCCCTGCGATTCACATCACAAAAAGAGATCCGCTCAATCATTTCTCTCACGGACGGCACTCCCTTTTTGTGGGAGAGGGCTTCCGGCGGTTCGAGGAATGAAGCAAACCCTCACGGCGTTCTTGGATTTGCTGTCGCAGCAAACACCTCGTGGTCCGATTTTCCAATGAAAGGAATTTTCATTCCCCTTCTGTATCAGACGATCCTCTACGCGGCATCGGGCGGCAGCACGCTGGTGGCAAGCCCCTCTTCCCTCGTGGGAGAGCGCGTCGACGTCTCGCTCTCCAAAGCGGGAAGGACGTTAAATCCCGCATCGGGTTCGCCAACCGCACTGCGTGTTCTCGATCCCGCGGGAGAAGAAACTCTGGTGCAGCCGAATTCTCCGCGGGAAGGAGGGCGTTCGATGTCTGCGAGCGTCTCTTTTGGGAACACTTCGGAGCCCGGAATTTACACGGTTGTCCGGGCGCGAGATACTGTCGCAGCGGTACCGGTGAATGTCGATCCGGCGGAATCTATCGCCGAACTTTGTCCTCCTGCAGAATTTGTGACGATGGCGGGCAAACATGGAATAGAGAAAAATCAGATCGTGTTCGTAAAATCGCCGGAATCGATCAGCACAGTCGTTCTGCAAAGCAGGTTCGGCGTAGAGCTTTGGAAATATTTTCTCCTTGGCGCGCTTATCTTCGCGTTGATGGAGATGGCTCTTGGGCGTGAATCGAAAGACGAGGGAGTATGACGGTAATTGAGGCAAAAAGGCGAGCATACGATTCTATATTGATTTGCACAGAAATTGAAACCCTTCGATTGAATCCTACCTCCCCTCGCACCCGTCGATTTCGACGGTTCTGACTTATAGAGCGGCGATGGCCTCGGAATCGGCGGCGTTATGCGATGGAGGCGATGCGCGCGTTTAGAAAACGGTTGGCAGGTGCAGAAGCAGGCGGGAGCCGTTTTCTCCGGCAAGTGTAGTGGGAAGCATCGCAGCGTTCCGATTCCGAAAGCTTTTCCCGCTTTCAAAAAGCTATGAAAGGCGGGATCCCGTACAACGGGACTTTGCTTCTTTCTCTGGCATCAGAGAAAGAAGATATAAGAAGAATCGTGGATGAAGAAAGCTCTTCCCGGGCATCTCGATGTAAGGGATTACGGGCAGAAATTATGTATCTTATGTAATGGCAGTATCGCTCATTTCAGAGAACCATAACACGCCTCACATAAATTAATAGACGTCCGAATAAGGGAAAGACGAATCCAGAGTGAAATCAAACATGATTGACCTTGTCAAAGATGAAAAGGAACGCGCCATCGTCGTCGGACTCGTGACGCGGAAGATTCGCAAAGAGCAGGCAGAGGAATATCTGGACGAGCTCGCACTCCTGGCGGATACGGCCGGGGCTGTTGTTGTCCATAGAATTTTGCAGGAACGAGGCAATATCGATCCTGCATTCTACATCGGCAAAGGAAAGGTAGAGCAGATTGCCCAGAGCGCCGAGGACGACAACATTTCGAGTGTGATCTTTGATGATGACCTCTCGCCGGGGCAAGTCCGCAACCTGGAAACCGTCATCAAGCGAAAGATCCTCGACCGCAGCGGTCTTATCCTAGATATCTTTGCCAGCCGTGCCCGGAGCAACGAGGCCCGCACCCAGGTTGAATTAGCCCAGCTTCAGTATCTTCTGCCGCGCCTCACCGGCGCCTGGACTCACCTCTCCAAACAGTTCGGAGGCATCGGAACGAAGGGTCCCGGCGAGACACAGATCGAGACCGACCGCCGGATGATCCGCGAGCGGATATCCCATCTCGAGAAGAAGCTCGAAAAGATCGGCCGCCAGAGGGAGACCCGGCGAAGCGGGCGGAAAAATTTCGTCACCGTTTCCCTCGTCGGCTATACAAACGCGGGCAAGTCCACGCTGTTGAACGCGTTGACCGACGCGAACGTCTTCGTCGAGAATCGGCTCTTCGCCACACTCGACACCACGACGCGGGCCGCAGTTCTTTCCCCCTCGACAACAATTCTCCTGTCGGATACCGTCGGGTTCATCCGAAAACTCCCGCATCATCTCATCGCATCGTTCAAAGGCACGCTCGAAGAGGTTCTCGAAGCGGATATCCTCCTCCACGTCATCGACGTTTGCCATCCGAGATTCGAAGAGCAGATTCGTGTGGTGAATGCGACGCTCGAAGAGCTCGGCGCAGCGGGGAAGCCTGTGCTTTATGTTTTCAATAAAATCGATGCGCTGGAGGATCGCGAACACTTGCATGAATTGCAGACGCGCTTCTCCCCTTCAGTTTTGATTTCCGCCGAGAGAGGGATCAACCTCCTGGGACTCAAGGAAATGATCTTGAAGGCGATCCACCACTCCCAAGCTACCCTGACTTTTTCCTTGGACCAATCCGAGCACAAAGCCCTCTCTGCGCTTCACGACCTCGCCGACATTGAGGAGAAAGTTTATGATGATGGCAGGGTTACTATGACCGCAACTGTGAGCAGCCGCAACAGCGACAAAGTGAACGAAATTCTTAAGCGTGCCAAGGCGACCTTCCTGAAGGCAAAGAAGTGATGACCGGATAGGCCGTCGGGGCCCTCATTCCTGTTTCTGCTTCGAATGTGGGATGAGCTTTCCCCGGTGCATCTGACTTGACGAGCGACACAGATTCTCCCCTTCCCTGCGGTTTTCTTGACTCTCTAAGGCATAATCGGTAAATTCCTCCGTCGGCACTTTTTCGATCCTCACCAAGTCAATATCCCAAGATCCGATCATGGAAAACACGAATCTCACGATAGAAAACCTCCGTTCGAACTCGCTCTTTAAGTACATCGGCGACAACGACCTTCGGATGGCGGTAAAAACGATGAAGGAAGAAACCTTCAGCGCGGGCACCGTGATTTTCAACGAAAACACACGCGGCGAACGATTGTACCTGATACTCGACGGCAGGGTGAAGATCTCGAAGATCACAAAGTACGGAGAAGAAACCCTCCTCGCGGTCATTGGGAAGGGAGAATTCTTCGGCGACATGGAACTGATAGAAGACCAGCCGCGATCGGCCCGTACGACAGCCATGGAAAACACGGTCGTCGCGGGTCTTGCCAAACACGACTTTGATACGCTCGTCAAAACGAACCATATCGTCACGCTCAATTTGTTGAAGGCGGTAAGCAAGCGACTTCGCGCGACCGACCAAACGGTGGTATCGGAGCTGGAGAAGAATCTCGACCTATCGAAGGCCCAGCTAGAGAAACTCAATCTGCTCATCGATGCCGCGAAAACCGTCAACTCGACGCTGGACCTCGACAAGCTTCTCGAAGTGATCCTCGAAACGGCAATCAAATCTATAGGTGCCGACCGTGGAACGCTTTATGTCGTCGACGAGCTGAAATCCGAGATCTGGTCCAGGGCGCTCCGCGGGTCCGAGGTCATCGAAATCCGCCAGCCCATCGGCAAGGGACTCTCCGGTTACGTCGCGAAGACCGGCGAGACGATCAACATCCCCGATGCGTACAGCGATTCGCGGTTCAATCCCGACTTCGATAAGAAGACCGGATACCGCACAAATAACATGCTCTGCATGCCCATGCGCAACCGCGACGGCAAGATCATCGGAGTCTTCCAGATGCTGAACAAGAAGGGGGGGCCGTTCACGGGTGAAGACGAGGAGTTTATCAACGCGCTCTCCATCCACGCGTCGATCGCTATTGAGAATGCGCGGCTTGCCCAGGAGATGGTGAACAGCGAACGGCTCTCGGCTGTCGGAAGGATGGCGAGCACCATCATCCACGATATTAAGAATCCGATGGGAACGCTCCGTGTCTATGCCCAGGTGATGAAGAAGAAATCCGGAAACGAAGAAGCGGCAAAACTCGCCGATGAGATGATCCACCAGGTCGACCGGTTCGTGAACATGGCTCAGGAAATTTTGGACTTCAGCCGCGGCGTCAGCGCTACGAACATCCAGGAGACAGAATTTGGGGAAGTGATGGAGGGCATTCTGCTGTTCATAGAGAAAGACCTGACGAAGCGGAATATCAAGCTCGAAAAGAATCTTGGATTCCAAGGCAAGGTAAAGCTGGACACGGATAAGGCCGTCCGTGTCTTCTACAATATCGCGAGCAATGCCGCCGATGCGATGCCAAACGGCGGGACGCTGATTGTGACGACAGAAGAGTCGGGAGGAATGGTGAGGGTTGATTTCAAAGACACTGGAACCGGAATGCCGGAAGAAGTGAAACGGAGAATTTTCGAGCCGTTCGTGACGTACGGGAAGAAGCACGGCACCGGCCTCGGCATGGCCATCGTGAAGAAAGTGATGGACGACCACAAAGGGAGGATCGAAATCGAAACCGAACTGGGGAAGGGGACTACGATGCGGCTTTATTTTCCGGTGTAAAAGGAGTCATACCAAAGCGGAAGTCATGCCATATCTTCAGGCCATGGCATGACTGTGGGAAGCCAGATATTTTCTCACCAATCCGCTGCACACATACCCGCTTTGCACAGCACCTTCAATCGTCGCCGGCAGTTTCGTGTCGGTCCAATCTCCTGCCAGAAAAAAATTCCTGAGCGGTGTAGCTTGACCCGGGCGGAACTTTTCCATTCCAGGCCGCGGAGAAAAAGTCGCACGCTTCTCTTTTATGACCAGGGAATTCACCAGCGTTGCTCCCCCGCTGTTCGGATAAAAACGCCGAAGTTCATTCAGTGCCATTGCGACAATCTCATCCTTCTCTTTTTCAACAATATCCCCTGCTGCGCTGATGACAAGCGAGAGGAACTGTTTCTTCTCGTCAGCCCTGTCGTACATTCTCGACTTGTTGAATACCCATTGCACGGGGGAATCGAGGAGCGCGACAAAATCCTCGTCGATGAAATGCCGGTCGAACCAGAGATGGATCGAGATAATCGGCGACGGTATGAACTGGCCTATTGTGTTCATCTTCGGAAAAAGACGGACGTGATCTTCCCCCAACATCTTCGGCAGATCGAAGTAGGGAACCGCGGAGATGACGGCACGAGGTGTGATTGTTTCTCCGGAGCTCAAACCAATCCCCGACACAACATCTCCACTCGTCACGAGGCGGTCGACGGTCGTATTCATGAGTACCGCAGAATGATGCTGCTCCAAGAATTCCACCGCCGCGTCCACCAGGATCCTGCTTAATCCTTTTGTTGGAATAACCATAGCGGCGTCGGCACCCGACCCGAGAAATGCCGACTGAAGCACTTTCGCAAATAATGCGGCCGATGCGACATCGGGGGATTCATTGAGCGTTCCGATGGCGATGATATTCCAGAGATATTTCCGGCTGGCTTCTGACTGATGGAGCTCGTTGAGCCATTGTGTCACGGTGATGGATTGGAGCCGATGATCATCATCCGGAGACGCGAACATCAATGCGGCGCCAACACGCAGGAGGGAGATGCGTTGAAGTCCTGAGAGGCTTCTTAATCTCAGCAGTCCTGCCAGCACGCCGGCCGCTCCCGGCAAAAAAGCCGATCGCAGCAGGAACTCGCCCCTCCGTTCATCGCGGAATGTTACCGAGAGCTGCTTCTGGATTCTGACGTCGGAGAGGGTATTGATCGTTGAAAGGAACTTCAGCGTCGAGTGGTAACAGCCCATCATCAGGTGCTGCCCGTTATCGACCTCATCGCCGGTGTCTTTATCGAGGAAGGAATACGTTCTCCCGCCGCAGTGTTGCTTTTGTTCGATGAGAAGAACGGAGAGATCGTGAGAGGCGAGGTCGACCGCGGCCGCCAATCCGCTGACGCCGCCGCCGATGACGACGACGTCCGGCTTAGGAACTCGCTGCGACGGCATGGGAGCGGTGCGTTCTGTTTTTCCACCACACCTCGATCGTGATCAGCAGTTTGGTGAGATTGATGAGGCGAATGCGCTTCGCAAAAACGTTGTACTCTGCGCGTTCGATATCCTGGAGGATGCGGAAGTAAATCGCTTCCATAATCTGTGCCGCAAGAAAGAGAGGCTTGTCTTCTTCGGAGAGATGCTCGATGGCCACTTTGAAAAACGAACGCGCCCGTTCACATTCGAACTTCATCAGGCGGATGAATCGCGCGTTGTAGACGCCGGCAAGCAATTCCTCTTCGGTGTAGCCGAACTGCGCGAGATCTTCGAGAGGAAGGTAGATTCTTCCCTTGGCCGCATCGGGTTTGATATCACGGAGGATGTTAGTCAATTGAAGTGCAATGCCGAGATTGACGGCATATTCCTTGGCTCCCTCATTCTTATAGCCAAAAATTTCCGTGCAGATGAGTCCGACCGTCGAGGCGGCGCGGTAGCAGTACTCCCTCAGCTCGTTGAACGTCGCATACCGGGTCTTGATGAGGTCCATTTCCATTCCTTTGATCAGGTCGTGGAAATGATGGAGCGGAATGTTGAAGCGCTGAATGGTCTGGCTCAGGCGATTGAGGAGCGGATAACGGGAATTTCCGTCGATGGCCCGCTCGAACTCCCTCGACCACAAACGGAGCCGGACGTATTTTCGTTTGACGCTCTCGTCCTCATCGACGATATCGTCCGTCGTCCGGCACCATGCATACACGACGTTGATCGCATCGCGCTTGGGCTTCGGCAATAGAAAGAACGAGTAATAGAAATTACTCCGTTTGTTCTTTTCTATGATGTCGGCGACGAGTAGAGTTTCCATTTCACCGGGTTAAGAGTGAACGTACCAAGAGATGCACGCGGTCAAACGTGGAGAGCGAAGGCCGGCGGCGGAGCGTATCATAATCTTGAGCTGCGATCTTCTCCAGGATTTTCATTCCGCCATTCACCGTCATCCGCAGCTCTAGAGCGAAACGCTTGTCGATCAAACGGAGGAGAGGCATTCCCTCCAAAAAAATCTGTCTTGTTCGATCGACCTGATACTTCAACAATTGAGTCAGTTTCCCCGTTCCGGCATTCCGGCGTAACTCCCCGGGCAGGAGACCAAATCGCACAAAATCTTCACTTGGAATATAAACACGATTTCGCTCTATATCAATACTCAGATCCTGCCAGAAATTCGTCAATTGGAGCGCCGTGCAAATGTCATCCGAATAGCTACATAGCTCGGCGGTTGGTGAGTTGAAGAGATGAAGCAGAATCCTCCCGACCGGGTTTGCAGAATGGCGGCAGTAGAACCTGACGTCTTCGAACGTCTCGTATGCGGTCCCCCGGGCATCCATTCTAAAAGCCTCGATTAAGTCAAAAAAGAGGGATGGGGGTATGGCATATGAGGAGATCACATGCGCCAACTCTGCGAAGAACGCACTCCCCTTTTCGCCGGAGATCGCCTTTTGAAGTTCTCCCTCCCACTGATCCAGTTTCAACAGCCGGGTCTGCTCCGAATCATCCCCCTCATCGGCCAGATCGTCGGCCACACGCGCAAATGCATAGACTAGCCGGATGGGCCTGCGAAGTTCTCGCGGAAGGAGAAACGATCCAACAGGAAAGTTTTCGTAATGAGATTTAGCCAGCAAATCCAGCTTTTGTTCCACGAGGTCACATTTTGTTTTGATTCGAGTTCCTGCATTCGAAAACTCGGACAGAATATCTTCATTTGCCTCCCTAGATGCAAACATCACAGGGCCTGTGCGAGATCCGTGTCTCTTCCATGGAACTTATTTTTAGCTCCGATTGAGTGAAAATTCGAATCCGGGGATCCTGAAAGTTCCCTGTTGTTACCCTTCTAGGTGTACAAAATGTTGAAAAACTTCTAAATCACCTTGACTCTATGAACCTTTCGGATTAAATTCTTCATACTTAAACAGACCTTCCTTTTGTACTCTGCCGATTTGTTGGGTTTCTGGTTGACTGGAGAAGTATCCCTAATTTTCGCTTTACTTTCACAACCGCAATCTGGAGCATTCCATGGATAGACCGTTGCACGTACTGATCACAGAAGATGAAGAATCTTTCGCCGATGTACTGGCGTTGGAGTTAAAGGAAACCGGCCAGTACGAGGTGACAACCGCCTACAGCGGCACCGATGGAATAGAACAGCTGAAGACGAAAAACATCGACATTGTATTGATGGACTTCAATCTGGGTGATATAACCGGCCTTCAGGTTCTGCAATGGATCAACGAACAAAAAATGGAAACGCCCGTCATTATGATGACGGCCGCGGGAACCGAGGAAGTTGCGGTTGAGGCGATGAAGCTTGGAGCGTACGACTACGTGCGGAAGGAACACCTGGAGATCAATCACTTTCCGATTTTGCTGCATGGCGTCTATGAACGCTACCTCTTCCGCAAAGACAAGCAGGCGCGGGAGGCCGAGCAGCGCGAGAAAGAAAAGATGGAAGCAGCCATCCAGATGTTTCAGACCACCGTGCGGACGATTGCCCACCACATCAACAACGCGCTCGCCATCTTCAAGCTCCAATCGTCAGTCTGCGAGCGGAACGTCCAGAAAATGCTCGATCCTGCGCTCGCCAAACCGCTTCTGAAACTGGTTTCCGATCTGCGCCGGCAGGCAGAAACGATCGAGTCGATCGTGCGGTCGTTGGTCGGTATCTCCGATATCGTCTATACTAAGTACGCCGGCGACCAGGACATTATAGAAATTCGAAAGCAGCTGGAAAAAAACCTGGAGACGCTCAAGGAGCAGAAGTTGGAGATGATCCAGTAAATCATTTTCGATTTTCGATCTGCAATTTTCAATTTTAAATCTTCAGTCTACAGCTTTCGATCTTCAATTCTGAAGTGAGAATATTCAAGTCCCAGGGCAGTTCATCATCCCTCATCCCTTCTCCCTTTGCCCTAAACTGGCACTTATTCGATCTGCAATTTTCAAGTGAGAAGATTCAAGTCTTAGGGCAGCTCAACATCCCTCCTCCCTTTGGCCTAAAGTGCCCCTTTTCGACCTCCTCTCCCCCTTTCTTGACTCAGCGTGTAAAAATTCGTATTTTTAATTGGTTATATCCGTTTTTGCATAATCTGGGATAAGGAATGGCTGGGAATCTGAACGAACGCGAGAGAACGATCCTCCGCAGCATTATCTATAATTTCATCCAGACGGCAACGCCTGTCGGGTCCCGCTATATTTCCAGGAGCGAGGGTTTAGGGTTGAGCGCAGCGACGGTGCGAAATGTCATGTCCGA
>CAYLMV010000102.1:0-12756 GCA_964384415.1 uncultured Chitinophagaceae bacterium | reverse complement strand
CACTAGTATGCATCGTCGCAATTATCGTGCTCGCGTATCAACAGATCGGTGTTTGCAGGCACAATCTTCAAAATGACCGAGAGAATCCTATGTTCCTTGTTCCAAAAAATCCCCTCTCCCAGCATGCGCGCTTTTTCCTCAGAGCTCACAATTTTCAAGGGCCGGTCGTTGACGTTGAAACAGACGGGGCGCGAGAGGCCGTGAAATTCAATCCGATACGATCGCGTCGATGGAGCCCCTTCGTACGATCCGGCCGACGCACCGATATTCAGAGCCATAATTGATTGAATAAAGGTGAACCGGGTTGTGCGCATTTCTCTTCTTGTCCGGTAAAATTCCGATTTCCCGTCGTCTTCGTAGAGCGTGAAGCTTCCATCTCCGCCGGTATACACGTGAATCGTCAGAGAATCTTTGCGCATGAATGCCGTCGAAAGTGCGGGGGGCGCCATAGGGATGATGGAACCCGCCTTGACAAAAAGGGGGAGCAGATTTTGACGCGCTGTGCGGACGAATTCCTGATTTCCTGAGCGGACCGAATCGGTCCAGAAATCATACCACGTTCCTTCAGGAAGCCAGATAGCAACACTGCTGTCGGGAGAGCAATCCGGCGCGACAAGAATTTCATTCCCCCAATAATATTGAAGGTCGTACCTCCAGGCGAGGATGTTGGATTGATGGTCGATCACCATCGCGCGTGCGATAGGGATTCCCGTCGCTGCGGCTTCGTGTGCGAATGTGTAGGTGTACGGCATGAGCCCGTATCGCAAGCTGCCGTACAAACGGGCGGCCTGCTGCGCCTCGGGACCTCTGTCCAGCGGCCAGCGGGATTGACCCATGCCGTGAGGTTTCCAGAATGGAGAGAAACTGCCGAATGCCATCGACCATCTGCAATAGAGAGTGTCATCGGGACCGCGTTTATTCTCCCAATCGTAAAAGCCCCCCGCATCATGACCCCAGAAAGGAAATCCGGAGAGCCCCGCGAGCTGCATTCCTCTGATCTGAGACCTCATCTCTCTGTATGTCGGCTTGATATCTCCGCTCCATAGCGTCGCATAGCGCTGGGCGCCGGCTGTCATCCCGCGAATCCACACAAACGGTCTTTTTTCGGGTGCAAGTTTTTTGTCCCATCCTTCCTGCACCAGCGCCTTCGCAATCAGAAAGAACCAGTAGTTCTTCATCTCCTCCCACGTGCGCCCGTTGCCGAGCGTCATCCATAAAGGCGCCTTTCCAAGCTCGTCGAACTCGTCGATCCAGAGTGCGTCGCCGGGATAACTGAGTGAAGTGTTCAGTGATTTCTTCCAATGCAATCTCCAGAACCAATCCCGCACTTCCGGCCGGGTGAAGTCCGGCGCGCTTTCGCCAAAATCGATGCTGTCCGTTATGGGGATGTTATAGGAGCTCTTCCATTCTTCGCTCGATTTGGCAATGCAGCGGTTAAAATCGATCGTCATGACAAGTCCGTTTGCCTTTACCCATTGTTCGTACTCGCGCGGATCGGGAAAACGCGAAGTGTCCCATTCGAAGTATGATTCACACCGCTTGCCGCCGCCGGCTCTCCATCGGTTGTCGTTGATAAGGTGATCGATCGGAAAGCCGGCGTTCCGGTGATCAGTTACCTTTTGTTTCCACCAGAGTTCATTGGATGGGGCGGCGGAATTTTCGTCATTCCCTTTGTCCGAGAGACCAAGCCCGAATATTGCGAGAGGCGGCAGCCGCGGCTTTCCGGTCAGCTGTGTATATCGGTCGATGATGCGGGCGAATGAAGGTCCGGCGATGAAGAAATAATCCATCCGGCCTTCCCCCTGGATGGAAAATTTGTATAGCGTGTCTTTTCCAAAATCGAAATTGTTCGGGAACGTACTGTTAAGAAATACGCCGTAGCCTCTTGAAGAGAGATAAAACGGGACGATGAGCGGAGACTGGTCGCCATGCGCGCTTCCGTAGTTGCGTTGGAGCATTTGCCCCTGAAGATCGAGCCGTTCGGATCGCCCAAAATACCCGTGTCCGAGCCCGGTAAAATGTTCTTCCGAATTATAGACGAAGTCCGAACAGATCGAATTTCCATCCCATGAAATCCCATCGTTGTCCTGCAGCAAGGGGATGTTTTGTGTCCGTTGAAAAAAGGTGAGGCGAACAGGCGCCTTCGTCAGTTCGATCACAATTCCGTCGTCGGCGCCGGTTTGGAGAGAAAAATATGACCCGTGTTCGGTCAATCGCAGCGTTCCTTTCCAGTCATGCGATTCGACCATCTCGTAACGATCGTTCGGGAAGAAATCTTCGCCGAGGCGTACGGCTTGAACGCGCACCATGTAGTCACCGTACGGCGTAAGCCGGAGGCGCTGGCCGTTGGAAGTGGTGAAAATAATGCTCCGGCCTTCGGTGCGATAGGCTGCGTAGCCGGTCAACGATTCGGCGCCAAAGGCATCGCGGCTGATACCGGTCCCGAGGATGCAAAGGTCAAGAACAATAAGGCGGATCAAGATCGTAGTGCGCACCATACTCCGGCTGAGTATTTGGATTGGATGTGGTGACTGCCGGCTTGCGTAGAAGCCGGAACGGAGTTGTCACGACTCTTCATGGCAGGAAGAATGCACAAATTTATTTACTTTGTCAAAGCAGACTCTGAGAGTCGGACATTTCGTCAGAATGCGGGGAGAATGATGCGGAAACCATGGAGGTGAGCCGCCGGTGAAGGAATGCGGCGGCCCCGGACGTTTGGATTGAGTCCGTTTACGGAAGAGGGCTACAAGGCAGGAAGACTGACAGCTTAATCTTCTTCTTCACGCAGCTCATGCTCGACAAACCGCTCCCTCTCGCTGCGCAGGAGCCGGAACTGCTCTTTCTGTCTTTCGTTTAACAAGGCTTCAATTTTTCTATTGGTTTCATCGAGGAACGCTGCTCTGAAATGGCGTTCTTTTTCGCGATTCCCATGCGCCAGCTTTGCCTGCCTCATTATTCTATCATGCGATTCTTTGATAAGCATGAGCATCTGTTCGGTCTGAGCGCTATCGAGGTCGAGATCCCGCTGCAGCCGCTCGGCGTACTCATACGAGAACGCCATCGCGATGCCCAATTCCCCCCGGCCGCTGTCGCTGGTCGTTTTCACGGAAAGCTCCCGGTCTAACTGCTGCAGCTGCTGCGACGTCAGGACTGCGGCGAGCTCGCGCTTCATCGTGTCGACGATTGTGGCCATCTCGGCATCGTGATGATCGAACAGAACCGTTATCCGGTCGGCTGCCCGTTTTGCGATTTCGTCGACCTTTCCTTTCTGGCTGGAATCCGGATGCACTGCCTCGTCGACGCGGGAGAGAAAAACCTCCGTTCTTTCAATCGAATCGAGCTTCCGGTGGCGGCCTTTCATGAACACCCCCCGGCCGACGGCGCCGATGATGATTCCGATGATCAATGTGGCCAGAAGTATGAGCGTCACTTTAAGTTTCGGTGTCATTCGAAAGGCGCCTCCAGCGTGAGAACCTGATTGAGGGAGGACCGATGAATGCCCAGCGCCGATTCCACCGAGAACGCCCCCGACTGAGTTACATTGTACGCGCTCAGAAGAAGTACCATAATGGCCGCTCCCGCCGCAAGCCTGCGGAAAACAGCTAAGTAATATTCGTCTATGGAAGGTTGGGGATTACGCAGCCGCTGCAGGACGCGTTCAACAAAGAACGAGTTGAACTTCTTCGTCTCGTGCGATCGAAGAGTCGACCGAAGGACGGTGAGTTCTTTTTCTGCCGTGCGGAATTCTTCCGAGTCAGCGAGCGCGGTCTTGACGTTCTTTCGTTCCTTTTCAGACAATGGAGAATCGAAAGAACGGAGAAGCAAATGGTAAAGCGAACGTTTCATCAAAAACCCTCCTTGTAGTTGTGCAAGGCCGATTGAAGTTTCTTCTGCGCGCGCAAAAGGCGCGAGAGGACGGTCCCGACAGGGATGCCGAGTATTTGTGCTGTTTCTTCGGTTGAATATCCTTCGACGAGGCGCAATGTCACGACTGCCCGGAATTTTGGATCGAGCGTGTTCATGGCACGTTCGACGATTTCCTTTTTGTCAAAATTATCTGAGGTGTCATTGACTGCTGGTTCTTCAGCTTCGTTCTCCGGATCTGTAGCTTTGAAGAGGAACCGCCTTCGTTTGCGGCGGCGCAATTCGTTCAACGATAAATTGATGGCAATACGGGTAATGTATGTTCCAACCGAAGCCTCTTCGCGAAAATTCTTAAGGGCGTTATAGAAACGTATGAATGTTTCCTGGCCGACATCGTCCGCCTCATTTCCTGCGCCGAGCATGCCGACCACGGTGGCGGCAACTTTCGACTCGTAGCGCCGCACCAATTCTCCGAAGGCCGCGAAATTTCCATCGCGGGAGCTATGAAGAAGTTCCTGGTCAGTCTGTTGTTTCAGGTTCTGATGCAATGCTGTCAATTAGACAATTCCAAAAAGGCCCTTATTCCATGCCCATTTTCGAATGCCGACTGGATTTCGCGAATGAATGATACAAAAATTGCCGGAGGGAATAAAGAGGATGCGGCGTGTGTCTAAGGTGAAAGAACGATACACGCCTCAACATCCCCCCCTAACAGCGCAGGAGCAACAGCGTCACTTTAACTTGATACTATGTGAAGTTATCGCTGACAACAGTCAGCCCGGACGTTGCGACACAATCGCTGCTCCAAGCATTCTCCCTGCATCAGACCATCAACGAATGCAGGAGACGGCAAGCCTTTTCCTAGCGGCCATTTTGGATTCCAGGATTCTACTGCGCATCCGGCCAGGATGTGACTATTTGCAGGAATAAGAACGCGTTCAATCATATGAGAAGATCATCTCATGGATAGAAAAGAATTTTTGTCAACGCTCGGACTCGGCGCAGCGGCACTCGCTTGTTCGTACTGTCTGAACGGATGCCAGCCTCTTGATAACCCGGTTACCGCTCCCGCGAATGTCGACTTCACGCTGGACCTGACGAGTGACGCCAACGCGCCGCTTAAGAAGGACGGCGGTTACATCTATCAGAACGGAGTCATCGTCGCACGAACGTCGGGTGGTTCATATGTCGCGGTCAGCCAGACGTGCACTCATGCAGGAGGAACGGTAGAGTACATCGCCTCCACGAATGATTTCTTCTGCCCCAATCACGGATCAAACTTCGCGACCAATGGCGCTGTAGTGAATGGTCCTGCGTCGAGTCCCCTCAAGCAGTATGCAACCGTTCTAACGGGGACGTCGTTGAGGGTTCACTCTTAGCAAAAGACCTGCCTGGGAAGAGGCAATATGGTCAACATCAATAGAACTGAATGAATAAGGATACACACCATCTATGAAATATTTCGCTCCCTTCATGGCGATGGCCGTTCTGGAGACGGTCGGCTTCGCTCCAACGAACGCTCAGACAATTCCATCGCAGTTCGATCTCGCGAATGTTGCCGCTCTATCGCGGGCGGACAATTCTCCGGTGTTCAACGGATCGGATGATTTGACTGCCTCGCTGGCGGGAGAACCTTCTCAATTCGACATTGCAGCTATGCCGGCCGTCTCGAATGAAGCGCCTTTGCCGCCGGATTCGTCGGCGCAGCCGTCATACCGGAGGCTATTGCCGCCGAATATGAGCATCATGGAAAAATGGATGTGGGGAGAGAATGGATTGATGCGCGAAACGGGAATTGTCGGGCCTCTGTCGCCGCAGGAACGAAAAGGTGAATTGAATTTGCGGAGAACTATGCTGACGACCCATCAGATAGGCGGGTTTGTGACGCTGGCTTTCATGTGGTCCGCAGCATACTTTGGGCAGAAAATTGTTGACGGGCATCCGGAGTTCCGCCGCAATCACAAGTATGCCGTAACAGGGACGATCATCACGTACTCTGCGACGGGGCTTCTCGCCATTCTTTCGCCTCCTCCGCTCATCCGGCGCGACGAGGTAAGCACAACGACGATCCATAAGACGCTTGCCTGGGTTCATGTGGCTGGAATGATCCTGACTCCAATTCTTGGAGGGATGGTTATGCACCGGCATTCGACGAACCTCCAGCTTGAACATTTCCACCAGTTTTCGGGTTACATAACTACCGCGGTGTTTACCGCCTCGATGATCACCGTAACTTTCTAGCAGGAGAGTAATGAGAACTACCGTAGCGACGATATCGGCAATCATGCTGCTTCTTACGTCCGGTGCTTACGCTCAGGCAAAGCAGCCGGAAGTGTCGAAGAAAGATTCCTGGATGACGTACCGTTTGACTCATCCCCTTCATGAAATTGAGGCGACGAGCAAGGACGTTGAGTATCGCGTGGATGCCGATGCGGCGAAGAAAGAAGTTCGGGCCGTATCGGCAGTCGTCGATGTGACGACATTCAACAGCGGAAACTCGAACCGGGATTCACACGCAATGGAAGTCATCGATGCGATTGATTTTCCTGAAGTAACCTTCGTGAGCTCATCGGTTGTCCAGGCCGGCGACAGCCTGAAGATTGCCGGCAAGCTGACGTTCCATGGAGTCACGCAGGAGATTGTCATGATGGCGCGGCCTCGCTGGGCGCCCGATACGCTGGATGTAAGCGGTCAATTTGCATTAAGTCTCACAGCATTTCAAATCGAGCGCCCGTCCTTGCTCATGATACCGGTTGAAGACGCATTGCGTTTCACATTCGACGCGGTGTTTGTGCTTAAGTAGTTTTCCATTCGCACATCTGCTCCAACACTCCGCAAGATTAAATTTGTGCAGCCCATCGGAACGTCGCGGTGCGGGGGCGCCGTTGGACGACATTTGTTCCGAGTTCTTCTTCACATGCCGCCCATTTCCCTTGACCTTAGCATCCCGAATAGGTACTTTTCGGTCGTTATTCACGGGGTTCCGCACGGGGGCGAACAGTTTTCCAACAAGAAGAATCACATCGGTCCATGTCTAAGAAGAATCTCCCCGCCTCAATTCTCGTTGTGGACGACGAGATCTCATACCGCGAAATGCTGACAGCCCTTTTGAAGCCGGAGGGATACTGGGTCGAGACTGCGAATGACGGTGTTGAAGCGATCAATTTTCTGCAGAGTTCTGTGTTCGATCTCGTGCTGCTCGATATCAAGATGCCGCGGGTGGACGGAATTGAGGTTCTTCGCTTCATACAGGAGAGCTGCATATCCACGCAAGTGATCGTTCTGACAGGGGTGGGAGACATACGAATTGCCGTGGAGTGCATGAAGCTCGGTGCGTACAACTACCTTACGAAGCCATACACGGCGGATGAACTTAATGCGATCATCGAGCGGGCGCTCGAGCGGCGGCAGCTCCTGATCGAAAACAAGGTGATGAGGACAGAGCTCTCGCGTCTCGCATCCTCATCCAACCTCATCGGCAGCAGCCCGGCATTCGTTCGGATGATCGAGCTTGCGAGCAAGGTGGCTCCCACCGACTCCACCGTTCTCATCGAAGGCCCGAGCGGAACGGGGAAGGAACTTGTTGCCAATTTCCTCTACAAGAACAGCAAGCGTGCGGACAAGCCTTTCGTTGCGCTCAGCTGCGCTTCGATACCCGACACGCTGATTGAGAGCGAACTCTTTGGACACGAAAAGGGAGCGTTCACGGACGCCTATGCCATGCACCAGGGGCTGGTTGAGCTGGCAAACGGGGGAACGCTTTTTCTTGACGAGATCGGGGAAATTAGTCCTGTGTTCCAGCCAAAACTGCTTCGGTTTGTTCAATTGGGAGAATTCCGAAGAGTGGGGGGGAACAAAACGCAGAAATCCGACGTCAGGATTATCTCCGCAACGAACAGGCATTTGGCCGATGAGCTGAAAGAAGGAAGGTTTCGCGAAGACCTGCTGTACCGCCTCAATGTGATTACCATTACTCTTCCTTCACTTCGCGAACGGAAGGAAGATATTCCATTGATCGCAAACGAAATAGTCTCTAAGAGTCTGAAAAACCGGACGCCGAAGAAACTCCACCCGGATGCGCTGGAGGCGTTAATGCGATACGAATGGCCCGGCAACGTCCGTGAACTTGAAAACGTGCTGGAGCGGGCGGCCATTCTCTCTTCGGACGAATATATCCGCCTTAAGGACCTTGCTCTTCCGCGCAATTCCTCATCCGACCGGCATGTGCCGGCAGGGAGCGAAAAGGCGGGGAGCGCTATCACGCTCCATGAGCTCGAGCGTTACCACATTGAAGGAGTTCTTCATCATGCAGGATGGGACAAGAAACTTGCCGCTAAGATCCTCGGAATCAGTCTGAAGACCCTCTACACAAAAATCCAACAATACAATCTCACCAAAACGTAGGATCCCTCCCCCATCTTCCATTTTCCATTTTCCATTTCCCGCCCCTAGTACTTGTACGCCTCCCTATAGTGAAGTATCGGAAACTTCATGGACACTCGCCTTGTGTAGTACCCGGTCTGAATGAACGGATATGTGAGAGGAGGGCTGTCGCCGTCGATGTACGTGACCGCGATAATGCCGGCGGAGGGTGCAAACGCCGACCATATGACCGGGAATATTCTTGGCGTGGTAAAGTCGACATCATATTTGAAGTCAATCCGCTTGAGGTCTGAGGGGGCAAATCTCACCGTCCGGTCGGATGCGATTCCGGAGTCGAGTTCAACGTCATAGGTGTAGGACTCTGTATTTCCGCGTTGAACGTTAAGCGCATAGCCGAATGAATACCGGGCGCTCAGATCGGAAAAGAAAAATCTCTGGTCCAGCGTTTCAGTTTCAACGTTTCCACCGCCGAGGATCACTTCGCTGATTCCGGAACTTGTGTGCCTCAACGCCTGGACATAGCTGCAGGTCAAATGCGGTCCGGCGGAAGCCAACGGAATGTCATCTTCGTCAGTCGGGAAGATGTTCACTTCATGAATTGCCTGATCGCGGCTGATCCAGATATCCGGCAATGCTCCGGGAACGACGTCTTCCTTCACAACAAAAGCGGAGCCGGTGAACGCCGTCACAATGTCATAGACGCCCGCAGGAACAAACGCAGAGAGGAATGTCCCGGTCGGATTAAAATAATATGCATTGCTCTTCTGATCGTGGATGACGACCTGAAAAGGAGTTTCGCTGAACGATATCTGGAAGACCGATCCTTTGAAAAAAAGGTAAGGCACAATAAGAGTATCTGAAGTCGACACGGCATAGATGCTGCCGCTATACCCGTCGGGGAAAACGGAGTTGTCCGGCAGAGAGGAGTTATCTGCTGTCAGTTCTACGACAACATATCGTGATTCGTTCGCATTGACCGTGAGCCTTGCGGGCAGAAAACTCAAGGCGATCCCCGTCCGAGCGGTTTGAACCTGGAAGGAATACGTTTTTGGCTCTCGCGACATGTTGGAAATGGAGAGAGTATCGGTCCTCGTCCATTTGGCCGTTGAGGGATTGTCGAACCCGAAGCTAATCGACGCAGGAGTAATGGCGCTGGCGGCAGCGGCAGCTTTCGCCGTGTCGAGTGTTCCTCTTCCTTCTGCGAACACAGGAGCGCCAAGGTCCTTTGCGGATGCGAGGATGGCATCGCGTAGTTGAACTGCGCTCCAGGCCGGATGAAGTTCTTTCAACCGGGCGACCATCCCCGTCACATAAGGTGCCGCCATCGAAGTCCCGCTCATTCTGACGTAACCCCCGTTCATTTTTGCCGAGAGGATGGACTCTCCCGGGGCAACGATATCGGGTTTGAATCCATAGATCTTGTTGGACGGTCCCTTCGAACTAAACGACGCGACTGCATTATTGATGTCGGTAGCGCCTACCGTGAGAGCTTCGCGCGCCGCACCGGGGGAGGCGATTGTTCCATAATTGCCGTCGTTGCCGGCAGCGACGACAACAACGACGCCAGCATCAACGGCGAGATCGACAGATCGTGAAAGGATATCATCGGGGTCGCCGTCGGGTGTGCCTAAGCTGAGGTTGATAATTTGAACGCTGTCCCTGATTGCCTGCTCGATGGCCGCAATCACCATCGATGTGCTTCCATTCCCGCCGGCATCGAGCACTTTGTAGGCAAACAGATGGGAGCCGGGGGCGACGCCTTTGAATGAGGGGGAGTTGGCGGCGATGATGCCGGCAACGTGAGTGCCGTGTCCATTGTCGTCGCGGGGATCGGAATTATCGGCGACAAAATTATAACCGCCTTCAACCGTAAATCCCGTTCCGAAGCCGCCGCCGAACGCCTCGTGCAAATAATCTATTCCTGTGTCGATGACGCCAATCCGTATCCTGCTTACCTTGGAAGTATCGGACGCGGTTTGGGCGGACGGGTTCTCGTTTGCCGAAGATGTTCTCAGAGTCAGGGCGCTTACTCTTTTGTCTTCATAGATATTTTTCACTCCCGGCAGTCCGGCAATCGCTCCGATGTCCTTCCTCGACGCCGTCATGGAAACTGCGTTAATGACCTCTGAAAAATGATGCGAGATAGCGGCTGTAGGAGAGACGGCCGACACGCTGTTGCTGAAGGATGACTGTTGCAGAGCCGCCGTTGTGCTCTTCGTCCCGGATACCCCGAGGGTTGATTTCCGGATAGGCGATGACAGCTCGACAATAATCTGAACCTTATCGTCCTGGCGAATGCTTGTCGATGAAATCGGCTGGCTTCCTTTGACAACTTCAAGAACAGTCGTGTTCGCTGAATATTTCTTAAGGCTGTCCTGGGCGCCGAAATGTTTAATGATCAGATTTTGCGAAACGGCATTCTCCCCCCATGGCGCGGAAAGCGCGATGGAGAGAGCAATCATGGCGAAGATCTTCATCTTCAACGGATAAGTGTCATTTTTTTTGTTTCGATGGTTTTGCTCCCGTCGTCGGAAGCCGCGAGAAGTCGATAAAAGTAGGTCCCCGATGCAACTGGAACGCCGGTGCTCGATAAGCCGTTCCAGTGTGCATCGTAGGTTCCCGTACCTCGATCTTCGTTGACGAGCGTTGAGACCTCTCTGCCGGTGACATCGTATAATACTACGGAAACTTTGGCTCTCTTTCTAATACTGAATCGAATTGTCGTAGAAGGGTTGAACGGGTTGGGATAGTTCTGTTCGAGCGAATAATCTCTCGCGACGCTTCCATCACGCTCACTGACTGCTGATACAGAATTGTGAATTCCTCCGACAACGAAAATTGAGTCGGCCGTTTTCATGGCCGGCGATGCAAATGCAAAGATCTTGTAGGCATTCAGAACTCGGTTGCTGTCGACGGTGAAGAAGAGGCTGGCCGCTACCTTGTCGGAGGACTTTGCAGAAAGAAGATCAAAAGTCTGGCAGTATGTGGCAGTGACGCTCAGAAGAAGAAACAAACCCGTGACCGTACTTCTCATCACTCGTGAGTTCTGCCGATCCGGATTCGCTATGTTGTTCTCTTCTTGTTTCATGGTAAGAAGAGCTGCAAAGCAGAATCCAGAACGACGCTGAAGAGAATACAGCAGCTAAATTGTTTTATATCATTAGGTTATAAGAATTAACGTCTGGTGGATTGCGCATTCAGAAAGTGGCCAAATTGACGATATTTGCTGTGATTTGAAAAAATTACAAATAGAAATCAGATGGAAAGGCGAATTGGAGGGTGTATTATCACCGTGATTTTCTTGATCAAAAGAGCAGGTCCCGGAACACTGGAGTCAAGACTTCACCCACCAGGCCTTCGAACCAAAAATTGTAGAAATTACAATTCGCAGTTTTCAACATATCCCAAAATATTCCTTGACAAGAAAAACAATTAACGATAATTTCTCCGAGAGCAGGAGGGGACCGTTGGAATCAGCCGCCCCAAATGCAGCCCAATACAGGCGAGACCAAAAGAGGGAGGTTTGGTTATTGTGGTTGCAGCCGTCATGTTCCCGATGTTGAGTCGTTCTTTCGCTCATTCCGTTTTCCCTTATCCGGCAAGAGATTTTGCCGCCGCCCGATTCTACTCTCATCCCATCAGCTCGTCCGCGAATATTCACAGCGCATCAATCAATCGAACCATCCCATCGTTGATTTTTTGGGTAATGCTCAAGTGCTCGGAAGGGATTAAACTATGGCAAACAAAGCAGCTCTCGTTCTAAGCGGCGGATGCGCAGAAGGAAAGGAATTACCCTGCTTAAGAAAGACGGCACGCCTTGCAAAGTGTTCAGAAATATTGTGATCCAACCTGACAAGGATCCGGGCGATTCGCCCGATTTTTTCCGCGAGACTGTGATGAGAAGAATTCAGATGGGATATGAACAGGCCGAATATCCATTCAAACGATTTGTGTTTTGTTCATGAATCAAAAGATCATTCGGATGATGAGTGTTTCGGCCGGCAGCAGAGGAGTGGATAACAGCGCAACGCGACACCAACTAAATCTTCCAGAACGACCATTGCCACAACAACCATTGAAGGAGGGTTCAATGAAAGCGAAAACAACATCATCCCCGCATTCGAAATCTCTCGGCTGGCTTCCCGATGTTCCCGATCACCGCGATCATCTCTATGCTGCGCCGGCGGAATGGCTGGCAAAACTGCCGCCGAAGGTGGACTTGAGGCCGAACTGCCCGCCCGTCTACGATCAAGGTCAGCTTGGGAGCTGCACTGCCAACGCCATCGCCGCCGCGATTGAGTTCGACCAGATGAAACAGAAAACGAAATATTTCATGCCATCCCGATTGTTCATCTACTATAATGAGCGAGTGATGGAGGGGACGGTCAATTCAGATAGCGGCGCTCAAATCCGCGATGGGATCAAAAGCGTTGGAGTTCAGGGCGATTGTCCCGAGCCGCTCTGGCCATACAACATTGCCAATTTTGAGGATGAGCCCCCGGTCTCTTG
>CAYLMV010000101.1:0-13126 GCA_964384415.1 uncultured Chitinophagaceae bacterium | reverse complement strand
CGAAGATAGTACCTGTGCTCAAAGCCGCAAAGGACAAGAATGGTTTTCGAATGGAATGTCTTGGCGCAAGCGACGATGTTCTTCACCATTTCCTCATTTCGGGTAATCCAGAAATCGCGCCTGAACCGGGCGAACTCAGCGAACTGTTTGAGTGAGGGAACTAATGACACGATCTGCATCATGCCTGTGCCGGCGTAATACTGCTTCGATTCCATAGCGATATCACAGGCTGCGGAATTGATAATCTCAGGCCGCTCCGAACCGAAGGAGTGTCCGATATCATCAAACCGGACGATTGCATCGTAAAGGATTTTCGCATCATTACCCAACAAGCTATCTCGCACGGCGCGATTAAGGGCACGGCTTAATTCCCTCTGAAGATTGAAGTAGTCATGCTGCTCGTACATTGTGTTTCGCCCTTCAATGTCATATGGCTGCAGAGGAATGGTGCGGACTTGCATGCAATCGCTCACTGCTCTGTTTTCAAGACTGGCAGCGACAAACTCGGGCTTAATTGTCATGGATGGCGTCATGAAGGAAGAATCTAGTTCCACAAGAATGAGATCCGGTTTGACCCGTTCGATGATACCGCAAAGTGTCTGGACCTTGAAGTTGCCGGTTTCACTGTGAACAGTGCCGACGATAACAATAGTTGTGGTGTCATTGCCTGCTGCGGCCTCAGCACTAGCAATGAGAAAGATGCCCAGGACCAGGAAAACGAGGCGCGGAATGATTTTGGATTTCAAGGCCGTCAATAGCGCATCCATATTCAATTCATTTGAGGTGGATGGGTTCTTTGAATCCTTGAATTTCATCTACTTTAGTACCAACATCTTCTTCACTTGCATGAAGTGGATGTTGGGATCGCTCACTGCATCGATACGATAGAAGTACATGCCGGATGATTCGTTGGCGTTCCACAAAACTTTCTGATATCCTGCCGCCTGTTCTCCTTCGTAAAGTATGGTTACTCGTTGCCCCAGGATATTGAAGACTTGGAGGAGAACCCTGGATTTAACAGGCAGTGCGTACTCTATCGAAGTGGATGGATTGAATGGATTAGGAAAGTTCTGAAATAGTGAAAACTCTTTCGGTTGTTGAGCAACTCTGTTATCGATGGTCGTCAACGATTGTTGACTATAGGGGAGGGATCTCAATTTATTTGTCATAGTCTTGAGCTCGGTAATACTGTTGTATCGGTCACTCCCAACCCCGACGACGAAAGCCAGGAGTACCCACTGCGTATCCCCCGGTTGCATTGTGAATGGCCCGGAGAATAAATTGATTCCGGCTCCTCCGGAAGTAGATGCGTCAAAGAGCCAGCCGGAACTGTCAACCGGATTCCCGCTAAAGGGAAATTTTGTGACTCGTCTTGTTACTGAATCAATAATCGGCAATCCTTTTGGCGTCAATCCACGTGCATTATTCCATGCGGAGGGCACATCCCATGCTGGTCCATAGGTTTGTATCTCGGGATACGAATCGTCGGAAAATCCCCAAGACGATGACAGCGGCAGGTTCTTTTTTCCCGCTACTCTCTTGTTTTCTACGACGGCGGTATCGTTCAGGGATGGCACTTCAGGTCCATATAATAGCGTGTATCCGACTGCCGGCGTAGCGGACCACCCAAATTCCGGTTCATCTTTCTTGTTCCAACAGTATCCCAGTTGGTTGACGGTGTCAATGGCAGGAGTATTTTCATATGCACCGCAAAAATCAATATCCGACCAGAGCGAAACAAACCCGGAGTCAAGAACAGAAACGCCTTTGTTGATTATTTCCCATTCGAGAAAGACAACATTTGAGAGGAGTGAATCATGGTCGAAACCATAGATAGTTTCATGAATTTCGAACGGGAGTGGCGGAAGAGATTTCTTGTTCTTTTTCCACTGGCCTACAGTGGTATCATCGGCATTGTAGACCATCCAAACTGTCTGGTCTCCATATAATCGAGGCTCCCCTTGCGAGAGAGGTGCTCCTAAATCGGAGGGCCATTGCGCGTAATCTCTGTTTGTTACAGCATTGTCTCCACGTGAGATCTTGTATGGGCGATAGCGTGCAGAATCCTGCGGCCTTGCATCCATTGCGGGACGGTCATCGATGATAGGGCCCGGGGAATATTGAGATCCCCATTCTACCAACGCAAGGCGTGGTTCTCCGGCAAATTTTCCCACAACCCATAACCCATTGTCGAATCCCACAGAACGGAATCCGCCATTATTGTAGTAATTGGTCGAGTAGAAAGAGGTCTGCCAATCGAGCGATCCAACATTGTTCAGATACATCTGGTATTTAGTAGGGTTAAATAGAATTGTATAGGTTGGGACGGATGTATTTTCGCTTAGATGTGCCTGACCATCTAATCTTTTTTGAGGATAAACGATAAGGGCCGAAGCAAAAATGAGATAAGGAAGCATGAACTTCTTCATTGACGATTCTCCTCGTTGATACCTGAGTGATCTCTCGCCTCCCCACGGACAGAGCTCTCATTGGAAAGCAACGGGACAAATAGGGCGCGGCGAACAGTGAGTTCCACGAAGTTCATTGCGCAGACGTATCTGTTGATCATATCATTTTCGGCGTATCGTCGTGCTGCGAACTCGTCGATTGCTAGTTTCGATAGTGCCAATGGAGTCCTTCGGAGCCTCGCGAGATCCTGCGCTCCTTAGCGGGGCACCGGTCAGCTTGCCTGCAATGATTCTCATTTGAGTAACAACATTTTATGATTTCCCACTTGAATACTGCCGCCGTGGGAATATGTGATCCTGCAAATGTACATACCGCTTGGCAGCCCTCTTGCATCGAATACTTTTTCCCATTCTCCCTGAGCCTTGGGACCGTTCTGCAGCACTGAGATTCTATTCCCAAGCAGATCGTACACTGACAGGTTTACATCTCCCGGGACCGGAATGGTATAACGTATTTTTGTAGCCGGATTAAATGGGTTTGGGAAATTCTGACTCATAGAGAATGTGACGGGCATCTCGTTTGTCGGAGGGACGTATGTTAAGCCGCCGCCATTCGTCGTGTGAAGGATGACGGTGAATTCTCCGACAGCCCAGCCATCCGTCGCGTTCAGGAAAAAAACTGATTCCAAAATGGATGTGGTATTGCTCTGTTGAACTGCCCAATTTCGTCCCCCGTCGGTTGATCGTTCTATATTTCCGTTGACACAACACATCCACCCCCTGCTGCTATCCACGAAAAAGACTGAATGTACGATAGCAGGTACGGGAGAGTTGCCTTTGACCCAGTTTTGACCGCCATCCGTTGTGAATATAACGTAGCTCTCAGGGCCGTGGCTCAAATTATCGCTTTCGTCGTCTCCAACGGCCCATCCTCGTGATGTGTCGATAAAGAAGACTGAATATAAGTTTGGGGATCCAGGCACTGATTGATGAATCCAATCATTTCCACCGTTAAAGGTATGCAGCATGTGGTCTCCTTGTGTAGCCCAGCCATGGAGGCTGTCCACGAAGAAACCTTGGAATAAGTCGACTCCCGAGACAAAAGACTGATCCAGCTCGTATTGCGTGTTCCATGTCAAACCGCCATCGGTTGTGTGAAGAATAATGTCGCCGGCCGGTGGCATTCCCCACGAAAATCCAAATAGCCACCCGCGAAGGGAGTCTACAAAACAAATTGTGTGGAAATCATAAGGGGTCTTGGCAGTAAATTGCTCAATCAATGTCTTGCCGCTATCTGTGGACCCATACACCTTGCCGTCTTCACTTGAAGCCCAGAGACATCCCTTTTTTACGGACACACTCTTTAAGAGCGCATTATCGTCGGTGGTCGTTTGTTTCCAAGTAGCCCCTCCGTCTGTTGTCGATAGAAGTCCATAGGCGGCAATGTAGCCATGTAAGCTATCCGTGAATACCACATTCTGGTATGCATTCGACGCATTGTAGGGCTGAACTGCCCATTGGGCAAACGACGGATGAAAAACGAACACCAAAGAAATAAGAAGCGCTTTTCGTATGTGATCCATGATTTTCCTCCCAATATTTGTTCATGCAGGCTAACGGAGCGGAGCTCCCGCTAGATAGCCGCGGGACAAAGTAGTTGCTGAGGCGAAGAGTTAGTTCCGTGTAGTTCGTTTCGCGGACGTTCCAGTCTGATGATTCTAAGATCGTCCAACATCGCGCTGCGAAATTGTCGATCACTTATTCTTCGTTCGTTAAGCTAAACCTGGAATTAAACAGGTGTTCTGGGATTTATGGAGACAAGAAGAAGATGTTAGCAGACCCGCCCGTTTAACCCCGATTATACTGAAGCAAAACTACTGTTTTGTACCGCGGAATGCAAGTGACAGCGGTTTCAGAAAACGACCAAAGTGAAGCCTATCACACAGGATCTCCGGCTGAAAAGCCACGGAACAAATATGCTGCGCCGACGAATATCTGGTTCCAGCCTGTCCCGACGTTTTGTGTCGGGATCAGCCGTTGAGCGTTCTTTGCGAAACCATGCGCTTCTTAGCGGGGAGGGCTGGTTAGGCCGTCCAGCGCTGCATCCCTTCGATTGAACGCCGTCATTACGGGAGAGAATAATTCGCAAAAAGAGATCGCAGCAATCGTGTAAGGAATAACCAGGAATCGAGTTTCCGCTAACGGGAAAACAATCATCCGGATAATGAAATAGATGATTGCGGTTAGGAGCAAGATCACAGACTTCGATTTCAATTTGCTAGCTACGAGTATACCTTTGAGTTTGTAAGTTGAGAAGAACAATGCGAGGCCGATTATCGCCAGAACAAAAAAGAATTGAGGGCTCTTCAATACGGACCTTATTCCCTCGGAGAACACAGGGAAATACAAGTCAGGTCCAAACTCAGGGGGAGTAGTGAGCGCAGATTTGTCACAAAAAGTAAAATAAAAGACCGCCTTCCATCCTGGATAACTGTAAACCCACTCTAAAAGAAAAAAGATGGAAACCGAGATCACAAGAGACACAAGGGTTGCGAATATGCCAGGTGTTTTTAAGAAGAGGAGAGAAAGACCAAGGAGAACAACGAGAAGTAAGAGATCTGTTCTGACCGCAACTAGCAGTGGAAATAAAAAATAGATCGCAGGATGCTCCTTAAGAAAGCAATAGAGTATGGCAAGAACGAGCAGAAATGCGAGTGCATCAGGGGTAGAGAGTCTGGCAAGTTTGTATGCGCCCAGTCCCAATACGAGTGGCAGGATAACGAACTGCAATGGTATTGAAAAACTGTGGCGTCCGATGAGAAACAACATCCACGTGGCTAAAAATATCGAGACTGCGGAAATAAAATGCGTTGCGAATACAGGCGCAATACCGACGGACAATAGTGAATAAACAGCGAGATTATAAACAACCCGAACCTTATAAAAAAGAAGTAAGTCTGAGAAGGCGGAGTAATCTGATCTCATCAGAGCGCGAAAGGACGAATCCTCTTGTGCGCTGGATGAAGCGTACTTTCGCGTTCCGGCCGACTTGTCGATCTCTGTGTAAGTGAAAGAATGGACCAGAATCGGATCGTTACTCCCAAGGGCCTTTGCGGAGGCGATGTATGGAATGATGTCCCAATTATATAAGGGATGAAAAGATCCGGAGAAAAGTACAATAATGCTCACTGCTGCATAGAAAACCTGTAATACGTTGTCGGTCTTGATTATCATTATGATCAGATGGTTGATTGTGGATGCCGTCGGCGGCCTAAAGGGCCGCGGTTGCGCTGCGGCGACGGACTGTTCCTTCCACGTAGTTCATTGCGCGGACGTATTTGCCGATCATGTCATTCTCTGCTTACTGTCGCGCGGCGAAATCGTCGGCGGCTGGTTAGAACAGACGCGGCAGAACATAGCTAAACTATCTTTTTTGGTTCCCATACACGACGCCCCTAGGGCTGCCATAGTTCAATTTTGTTTCCCTCGATGTCCATGATATGAACAAATTTACCATAATCGTACGTCGCAATTGTGTCCACAACCGTGACGCTGTCTTTTTTTAGCTCTTCAACAAGTGAACCGAGGTTGTCCACCCGATAATTGATCATGAAATCTTTTGTTGAAGGATTGAAATATTTTGTGGTTTGGGCAAAGGGACTCCATTGCGTAAGACCCTTTTTTGTTGTATCAGGAAATTCCCGCCATTCAAACATAGTCCCGTATTGATCGGTTTTGAAACCCAGGTTCTTTTTGTACCACTCTTTCAACTTTTGTGGGTCTTTGCACTTGAAGAAAATTCCGCCAATGCCCGTCACTTTCTTCGATTGCGGCTGGATGTCAATTTGACTTGTAAGGATCGCATTGAATGCAAATCCAAAACCGAACGATGCCGCGAGGGCCAAAATCAAAAATGTTTTGTTCTTCATTCTGTTTGAGGAGTAAGTTTGTTGTGTATGCTGTCCGCTTATCGATAGCCAGCGGGGTGTCGCAATAATCGTTTCGTGCGTCCTCCTGCAAAATCCCGCGCTTCCTGCCGGGGAGCGACCGGTCAGGCGGTTATTGCTTTACATTCTTCGTGATAATGTCAAAAGGGATTTTTGAGTCTACGTAAACTTGCCACACATCGATTTTTCCGTTCTTGATAACTGCTTTCCACGAAGCAGGCAAATGCCAGTAGTTCTCTTTCCTGTCATTCTGACCTTGATATGTACCGCCTGCAAATCCAAAAGCTGCGACTGTATCTCCGCTAAGAAACATATCCGTAATTTCTATTTTGTAATCCGGAAACATCTGATAGTATCCAATCCATGCCCTCCTCATCTTTTCTTTTCCCATGGTTTCATTGCCCTGGGAATCAATGAATGTATGGTCCTCGGTCATAAGCAAGCAGAGCTTGTCGACGTTGTGTTCATTGATTGCGCTGGCAAAGTCCCGGACAATCTGCGTATTCATATTGGTAGATCCTTGAAGGTTATTTTGTCCCTTGATCGTTGGCGCGATGAAGACGAGGCCGACGAGAAGAACTCCGGTGACGGTAATTGATTTCATTGTATGTCACCTATCCTGGAGTAATTCGCTTTGAGGCTGCGCAACTGCCGACTAACGTAGCAGCAGCATAGCATTGATCTTGTTGTCACGCCCTGATGTGAGTTGATAGAAGTACACTCCACTTGAAATACCATATGGACTCCAACTTACCTTGTGACGACCCGAAGATAAGAACTGAGATATCAGGCGTGACACCTCTTTCCCTAATGGATCATAAATAGTGAGAGTCGTAAAACCTGATGCCGGCAGCTGAAATTCTATCGTCGTGCTTGGATTGAAAGGATTCGGATAGTTCTGATACAGCGTCAATGAATTTGGAATGCTCATGGGAAGATTTCTGACAACTGTTGTTGGGTTCTTCGTTCTGAAAGCCCCCGCACTCGCTGTCCCTGCCAGAAGATAGCCATCGCTCGTCACAGCCAGAGAGAGTATATTCTGGTCTGCAAGGCCTTCACCAAAGTCGATCCAACTTGCGCCATGATCGTGAGAGGAAGAGACTCCCTTTACCCCTGCAATTGAGTGAGAATATCGCCCGAGAAAAAGATCTTCGTGTGAATTGGCAGCCAGTGAAGTACAGCTGGTGCCGACATTATTCGGATCGGAAATATCAGTCCAAAAGTCCCCGTTGTTGGTAGAGCGATAACTTGCTCCAACATACGTGACTGCGTAAAGGCGATTTTCGGAGTCTGCAACAAGTGCTGTGATATCCGAATACCGAAGGCCTGAATCAACTGCGACCCATGAAGCCCCGCCGGTAGTCGATCGGTAAATTCCATCAAGCCCATAGCCTTGTTGTGTTCCCCCTGCGAAGATGTCGCCGTTAGAAGTGGTCGCAAAACATGTCGTTGACTTTGACATCAGTACATTTTGCCACGTGGCGCCATAATTTGTCGACCTAAAAACGCCCCCGCCTGTTCCGGCGAAAAGTGTGTTTGCAGAAGTTCCTGCCAATGATTGAACTGGGATGTTGTTTATCTCATTATCGAGATTGGGGGGTTGCCACGTTAAGCCATCATCCGCGGAACGGTAGAGGCCCGCGCCGGGGTAAGCCGAAAAGAAGATGTAGCTGCCTGGGAATTCTGTGATTGACCACACTTTGATTCTCTGAGAATCTGGAGAGACGTTAGACCACGACTCTCCCAAATTTGTGGACCGATAGATTCCCCATGAACTCCCGACAAAAATCGACCCGTTGGCTCTTGCACAGATACAGTTTATTTCAGTGGTGTCTGGTCCGTTTAAGGGTTGCCAAGAATTCTCTTGTGCTGAGATTTGACTTACGAAAAACGATGTCAGCAAAAAGGTGAGAGCGCCGATTGTATGAGTACTTTTCATTTTTCAGCCTATGAATTCAATTAGTCAACAAAGCGGGAAGCGCTTGGTCAGACGGCACCAACTGAACGTAAGAAGGAGCTGACGACAGCCGCAAACCGCTCGGGCTGATCATAATGGAGCCCGTGGCCAACTTCCGGAATTTGCTCAACTTGAAGTCGCGGATTAAGACGTTGCAGATTAGCGGCAACATCAGCCGATACCACACCTGCTGAACCGCCAATCACAAGCAGGCTTGGAACTTGAATGGCGCTCACCAGCTGCACGTAGTCGGGGTTCGGCGGCGTGAGAACGTCGAAAGCCTCCATGCTGGTTTGAAGTCGTGCCCGGGCGATCAGCTCGATTGTCTCCAATGAGCGATGAGGGTGTCTTATCTGCGATTCTGCCAACACCTCATCCAATGACATTTTGAGATACCGCCGATGCTGATCTGCCACATCGCTGTCTCGAACTTCGCGCTGAACTTCTGGACTTAAGAACGTTGGATCAGCCATGATCAGGCAGCGAAGAAGGTTTGGTTTCCGACCTGCCACCACGGCGGCAGTCATGCCACCCATGGAATGCCCGATCAGGATCGGAGACGGAAGTCGCAGAGCTTCTATAAGACCGACGACATCGTTTGCGAGGTCTTCGTATCGGTACCCATGTTCAGGAACACTCGACCTGCCATGGCCTCTGGCATCCGGCATGATTACGTCATATTCTTCCTCTAGAGCATGGGCCAAAACATTCCAGCAAGCTCCATTTGCAGCTAACCCATGCAGCATAATCAATGGAGGCTTGCTTCCTCCAGTTCTCATGTAGTGTATGTTAATTCCGTTCGTTTCGCAGTTTCCTGTGCTCCAGTCGGTCAATCGCTATCTCCTTCGGGCATAAAATTCATGCTGTTCTCCGACTGTGGAATTACGCCTGCAGGGTCCGCCTAACGGAGCGCTAGTCCCGCTAAGAAGCAGCGGGACATGTAGTCTGTCTACGACTCTTCGAGTCGCAGACTCGTAGAGCGGCAACGAACAGCCATTCCTATGTTGATACGAACACTCTTCCGTACCGAATCGCCTGTCGTGCTCGTCACCGCTTCCCGAGCTAGACTATCCTGCAAGAGGGAGGACGACAAACTCGAATTATGCCGGCGCTGCATAATATTCTATTTGTTCTTTAAGCTGCGACTGGTATTAGGTGAACTCTTTTGGAGCTCAAGGAGAAGTAATGAGAAGTAAAGAGATGACCCGCCCATTGAACCCCGAATAATCTAAAGCAAACTTACTGTTTTGTGATGCGGAATGCAAGCGTCTGCATTTTAAGAAAACGATCAGAAGGCGCCCTAATGGACCTTCGGGACTTGTCGGGCGTTGTTTGCGAGACCCCGCGCTTCTGAGCGGGGATCGACTGGTGAGAGTGCAAACTTTATCAGTATGGAAATGGATTTGGAAAATTCTGAAAAAGTGCCCAAGGAACCGATAAGTTTCCATTTTGAGGGATCTGCATTATTTTGCTTCTTGCCTCATTCCTTGAAGGAAGGGAACTTGCTGAAGGCGCCCATATTAGGCTAAACTCATTTTGTCCTTTTTGGATTTGACGAACATATCGTACAGATTGTGAACTTGTCGTGTCAAGTAAAGTTATCACCACGCTTTGTGGGAAGGAAAATACCCCCTCCGGCGCAGGTCCATTTTCGTATGTTTCGACCATTGGCGGCAACGACAAGACACTGGGGAATGAGAGTGAATCGGTCGTTTCGAAGACTCCCTGGTTGGAAGTGATACCAAGAATTGAGTATCTCGGATTGGTATTCCAATACGTGAGATATATAGAGTCCGCAAAAAGAACCTGCTTGGTTGTATCATTGACTGCTCTCTCAACGCATTTGTAAACTCTTGTTCCCACATTCGTTGCATTGAAAGGAATCACGAAAATATGAAGACCTCGACCTAAGAAGCCAGTGAAGGATTGGTCTTGCAGGAGCCGTCCGTCCAGTTCATAGAGAGCCAGGTTTATGAACGAACTTTCGGCGACGCTGAATTCTACACTTGTAGATCCGGTAGATGTTTTGGCAAGCATGGTGCTCTGCATCTTCTGGAATACCAATGAATCGGTGTCATTACAGAAACTTACCGCAATTCCTGGAACCGGTTGTCCATTGCTGCTTTTCAAGGTTACTTTTACTGAAAAGCCGGGGGTCGTACTAATGATGTTGGTGGGACTGTCCTTACATGCAGAAACAGAAAGGACGGAGAGTAAAATTGCGGCTCTGAGTATCTTGCGAATGTATTTGTTCATAGGAATTTTTTCCCCCTAACGGACTGCAAGATAGGGACGTATTTGCTGATCATGTCATCTCTGGGCTACTGTTGCGCGGCGAAATCGTCGACTCCTGGTCAGGACGCCTACATACGATCGATTCTGGAATTAGTGTCATCCTGAATTTGAGATTGTTGTCGCCTCAAGGCCTTTACAATCGCCCAGGTTATGTTTCCGTAGATAAGAATCACGGCGAAGAGCGCGAGCGCCGATTCGGAAATTGCCGGTTCTAAATTGTTTTCGTTGCGGACTATGACAACTCTGGGATTCGAAAAGCAATATGGAACCAGAATGTAGGCGCGCGTAATGCTGGTCGCGACACTGTTCGAAGAAAAGCTTAGGCCTACGCACCATGCAAATTGAGTACCGTATTGTGATTTGATCGCCTTGTCGCAATCCTGCATCGGTGATAGTTTATCCCATACGGGAATGCCGATAATTACTAACGCGAAGAGTGCTATGAGTATGTTTCGAGCGAGTGGATTATTCATATGATTGGTCCTGACGTGTAGGCGCCGTAACGGATCGCACGTCAGGCTACAGAACAGCGGGACGCGGCTCGCAGGCTGCCCTCCGCTTTATTTTGGAACTGGCCTCAATAAGATGCTCCTTTTGTTGCTTAGGTGTTTATAGAATTCAGGCTCAACCGCTCTGTTAAGATCATACTTGGTTGTCAGGATGAAACTGTACCAACCTGCCTTCTTTATTTCGAGCGGGAATGAATAATTAAATGACTTTGAGGGAGTTTCAAATACGCTGTCTGATCTAATGTTAACTACTTTAACTGATTCGTCCGGGAAATGCACACGATGACAAGCGATGAATCCATTGCTATCGTAAAGTCTGCGATACTCAGGCCCACGGTCATTCGGTACTCATATCCGTCGATTCCATCGCCAGCAGTGTCACTCAAAGAAGCGGAGGATATCTTCGGTCCCAGAAATTTGGCGTGCACTTGAGTAAGTGTTGGCGGCCGGAGGATCGCCGGACTTGTCGATTGCGCGAAGCAATCCAGTGTAATTGCGACGAAAAGCATCAAACTAAGTGATCGAGTCATAGATTGGGCCTTTATGTGCAGCTTAACGGAACGGCGCTCCCGCTGAAAATCAGCGCAACAAGTAAGCTGCTGGAGCGAACAGCCGGTTCCATTGAGTTCATTGCACGGATGTATCTGCAGGTCATATCATTTTTCGCGTAGAGAGTCAAATCTGCTCTGAAGCGTGGACGACAAATCGCCCTCATCGTCCCAAATGAACGACGAGCCCTGGCAGAACGTTGCAGCTTGAGCCCCGACATATTGTTCATAACCTGAGGTTTTGATCGTCGCAAAAGGCACCCATTGGGCCTTACCCCCGTCTTGCGCCAGCAGAAACTGGCCGCACAATATGTAGCGCGATTCTCCGTTGGGATTCACATCGTGCCCGATGCGCACATCGCGAAAACCGGCGGGAGCCGGACCATGGGCACGAAAATCAGCGGCTGCTGATGTAAGCAAGAATTGCGCGGCTGAATCTATTGACGCTTTCTGCAATCCGGGAGCTGTTGCTTGAGCGGGACTTGGCGAATGGAATTCAGCGCGCGTTAATGCAGGCGAACTGCAAACCGTGAGAATCATTGAAACAAAGAGTAATTTACGATGGCCCATGAAGTCTCCAATCGTTATGAGAAGCGACGTATCTTTTGTGAAAGCATTATGCGATGCAGAACGCGCTGCGGCGTAACGAGCCCTTTCATTGGCCTTGAGGCGGCTCCCATAACTCGACCTTGTTTCCCTCTGGATCAATGACCCAGGCAAACTTCCCAAAGTCGGATTCGTCAATCTTCTCGAGCACATTGCAGCCTTCTTCCTTCAAGGCCTTGACCAGGGCGTGGAGGTCTTCCACCCGGTAGTTGACCATGAAGGATGCAGAGCTCGGAGCAAAGTGCTTGCTTTCTTGCGGATCGATTAACCAGGCAGTTGTGCCAGCAACAGGCTTACCCTCGGCGTCGGTCCAATCGAAAGCAGCTCCGCCCCAGGTTTGGACATCGATTCCCAGATGCCGCTTGTACCAATCCCGCAGTGATGGAGCATCTTTGGCCTTGAAAAAAATGCCGCCGATGCCAGTGACTCGTTTCATGCTGCCTCCTATGTGTGGTGGTGAGTGGAATGTTTCTTCTTCGGCCTAACGGACTGCGCTCAAGCTGTTGCGGCGGCGAGCCTGTTCCATGTAGTTCATTGCGCGGACGTATCTGCCGATCATGTCATTCTCGGCGAACTGCAGCGCGGCGAACTCGGCGACGACCACTTCCAGCTTGTCCCGACGTTTTCTGTCGGGGCTTGTCGCGACGATTTCTGCCGGGGGCCGTCCCGCAGATCTCCTCAGGGAGCGGCAGCTCAGGCGGCTTGGCGTACTTAACGTTTTGAGATACTGCTGTAGAGAATATAACCAAGAGCTGCAATAATCGGAGACACGAGAATCAGAGCCTTCCAGAGATACTTCTTGAATTCTAACGGAGTAACGACGGGAAACGGCTTCAAATCTGAATTAACGCTCAGG
>CAYLMV010000100.1:0-13368 GCA_964384415.1 uncultured Chitinophagaceae bacterium | reverse complement strand
GTCGTGAACGACGTCTCCGCGTTGTACTGGAACCCCGCCGGACTCGTCAACTCGGTGTCAAATCCGTCGATTGTCCGGGACACAGCTGCATTTGCGAACCAGCTCGCTTACCAGGGGCAGGCTGTCTTTTCGCACACAGAGTGGCTCGTGGGAGTGCAGCATGAATTCTTCGGGGCAAGTTACTTCCTGACGACGAGCGACGCTTTCGGGATCTCCGCGACGTCGCTTCACACCGACCCTATGAAAGTAACGACGGAAACCCAGCCGACGGGAACCGGCAATTACTTCACGTACGGCGATGTTGCTGTGGCGGCAACGTACTCAAGAAAAATGACGGACCAATTCAGTTTTGGTGCAACGGTCCGGTACGTCCGGGAAACGATCGACGTTCTGCATATGGACGGCGTCCTCGTGGATCTCGGGACGTTCTATAGTCTGGGTCTCGGCACATCGAGGTTTGCGGTCGTTGTTTCAAATTTTGGCGCGAACGTTCACCCGAGCGGCATGGTGACGAGGGAAGACGGGACGACCGTCAGCAATTTTCAATCATTTTCGCCGCCGACGATGTTCCGGCTGGGATATGCCGTTGAGCCGCTGCTCGACGAACAAAACCGGTTGACGGTCTCCATCCAGCTCAACCATCCAAACGACAATTCCGAGAATATCGGTCTCGGAGCGGAATACGCCTACGACAGAATGTTCTTCGTTCGCGTGGGTGTGAAGAGAACCGTCGGCGAGTCGCTGCTTGGGGCATCGGTTTCATCGGCCGAAGATTTTACGGCCGGGGCCGGAGTGCTTATTCCCCTTGGAGTTACCACCGCATCTCTGGACTACGCATTTGCGAACTACAACGAACTCGGCGGGGTTCACAGGATAACAGTTGCTGTCACATATTGATCATCCAATGAAGTTCATTTTTCCCATTTTTATCGTCTTACTCTTTGCAGCTCTAAGCGGATGCCAGACTCCGTACGACATCAACGATTTGCCGCAGGCTGCGGATTTCCATTTTACCGGAGACACGTCCTACATCCAGAAGGGCGTGTGGACGGGTTTCAACAGGCCGAACGCGATCCTCTACGGAAGAGACCAGCTGTTTTATGTTCTCGATACCTATAACAACCGCATCGTCATGCTCAACCAGGCGGGGAATGAGCTCAGTGAGCTGACGATATTGCACCCCATTTCGATAGCGCAAGACACGAGGCTCGACCTGATCGTCGGCGCGTCGGCCGCGGATCCCGCCGCCAACGACACGATTGCCGTTCTTGTCCGCGTGAAGCTTGCTGAGGCCCTCGGCGTTCTTTCGCTTGCCGAAGTTGATACGATTTGGAGAGAAAGCGGTCGTCCGCAGAGAAGATTGGTCGGCGTGGGCATTATAACGCAGGATAAGTATCTCGTTGCCCGCGATGGTCCCGACAACAGCAGTCCCGTTGATCCCGATGCACGCATACTGGAGTTTCAGTACGTGCACGAAAATCAGACCGTCAGAAGGGACTCCTTCCTCACCCCGCTGGGCGATTTGCAGACGGGCATCGGAAGTTCGACAACTTCCCTGAATCATCCGACGGGTCTCGCGACATTTCCCGGAAAAGACGACTTTGTCGTAATCCAAAAAGCGGAGGGAGTTCAGTACGATGCACTGTGGATGGTGTATTCACACACGAACGATTTTGATGGATGGCTGCCGAAGTTTGATCCCACAGCAGGTCAGGGGGGGATCGACTTCATTCTTCCGAACCGCTTCTTAGATGCAGAAGGAGTTGCCATCGATCCGTTTCGTTCCGACGTTTTTATTGTCGATACGCAGCAGGATAGCGTGGCGAGGTTCAATTCGAGGGGATTCTTTCAGACTTCATCGTTTGGCGCCCGTACCTTCCGGATCAACCTCAACCATCCTCGCGGGATCGCCGTTGCGCAGAGCGTCCTCTACGTCTGCGATTCGGACAACGACCGGATTGTCATCTACAGCTTATCGACCAGCTTCTGAGTCTTTGCCCGCGCCCGGAGTATTCCTCGCCGATTTGTACCGCTCCATTTCAAAGAGGTTGTCGATCGTCGCGTAATAGTTCCCTCCCATTCTCGCTATCGGCCTCAACAATTTCTGATCGATCACCCCGCCCGACATCAGTTCGTCCCGCACATGGTACTGACGGATCTCCCCAATAATGAGATCCACCGCCTCGTCATCGAGGGGAATGTGTTTGTGCAGCGTGCATTCAATATTTACCGGCGCTTCAGCAATTCTTGGAACCGCTATTCGAATGGAGGGGAGCAGAGTTATTCCCAGCTGATCCATTTTCGATATTTCCGGAGGGAAATCGGCAGAAGAGAAGTTCATCGAATCCACGAGCGCTTCGTTGACGATGTTGATGACAAATTCCCGCCGTGACAGGATATTCTCGGCCGTATGTTTCAGGGCCCCCTTTTTTCTTGCCGCGGAAAGAATGATGAGCGGGGGGGATGAAGCGATGGCGTTGAAGAAGCTGTAGGGCGCGGCGTTCACGACGTTACTGGCGTCCAAAGAAGTTACAAACGCGATCGGTCGCGGCACCACCACGCTGACAAGCAGGGCGTACGCCTCTTTTGATGCCAGGGATGCTGGGTCAATGATCATGGATTTGGTCCTTGAGGAGTGAAACGAATTCGTCCGTAGACTTTGCCACGGGATGATGGCCGAAGAGCCGTGAAAGCCTCGATGACGTTGGGATCTTCACGCTCGCCGATCGCATGATAGCACCTGCATTAACCTGCCCCAGGAACACTGCGGTCGACCGGTCAGTGATACTCTTGCCTTCTTTCAATACGATAGTTCGCTCGCAGTGTGAAAGTGCGAAAGAGAGATCATGCGAGATGAGGAGATATCCCTTGCCGCGCTTCTTTAACGTGCGGAGAGCGCTCGAGAGAACAGCTTTTTCCGGCTTGCTGAGTCCCGCAGTCGGCTCATCGAAAATGAGAAATGGGGTATCCATGGCGACAGCAGAAGCCAGCGATAGAAGCTTCCGACGCGAAGCGTGGATGTCGTATGGATGAACATCGGCAAATTCCGAAAGGGAAAACATGTTCATGGCATCGTCGACTAGCTCCTCGGCGTTTAGCCTCGACAAATTTGACGGACCGAATGCAATTTCTCTTCGGATGGTTGTCAGGAACATTTGATACTCGGCTTTCTGCGGTGACACGGCTATGCAGGCCGCGATTTCGTTGAGAGGCGTCAAATGAGATTCCCGGCCCGAGACGAGAATTGATCCGCTCGCGGGTTTCAGGAGGCCGACCAACAATTTCAGCAGTGTCGTTTTGCCGGCGCCGTTCGCTCCCGTCAAGAGGGTTGTTGATTCTTGCGCAAACGATGCGCAGAACCCGTCGAACATGGGGACCGATTGATCGTAGCTGAACGAAAGATTTTCTAAACGGATGTACGGTATTCCTTCAGCCATCGGACGCTTTGTTTAAGTGAGGTGCTCACGACCCGGCGCTCCAACAAAAGCTGGGCGCTGATCCATTCTGGGAGTTCAAGTGTTGAAAAATCCAAATGCGAATTCACCATTTCGTCCAGCGACCCCAGGAAACGGGGAGACCCGTGTTCAAGGAAAAGAATACGGTCTCCGACGCTGTACGTCAGATCAATTCGCTCCTCCGTGATAATAATTGCCGCTGATTTCTTCCACTCCCTGATTGCCCCTGCGAGGAGCCTGATATTCTTCGAATCGAGCGCTTGGGTCGGCTCGTCGAGGATAAATACTCTGGGATGTTTGGCGGCTTCGGCCGCAATGGCAAGAATCTGCGTTTCCCCGCCTGAAAGCGATTTCGGATGTCGGTTCCGAAGATGATGCATATCAAACATCGAGAGCTGCTCTTCGGTTCGCTCTCGTATGACCGCCTCTGGGATTCCAAACTGCTCCAACGAGAAGGCTATTTCTTCCTCCACGGTTTCGGTAATGCCGGACAACTGGATCGCAGTATCCTGGAAGACAAATCCGATGTTCGCAGGATCGCCGGCGTTTGCAGATGTACTGAGCTCAATCGACCCGAACGCTTTGCTGCCGGGAAAATGTTTCGCAAGAAGTCCGGCCGCCGCGTACGCGAAGGTTGTTTTTCCTGCCTCCGAGGATCCGACGACCGAGAAGACTTCGCCGGCCCTGATTTCCACCGACAATCCTTCGAGGGCAAACCGGGGTGAGCTCTTATAACGGTATGAATAATCCTTGAAAGTTATCATCCTCAGATCAGCCTTGAGAATATGACGATACACGAAAGCACCAACAGGGCAGAGATGAGAACCTTGTCAACCGGAGCTAATGGGAGTGTGCGAAGGTATGTCTTCGGGCCTCCGTGCTCTATCCCCTTGAACTCGAGTGCCACACTTCTCTCGAGGCCCTGAGAAATCGCGATCAATAATACCGGAGACAACATAGGGAAGATATTCTTCCACCGCTTGACGGGATTCTGCTCAAAACGAAGGCCCCGAAGCTGCTGCGCGATACGAACATTTTGAAGAATGTCTTTTAGGAGAGTGACCATTTCAAGCGAAAAAAGAAACAAGTAATGGAGCCTCGCCGGCATGTTGACAGTGCGCAAGGCAAGGGACATTCTTCCGGCCGGAATTGAATAGAAGAGAATGAACAACGGCGTGACGAGCAGGGCAAATCGAAGCGCATAGTCGATGCCGTTGTCCATTGTTGCTCCGAAGAAACGATTGAGCATCACGAGCAGGCACGACACCGGAAGGATATAGAGGATGACTTTCTTCCAGAACTTGATCTTATTATCAATGAGAAGACTTGAAGCAAGTATGAGGGCGAACATGGCAATCTGAACCGGACGCCTCCCGGCAACAGCGACAAAGAAGGAAAGGAGGGCAAAAGAAAGAACTGTGAAAGGATGGATTGTACGCCGCACCGGTTACCTCTCGTTCAGCTGAGGCAGCCGGTTCCGGAGCGAAGCAGGGAGCCGCTTGATCATGAGAAAAACCAGGATGTACGAGCAGCACTTGTCAATCGGATCAGCCGCCAGCCCCTGGTAGAATACGCTGTTGAGAATATTGTTCCCCATCGAGCGGAAATAGAGGACGAGGAAATCCGTTCCCCCCATCGTTAATCCGCCGAACACAAAAGCAGCGATTGGCGCAGACGCCAGCGCGCTGATGATGCCCTGCAGGACACCAAAGAGCGCGGCTTTTGTTATTGTTGAAAATCCTCCTTTAGAGGCAATATACCCCGAGAAGAAGCCGATCAGCATCGCCACGGGCGCGAAGAAGAGCCAAGGCGGATTCAGGAGGATCCCCGCCGCCACATTTGAGAGGAGGCCGCACATGAGCCCTGCATACGGCCCGCAGATCACGCCGATGAAGATTGTTCCCACGGAATCGAGATACAGCGGTATCTTCAGCAGGGAGGTGATTTCCCCCATGATGAGGTTGATTCCAATCCCCACGGCGATCAGCGGGAGGGAGGCACCGGATGTTTGCTTCAGAAACTGCTGTTTAACGGTCGGTTTGGACATTGAATCTAAGATAGAAAAAAAGAGAGGAGATTAAAAGGGGAAGTTTGTGTATATTCTCATGGCCGCAATGTAAGCAAGTAATTCCTCTTCGGTCCTTCTGAAATGAACGATCAGTGTATCCACAGCAGTTCCGTCCTTGGTCCAACTCACGAATTTTGCTACCTATGAAGCCATCATGTTATGAAAACGAACCTCACTTTTAACGACGTCCCGCACATTACCTCCGTGCAGGATATGTTAGTGAAATCAGCAGCGCGATACGGGGGCAAACTTGCACTCGAAGACCTTAAAGACACTCCGATTTCGAAGCTCACCTACCAGTCATTGCTCAAAACCGTCCTGAAATTTGGCGTTGCTCTCCGCAACCTGGGCGTGCCGGAGCGGAGCCACATTGCGATTATTGGAGAGAACCGTGTCCAGTGGGGCGTGTCGTACCTGACGGCGATGTGTTTCAATCATGTCGTTGTGCCCATCGACCGAAACCTGCCGATCAATGAAGTCCTCAATATCATCCACGAATCCGATGTTTCAGCGATAGTGTTCTCGGAGCAATTCGAACCTCTTTTCCGCGAGCGAAGAGCGTCCCTCAAGAAACTGAAGTATTATGTGAGCATGGATCTGCTCTCATCCAAGGAGGGATTCCTCTCCATGAGAGAGCTCATCGACTCCAATCCCGGATGCCGCCTTGAAGACCTGCCGGCGATCAATTCGGACGAGGTAGCGGAGATTATTTTCACGTCGGGGTCGTTGGGAAGGGCAAAAGGAGTTATGCTCAGCCAGAAAAACCTCGCTTCGAACCTCATCGCAATGGTCAGGATGTTTGCCATTTTTCCGGAGGACAGGTTCCTCTCCGTTCTTCCGATGCACCACACGTACGAGTGCACGTGCGGCTTTCTCTGCCCCGTTTATTGCGGCGCCTCCGCACACTACGCGCGTTCGCTCAAGACAGTCGTCGAAGATCTCCAGGCAGTGAAGGCAACCATGCTCCTCGGCGTTCCGCTCCTCTTCGATAAGATGTTCAAACGTATCTACAAAGCCATCCACGAGAAAAAGATCACATCAAAGCTGGTCGGTCCGCTTACGAAAATGGGAGACCTTGCCGAACGCGTGGGATGGCGGAGTTTCAGAAAGATCGTGTTTAAGGAAATCCACGATCGGTTTGGCGGCTCTATCCGCTGTTTCGTCGCCGGCGGCGCCGCCCAGGATCCGGTCGTAGCGAAGGGCTTGCGGGAATTCGGATTCAATTTCGCGCAAGGATACGGGCTCACCGAGACATCTCCATTGCTCGCTCTGAACCGAATTGATGCCTTCAAGGATGATGCGGCCGGACTGCCCGTTCCTTCTGTTGAGCTCACCATCGACCGGCCGGATGCCGACGGGGTCGGGGAAGTATGGGCAAAAGGTCCAAATGTGATGATAGGGTACTACAAAAACGATTCGGCAACTGAGAACGCATTTGAAGACGGATGGTTTAAAACAGGAGACCTGGGCAAGTTTGACGAGGAGGGCTTTCTCCATATTTGCGGACGGAAGAAGAACGTCATCATCTCGAAAAGCGGAAAGAATGTGTTTCCCGAAGAAGTAGAAGATGTCCTTAACAGGAGCCCGTTCGTGCTGGAGTCATACGTGTATGGCGAGGAAGACAGCAAGCTGGATGAAATAATTTCGGCGCAGATCGTCGTTGACGCGGAGGCGTTTATCGAACTATCCGAAAATAAGAATGAAAAAATAACCCCCGAAATGCTCCACGAAATCATCGCCGGGGAAGTCAAGAAGACGAATGCGCAGCTGCCGAGTTACAAACAGATCAGAAAATTTGTGATACGCGAGCAGGAGTTCGAAAAAACTACGACTCAGAAAATAAAAAGGTACCTGGTCCAGAAGAGTTGATGTTGCGGAAGCAGAGGATATGGAGCTCAGATATTCTGCTGCAAACCTTCCGAAGAGTCAGTTACCAAGAAGTTGAAGTGTGGGGAGAGCTCCAAAATGTATTAGGAAAAGACCTTCGGAAGGATTTTCGAGCTCTGCCGGAAATAACTTTATCTAAGATTCACGCTTGCCGTGAGACCCGCTCCGCCGGGAAGAATGATCGGTGAGAGTTTCACTGCATGCGAATTGTCCTCGCCGAAATGCAGCACATCATACCCTCCCGGATGGGCTGCTATCATCCCAAACGTATAGCCGATCGCGATTCCCAACGGATAATCGCTGTACCAGTGGATTCCGATATTCACCATGCTGATACCGATAAGTCCCACCAGCGTATATCCTACAGGACGGATCCACGCATATTCCGGATAATTCTCGGCGATGACGACCACCGTCGACATCGAAGTGCAAATGTGCCCCGAGGGAAAAGCGTCGTAGTGCGGGACCTTTTTGGCGTAGTCAAACTGGTTGGGAAAGAACCGCCAGATGCCGGTGGGAGATGAGGAAACATAGGGGCTTTCTCTTCCGGTGACATGTTTGAGGAGCTGGACGACCAATCCGCCCGCAAGCAGCGCCTGAACCGTTTGACTTGCAGTTCTCAAAGCGCGGTCGTTGCCTAAAGCCAAACCGTAGGCGGCATAGACTCCGGCGAGAGCGATCTGAGCGTTGCCGTCGCCAAAATCATTCGCGAAAAAATTGCTGAAATTGTTTATCGTCTGGTACTTGAGTGTCGCGCGTCTTGAGGATTTCCATGTCTCGGCGTCGGTTGCCATCAATACGCCGGTCATCACCGCAATCTCGCCATAGGTGCTGATCTCTTCTTCCCGGAACGTGATGTTGTAGTATTTTACCCAATCGCCGGGAACGTTTGTGACCATCGCGTGCCATGCCGGCGGACCCGTCAATTCCTGCTGGAGCGGCTGTTGAACCGGCAAAGTGTCGGGGGGCGTTGAGCTCTGCTCAGATGCAGTATCGTTCAGAGCCGTTCGCTCTTGAGCCGGAGAAATAGAAGAATAGAGAAGAGCGACAAGAATTATCCCGCCTACCCTGCAAATTATCTGCCTGCCACACATATAACAAACCATCTCAATATAGTTCTTGAATCAGTTTCTCAAGCCCGGATCACCGGAGCGTCAAGGCTAGTAAAAAATTACGGAAAAGAAATTAAGGAAACAATAATTTTTGGCAATGTTTGAAATTACTTGGTCAATATTTTCTCAGGCATAAATGAGGAAGACACGAAGTCGTTGAATACTGGAGTTATCGCCGATAGATGATACAATGGCTCGATCAACGAAGAAACAGCCTTGAGGGGAGCGGGGGGGGACTTCCAGAATATCGATGCGCATAAAAAAAAGGCGGCCTGATGGAGGCCGCCTTTTCGTCATTGCTCGGCGTATTAGACGGTAATTTTTCTCAATGAATTTTTTATTTCTTCTATTTGTTCCTTGAGAACTTCCGTGTTCGGGAGTGACTGCTGGATTTGCATCCTTAAATTATCCATGTCGCCGGGCGGCATCGGATTGACCCTGAAATCGCGCATAAACTCGCTCCCGGGCATTCCATCAAAATGAAAGTTGAATGAAGAAGGGGAGTCGTCGTCTTCGTCAACTTCGACTTTTAGTGTCTGCGTGGAACCTTTTCGCAAGACTTCCACATCCACCTTGTCTCCCTCTTCGACATCCTCAAGAGCATCCGAGAGGTCTCTCAAATCTTCGATCGGACTTTTGTTGACCTTCGTTATCACGTCTCCCGCTTTAAACCCTGCCTTCGCCCCGCCGCTCTTCTTCTCGACTCGTTCAACAAGAAGGCCGTGGCCGTTCGGTGCACCGAAGTATTCCCCGAGTTGATCGTTGAGCTCGGACAGCTCGAGACCCCATCGATGGGATGAGGAGAACATCGCGATATGGGGCGCTGCTGGGGGAGCAAATGAAAATGCTTGGCTGCGGGATTCGCGGCGATTCTTGCCAACGGCGATGTCAAGCGATTTCTTGTCATTGTTTCTGAGGATGACAATCGTTGTCTTTGTGCCGGGCTTGGATTTTTGCACCGCGTGAAGAAGATCATCGGCATCGTCGATCTTTTTGCTGTTGAATTCAACAATGACGTCCCCCTCTTTGAGTCCGGCGGAATCGGCGGGACTATCCTCGACCACTTCAGAAACATAAGCTCCGTCCTGGTCTTTCAGACCTTTCTTCTTCGCCATTTTTGAAGAAATATCTTGAATGGCTACTCCCAGCCATCCCCCTTTTAAATGGTCGTTCGAGGTGAAGACTCTTACTTCTCTCCTCTCCTGTTGCGCAAAGGCCGTCTGCGCTAAACCAATGCTCACCAGGGCTGCGAAAATAAGCCCGACGAATGTTCGTTTCATAAAAGAACTCCTTTGAGATTGTGTGACGCCGCACGATGTTCCTGGCCCTGTTCCTTGAGTAATATAGACGAACGACTCGCCGGGATGTTCCCGCGGAATAGCGAGATGGTGGAATAATGGAGTGATGGAATGATGGAATAATGGAATGTTGGAATAGTGGAATGATGTGCGCAACAGACGCATGAGCCTTCGGCGCAGAATAGCGAGAAGGCGGAATAGTGGAATAATGGAATGATGGGATGATGGAATGATGGAATGATGGATTTGGGAGGGCTAAATCGAGCGATTCTCAGTGAAACATGGCATCGCCAAATGCTCGCGCGGGGGCATTTTACATCTGTCCAGGACGCGTTGCAGAAGAGGATAATTCCTCATGATCTCTCACCGTATTAACCTCCACTCTGATGATACCCAGAATGTTAACCCTTCGAATTCTCGAACTCTTGCCAACGCCGGCTGTATTCATCCAGCTTACGATTGACGAGAGCGTTGACAGTTCCTTCCTGGAATGAGCCGCTCCGTCCGGCAGTCCCGGCTTTGATCCCGGTCAGTATCTCTATTCCCTCGTCAATTGTAAGAGCAGAATAGATGTGGAATTTTTTCTTCCTCACCGCTTCGATGACATCGTCCCGCAGCATCAAGTCTCCGATATTTTGTTCAGGGATCAGAATTCCCTGCCTTCCGGTCAATCCGAACGCGCTGCAGACGTCGAAGAATCCTTCGATCTTCAGGTTCACGCCGCCGATGGGCTGAAGCTCGCCTTTTTGGTTGACGGATCCGGTCACGGCGATGTCCTGGCGCAGGGGGATCTCGGCGAGGCTGGAAAGTATTGCATAAACCTCTGTGGACGATGCACTGTCTCCGTCGACGCCGCCATACGATTGCTCGAAGGTGATGCTCGCGTTCATGACGAGCGGTTTGCGCTGTGCGAACTTGCTCTGGAGAAATCCGCTGATGATGGCAACTCCTTTGTTGTGTGTTGGCCCGCTCAGCGCAGCCTCCCGCTCGATATTGATGATACCGGAACGGCCGAGCGCAGTTCTCGCCGTTATGCGCGACGGTCTTCCGAAGGCATGCTCGCCAGCATCGTAGACGGACAATCCATTGACCTGCCCGACGACAGAGCCTTTTGTGGCGATGATGATCGAGCCTTCGACGATCATCTCGTGAATCTTATCCTCGACAAGCTTCACCCGATAAATGCGCTCCTGCAGCGCCTTCTGGACATGCCGGGAAGCAACCACGGAAGCCTTCTCCTTTGTCGCCCAGTAGCTCGACTCCAGGATGACGTCCGTGATGATGCTGAACCGCGTCGACAGTTTTCGCTGCCGGCCCGAGAGCCTCACGCCGAATTCGATGATCTGTCCCATTGCCGAGGCATCGAAGGGAAGCAGGTTTTCATCCTGGCAGATCATTGCGATGAAGCCCAAGTATTGAGAGATCGATGCGTTGTTCCTGGGCATTTCAAAATCGAAATCGGCACGAATCTTAAAAATCTTTTTGAAATCCTCGTCCCGGAAATAGAGCATCCTGTAAATCTCGGAGTCTCCGATCATGATCACTTTCAGGTCGAGTTCTATCGGTTCCGGCTTCATTCCGGAGGGAGCGAAACCGAACATCGGTTCCAGAGTCTGGATCTCCATTTTCCCGGTCCTGAGAGTTCGCTTGAGATCCTGCCAGACTCCCGGCTCCGCAAGCGCATCCAGCGCGTTCAACACGAGGTACCCGCCGTTGGCCCGGACAAGAGAGCCGGCCTTTATTTGAGTGAAGTCGGTTTTCCAGACGCCTCCTTGCTCCAATTGCCGCTCCACAGTGCCGAAAATGTTTTTGTATTTTGGATCCGTTTCAACAACAATTGGAATCGTTTTCGACGCCGAATTGTCGACGAGGAGATTGACCTCGAGTTTCCGGCGAATCCCTTCTTCTGTTTTCGGCGCCGGGCGGGCCTGGATGTCTGCGGGTCTTTTGAACTCATCCAAATGCTCGAACAGGTATCCGCGGACAGACGAAAGGTAGCGCTCAACACGTTCGTTCGGGAATCGCGTTTTGAGATTCTCGATGCCTCCGTCGATAAGCGGGGTTACCATCTTGTTGTCGAGATCCATGAGCGAATCCTGGATCTTCCGCTCGATGTTTTGAAGCTCGCGGAAGACGGTGGACATTTGTTTCTCCAGCCCCGCGTAATTGTTCTTCAACGCTTCGAACTGCTCGCGCGGAAATTCCCCCTTTTGAACGAGGAGTTCGAGCTGCTCGACGCTGACAGGTTTATTGTCGACGACAGGAACAATATCGGGGCGGACGATGCTTCCTACCTGGACCTGAATAAGGTTAAACCCGTTCTTTTCGACTTTCTTCTCGAACTCGGTGAGGACAATCTTCTGCCTGTCGTTAAAGTGTTCGGCCAGTGAATTCCGCGCAGTTTGGTATCGCTGGCTCTCGAACATGGCCGGGATTGTGCGAAGCAATTCCTCGACGAACGAATCCATATCATCCTTGAACGCCTTTCCGTCACCGGCAGGGAAGGTAAGGGCCCCGGGCATGTCGGGATTCTTGAAATTATAGACATAACAAAAATCATGGAGCGATGACTGAGCATTTTCGAATTGCTGCAGCATTCGCTTGATTGTTGTCGTACGTCCGGTGCCGGAAAGCCCTGTCACAAAAATATTGTATCCGAAGTGCTTCATCTCCAGTCCGACACGGAGTGAGCGGAGAGCGCGTTCCTGACCGACGATCTCGCGGCTTGGCTTTATCTCCGTTGTCGATTTGGCTTTTGTCGATTTCGTGTCAAAATGCCAGCGCAATTTATTAACGGGGAGGGGATGATGAATTGGCGCAGGTCGAAGGTTTGAGGTGCTTCCAATTCTACGAGATATCTTCTTCATGGCAGGCATTCTTGAGTTCTATCATAGAAGGAGAATACCGCTAAGACGCGAAGAGTGCCAAGAATCAAGAAATATTCGATTCCATTCTATCGAACATTTTTCGCGTTCTTAGCGTCTTGGCGGTTTGTTCAGAGTTATCCGGGCCGACCTAGTCCCCGAAGCTAATTCCCAAATCTCGCGCGGTCAAGATAATGTCGCTATCGAGCGGGACCGTCTTCATGCGATGTGTTGCATCGGCGAGGGGTACGTAACGAACCGTCGGCGGGTCGAGGGCGACCATGATTCCCGATTTTCCCTCGTCAAGCGCACGGACTGCCGCTGCGCCAAACCGGAGCGAGATGAGCCTGTCGAAAGTGGTGGGTGTGCCTCCTCTGAGGAGATGTCCCAACACTACAAGACGGGTTTCTTTGCCGGTAATTTCCTGAATTTGGTGAGCAACGGTTTCGCCTATACCGCCGATCCTCTCCGCACGGCCCAGTTCTTTTCCGACAACCGAGGTCTTGCCCCCGGCCGGCTTGGCCCCTTCCGCGACTACGACGATCGAGAAGTAGCGGTGATCCTTGTCCCTTTCCTTTATTTTTTCGCAGACTTTTGCAAGATCGTAGGGAATCTCCGGTATCAGTATGACGTCCGCCGTTCCCGACACGCCGCTCTCGAGAGCGATCCATCCTGCATAACGAC
>CAYLMV010000099.1:0-13693 GCA_964384415.1 uncultured Chitinophagaceae bacterium | reverse complement strand
ATCAAAAAGTTCGGGGGTTCGGAACGGAGAGATCTGATTGGATGGATAGACTCCGTACAGATGCGAAACATGCCTGTGGTGATCATCGGGATTGTCCCAGTCTTCAATCCATTCCTGCAATTGACCGTACTGACCGATTTGCATCGGAGGCAATTGGTTCAGCGCTTCATCGACTTGAATTACAAAATCCTTGTCCACATCCAATATTCTTGCCGCTCGCTCCGTCTTTGTGAAAAGATCGAACAGCAGCTGATTGTCCATGGTCGTGCCGGCAGCAATGGATGATTCGGGATGGGAAGACGGAGAGTTCTCGGGAGAAACAGACGGACATACGACCAGCCAATCATGTCCCGGATATTTGACGAGGAAACTCAGATAGAACTCAACAGCGCCTTTCAAGATCGGGTAAACGGATTCAAGATATTTCTTGTCGCCGCTGTATTCATACTTGTCCCACAAATGCTGGCAAAGCCATGCGCCTCCCATGGGCCACATTCCCCAATATGAACCGTCGATCGGTCCATTCATCCGCCAGAGATCCGTATTGTGGTGCAGCACCCATCCGTTTGCGCCGTACATGACTTTTGCAGTTTGCCTACCCGTCACGGAGAGATCTCGTATCATCTGGATAAGAGGCTCATTCATTTCACTGAGGTTGGTAACTTCGGAGGGCCAGTAATTCATCTCCGTGTTGATGTTCACGGTGTATTTGCTTCCCCATGGCGGAAAGAGCTGGTCGTTCCATACCCCCTGAAGCGTCGCCGGCTGCCCTCCCGGCTGTGAGCACGAGATCAGAAGATAACGGCCGTACTGAAAATAGAGCGCCGCGAGCTGCGGGTCGTTCCCCTCGGCAAACCGCGCAATTCGAACGTCAGTGGGATTCCTGATGGAATCTGTTACTCCCAGATCGATGTCGACACGATCGAAGTACTTTTGATACGCGGCCATGTTATCACGTAATGATTCCTCATACGATCTCTTGAGCGCATTCTGCAGATATTGATCGGCTTTTGCGCCTGCGTCGGCAGAGATATCGTCATAATTCTTGAAGCTGGAAGCGATGGAGATGTAGATAGTGGCCACGTCTGCATTTGTCGCTGACAACGCCGTGTCGGAAGCGCTTACTGAACCTCCTTCAGTCAGAATCCTGACGTGAGCTTGAAATTTCACCTTGCCTTTTATGGAATCGCGGTCGCTCGTAACGCCCGACAGAATAAGTTCGCTGTTACCTTTTGTCGCAACGGCAAACGATGCCGGTCTGTCCATCGTGGCGGTGAAATTGATTGAGCCTGCTTTGTCTGCCGTCATCCGGACGATGATGACCTGGTCAACGAACGAGGCAAAAACTTTGCTTTCATAATGAACCCCATCTACCGTGTAGCGGGTCGTTTCCACAGCTTTCGCGATATCGAGCTCCCGATAGTAATCGGAATAACGCTCGTGGCCGGGAAACACCAGATGAAGGTCTCCGACCGTCTGATAAGGCATTCCGTTTGAAACCTTACTGATGAACTTCTGATTTACCAGATCCTGCGCTTCCTTATATTTGCCTTCAAATATTAGCTTTCTCACCTGGGGCAATGCCTCTCTTGCGTCGGGATTATCGTTGCGATTTGGCTGGCCGGCCCAGACTGTGTTCTCATTGAGCTGAATCTTCTCTTTGCAAGGATCTCCATACACCATCGCACCCAACCGGCCGTTTCCAACCGGCAGTGCCTCAACCCACTGCCTGGCTGGCTGACGATACCACAGCTTCAGCAGATCGCTCGTTTGGGATGAGGCGTTCTGTGTGGAACATAGACTGAGCATGCAAACCAAAACAGAGAGTTTCACACTTCTCAAGGCTTGTCTACATCTTGACATAGTTGTTCCTATTCTTCACAACATAGATCAACCCTGTAATAAAAATCAGAATCCCCCAGAAAATATTTGCATGCAGATTTGCCAGCCTGATATGTTCGGCAGAGGGAAAGAACAGATCCGATATTCCGGCCGCCATTTCTATCAGACCTATTGTGGACAGCAGCAATCCGACAAAGTACCAGATGCTTCTCATTCCCTTGTTGTCGTTTTCCATGCCTTCCCTCACCAAAGGACAATGTTAATGATCACGAAAATGACCATCGTAACCGATGCCCAGAATTCGGGCTTCTTGTACATCACTACGGGTGCTTCTGCGGATTCATTTCGATCGACCAAGCCGTACACAAATCCTCTCAATTCGTCGTCTGTTCTGTTTCTTGTGAAAGAACTGACAACGATCGCAGTACCCGATGAAATCAACCAAGCCCAAACAGCGCGCCAAAAGTTCGCGGCCATATACGATTGAGCGTCCGCACCGCTGAAATCCGGAATGACAAAACTGACCGGTATCAATTTTACTTCCTGAGCGATGAACAATGCAACGGCAACAAACGTCCCAACGAGCATTCCCCACAATCCGCCTTTGGGAGTAATATATTTCCAGAACATTCCAAGCAAAATAATGGCTACCGATGGAGCCAGAAACATGGAACTAATCGCCTGGAGATAATCGATGACCGACGGCATGCTCCGTGCAATATAGGCTCCTGCAACGCTCAGGAGGATGCCGCTGACCGTAGCAATTCTCCCGATGTTTAAGAGCTTTTGCGGGGACGCGCTCTTGTTCAGCACTGAGTGATAGATGTCGTACGTCCATACGGCATTGAACGAGCTCATATTCCCAGCCATGCCTGCCATAAACATTGCAACCATCGATGTAACGCCGACGCCGATCAAACCGGGAGTGAAATATCGGCGCATCAGAAGCGGAATGACGGAATCATAATTCATCTTCCCGTTTTCGATGAGCAGGGTAAATCCGCTTGAGGGATTATTCATGAGCACCAACGCAATGAGTCCGGTTCCGACCACGACTGCACCGAGCAGAAGTTTGAAGTAGGATCCGATGATCGGGGTCATTCGTGCGGAGCGCAAATCCTTTGCGGAGAACGCGCGCTGGATGATCAGGAAGTCTGTCGTCCAGTATCCGAAGGCAATTGCAAAGCCCAGGCCAAGGACCAATCCGCCCCAAGTTATGTACATTGGATTGTTCTGCGGACTTCCCGATGTTGACCAGAGAGTTTTGAATCCCACCGAAAGAGACTGCGCAATCGCGCCGGGGCCGCCGATGTCCACCAATCCGAGAATCGGCAGAATCAAAATGCCCGCCCATATCAGGAAAAATTGAAGGATTTCTGTAAACATCGCAGAAAGGAGGCCGCCGAGCGTCACGTACAAAGCAACGAATGCAGCCGAAAGCCAGATACTCAAATCCCAATTCCAACCCAGAAACGTGTGAAAGATCAGCGCCTGCAGATAGAGCGCAATCCCGGAAACCAAAATCATGTTGACAACAAACATCGCGGCGTTGAACACTCGCGAGCTTTCGTTGAAGCGCGCTTTCAGGTATCCGGGGATCGACTTTATTTTGCTATGGTAATAAAACGGCATCATGAAAACGCCAAGGAACAGCATGGCTGGGACAGCTCCAATCAGATAAAAGTGAGCTGCATACAAACCATATTTGATGCTCTGGCCGGCATAACCTATGACCTCCATCGAGCCCATGTTGGCAGACATAAAAGCTATGCCGCAGACCCACATGCTGTTGCGTCTGCCCGCGAGGAAAAAATCCATATCGGTCTTCGTAAATTTCTTTAAATAGAAACCGATCCAGACAATAAACCCGAAATAGACTACCAGAATAGCCCAGTCGTAAGGAGTAAGGGAAATTGAAACCATTGTGTTTCCTGGCTGTGCGCCGTTAGTCTAGTGAGACTACCACTCCCTTTTTCAGAATGATATTTGCATATAGTGCCGATTCGCTTGTGGCAACGACGGCAAAAGCCTTCTTCGCTCTTTCGTAGAAAGCAAACCGCTCAACGAATTCAAATTCAGTAAACCGTTCTTTGCTTTCTTTGATTGTTTTCCTGTACACTTCCCAGATTGGCGGTGTTATCCTTTCGCCGTGTTCGACAGCAGCCATCAAAGCAACCGGAAAATCAACATACGTATCGAGAGGGAAGAACTTGAGAATTGCTCCCAGTACCTCGGGCACTCCATGTCCGTCGAGGCGAACGAATGTTCGCGCGATTGAAGCCGCAGGGAAATTTCCGTCCGCTATGACTAATTCGTCTCCATGCCCCATTTCCATGAGAATCTTCAATAGTTCAGGACTCAATATGTTCGGTATGTTTTTTAGCACTGAAAACGCTCCTTGTTCTTTTTAAGCGCAATCATGAGGATTACTTGATTTCTTCATCAAACACTACTGCCACCTTACCGCATTTTCCGCTTGCCATGAGGGCGTAGGCTGAACGTACGTCTTTGAGGGGGAACCGGTGAGTAATCAATGATTCGGGTTTTATGCCCCACCGGACAATGCGTTCAACAAGTTCTTCCATACGCCAGATGTTCGTTACCCACGAACCATAGATAGTCTTTTGATCGTGGATGAGATCTCTTGAAGGCTGAAAATCGCACGTGCCTCCTTCGCCGAGGAAGACTATTTTTCCCCACTTACGAGCAGCCTGAATACAGGTGAGGCGAGCGCCGGCATTGGCGGAACAATCCACCGATCTTTCGACGCCGTGTCCGCCAGTCAGGCCGCGGATTTGCCGGACGTTATCGTTGCCGGCGGCAAGCACCTCATCAAACAGGCCCATGTTTCTTGCTATCGCCAGCCTCTCATCAATTGTCTCTATTCCAAAGATTTTTTCTGCGCCCATTGCTTTGCAGAGCATAGCCGTTGCAAGCCCAACGGGGCCCAGCCCGGTTATCAGCACAGCGTCGTTGCCACACACGCCGATCTTTTCTAATCCTTCATACACGGTCCCGAATCCGCACGCGATCTGAGCGCCGTCAGAATAGCTCAGTTCGGCGGGCAAATAGACAAGGTCCTTTTCTTCTGCAAGCAGATACTCGGCCATTCCGCCGTCCCGCTGCCAGCCGTATGCGCGTCTGTATTCGCTCGTGCAAGAAATCATATACCCTCTACGGCAATCATTGCAGACGCCGCATCCTGAAATATGATAGACAACGACGCGATCATGTATCTTGAATCTGCGGCAGCCCGGCCCGGTTTCGATGATCTGGCCGCATGGTTCATGTCCGGCAATCATTCCGGGCACATATCCTTCGGGTCCTTTGCCGAGATGTTCATGATAGATACATCTGATATCTGAACCACAGATCGTCGATGATTTCATTTTTATCAACACTTCGCCGTGACCGGGAGCCGGCACGTCGAATTCTCTCAGCTCGGCTGTATCGTTCCCCGGCAGAATCGCGCCAACCATTCTATCCATTGGTTTCACCCTTTTGCGGAAGATTGAAAATCACGCCGGAGTAACTTCCCCGTTGACATCCCATAGATCTTCCCAATTCTGGTCATCTCTCCAAAGAAATACCTGTCCCTTTATGAGTCTGCAATTCTTGTCAATCCTAGAAATCTCTTCCATGTCGTTTTTAGTCAGCGGATTCTCAACAGCCGCTTCCAGGTTTTCAAAATAATGATTCACTGAAAATGGAATAGGAATGTGCCCTCTCCGAATCGCCCATTGAATGGCAACCTTTGCCGGGGTAGAACCCAGTCTTTTTGCTATTTCGATGATGACGTTGTCGTCAAGATCTACCGTATCGCTGCTGGTTCGATCGCGTTCAGGACGACCCGGAGAACCAAGAGGACAGTACGCAATAGGCTGAATGCCGTTGTCGAGGCAGAATTGAAACAGCTCCGGCTGTTGAAAGTGAGGATGCAATTCCATTTGATTGCATGCCGGTTTTATCTCCGCATCCCTCAGCAGAAGCTTCAATTTGGGGATCGTCATATTTGAAGTGCCGATGTTTCTAACCAACCCGGCCTTCTGCAAGCGCTCCATCTGTCTCCAGGTGTTCATGAAATGATCATGAATATACGGCCGGGCATTGGGGCTGCGGGAAGAGACATCGCATTTCGGGGGATGATAATTTGGGAACGGCCAATGAACAAAATAGAGGTCGAGATACTCCGTTTGAAGATCGTGGAGGGATTGTCTGCAAGAACCTGCGACGTTGCCGTGCATGTCATTCCACACTTTCGACGATATCCACAAATCTTCACGCTTAAGCAACCCACTTCGCAAGGCTTCGGAAAAAGCAACTCCTATTTCTTTTTCATTGCCGTACACCGATGCACAATCAAAAAACCGGTATCCGGCATCAATAGCCTTTTTAACGGTAGAAGCGACTGTCTGTGCTGCAACGGTATCCGACCCGAACGTTCCGAGGCCGATACAGGGAATGGTGTTTCCCGTATCAAGGGTTATGCGCGGTACCGAATATGGATCTATTCGCTTCTGTGTACCTGTTATGCTAGTCATGTGTTCATTCCAGGGATTGGACTATTTCCGCCCGTGCTTCCTAAGGATGGACTCATTCCACAAGAACGTTTCTTCAATAGTTATGTCCCGGGACTTTACTGTTTCTGGGTGTGAAATCAGCTCAATCAGAAGCTCGGCGGCAGCGCTCCCTACTTTTCTTGGGTCTTGACTAATGATCGATAGCGATGGAGAAAGCAACTGCGCGGTCTCACTGATGCCAAATCCCAACACGCCGATATCATCAGGAATCTTCAGTCCTACATCTCTCATCGCCTTGTACACACCCAAGGCAGCACGGTCGTTGACGGTGAATATTATTTCGGGTAGATCAGCCGTTTTGTATAATTTCATGAAGGCATTATAGCCGTCGGTAATCTCGAATCCGCCTTCAATGATCCATTCCGGTCTAATGTCAATTCCATTTTTTTTCATCGCATGTTTATAGCCCAAACACCGCTCCTTGCCTATGCTCACAGTTGAGTAGCCGGCGAAATGAGCAATCTTCGTATAGCCTTCTTTGATAATTTTATCCAGTGCATTCGCGGCCCCGTTCCTATCGTCAAAAGTGACGGACGGAAAGTCTACTCCTTCGCTTTGGCGGTCGAAGAATACGAGCGGGATGTTCAGACTGCTTATCTGCTTAAAGATTGATGGATCATTTGTTTCCTGCGAAACGCACACCAGAAGTCCGTCAACTCTCATCCCGATCAGTTTTTGGATATTGAGAACTTCACTTTGCCGATGCTCTCTCGAAACCGTCACAAACACGTTGTAGTTTCTCTCTGTTGCAGCATCAATGATGCTGTCAGTAGCATAAGCGAAGAAACTATTCTCCAAATCGGGAATAACAACGCCCAGCGTGTACGTTCTCTGCGCGGTCAAGTTCTGAGCGATGAGATTTGGGATGTACCCAACGTCCGAAGCAGCATCCAGGACCATTTTCTTCATCTGTGACGAGATATCCGGATGTCCTCTAAGTGCTTTGGACACAGTTATGCGAGAGACCTTCAACTTTCTGGCTATGTCGGATTGGGTTGGATGCGGCATACAATCAGAACTCACTCTTGTCTGGCTTTTTCAAAATGGGCCGGTTGCGGTACAAAGCATCAACTTACCCGTGAACTTTCCCGTGTAAAATAAGAAACAATGCGGAAGAACACAAATCTCTGTTACGCGCACCTTAGGATACATGGATCAAACCAGAGGGAATAAGCCGAGGCGTAAGCGGGATGGAGCAAGAGGAGAGAACTTCTCCCGGTCTGATCAACGCGATCACTCAGGCTTGCCTGTAAGATCCGGCGATCAATGTTCAGGGGCCATTCTCTAACCCCTGAGCGTCTGTTTCGTCCGGACCTAATCAACGAGAGGCTGGGGATAGCTCCATAGGCCTGCCGATTTGAGCAAATGACACAGGTTTTGTCGATTCTCTCACAATGAACTCCGCGTTGAGTATGATGTTCTCTATCGGCAAGGGTGCAGGAGATTCAACCCGGTTGATCAAGATCTCCGCCGCTTTGCTGCCCAATTCAAACAAAGGAGCACGAATCGTAGTCAGATCGACTGGAACGTGAGTTGAGAACGGGATATCATCATTCCCCACGATGGAGATCTCATCCGGAACTCTAATATTCATTTCGGAGAGAGCTGACATAACACCGAGGGCAACAAGGTCATTGTAACAGACAATTGCAGTGGGAAAATCTTCGCGGCTTCTGTTCTGAAAATAATCAAGACATGATTGGTAACCGTCTTCAATATGCGCGCCGACATGGATTATCATATCGCTGTTGAAGGCGAAGTTGCTTTCGCCGTATGCTCGGCGAAAACCGTCTATTCTTTCGTAGGTGTGGGAAGCATGTCTCGGTCCGGCAAAATGTATGATCTTCGAGTGGCCATTATCCATCAAATATCTTAACGCTTCCTTCATCACCCTGATATTATCGATGCTCACAGCGTTGGCCTGAATGCTCTTGATGTTTTCCAATAATACAAACGGAAAGTTCATCATCTTCAGCCGAAAAAGATGTTCTATCTCCGCCGTCCCTTCAAGAACTGGGGCAATGATAGCCCCTTTGATATCTTTAGCGGTAAAACTTTCTGTGATCTCTTCTTCGTATGTATGATCTCCCTCTGAACTTGCAGTCAGAACCAAGTATCCTCTGCTGCTGGCATACCCTCTCACTCCCAACGCGATGCCGGTATAGAACGGGTTGTCCAATTCGCGGATAAGCAGGCCGATGCATTGGAACTGACCGGACGCGTTCTTTAGACCGCGGGCGCTTCCTTTTGGACGATAGTTGAGCTCTTTCATCGCGCTCAAGACCAATTCTCTCGTCTGCGTTCGGACGATTTTCTTCTGATTGAGCACGGCTGATACCGTCCCCTTCGACACGCCTGCCTTTTTTGCTATGTCATCGATGGTTATATTTTTCACTTTCGTTCTCCGGCGAAGTGGTCAATGCTTCCTTCAATATTAGGCTTGACTTTCAAATATTTTATTTTAGATTAACTGAACCGGTTCAACTGATATTTAATCAATTCAATATTGATCAAAGACAATTGAGTTTGCCAAAGTCTTACACAAAAGTCAAGAAATCATTTGATTAATGCAAAATATGCATTGCCCGTCTTGGCAAAAGTGGATTGGCTTCCGAGGATCGTGCACCAAAATCGCTTAAAATTGAACAAAAAAGCCACATCGCGCGCCGGCAGGACCAGAATCGGGCGGCAGCGGGTGAAAATATTTCTTGACGTATCAATGCGGTAACTGCTTTTTCCTTTCTCCTAATGAAACGCCTGCAGCCACTTCTTTCGGCTGCAGGCGTTTGTGTCTAATGGAGTGCTTCTAGCAACAAATGATTCGCTTAATGCTCGCACCACGCCATTCGAGGTGACCCTCCGGTCGATCCTGGTCGCACGGCGTTCCCTGTTGCAACCGTCGATCGCGTTGTGCATCCTCAGGGGTTTGCCGTTACTCATTCCATTTATCACAAAATCGTAACTCCAAGCGTGATCCTTGTGGTCTGGTCCGAGTGGTAATCACTTGCTTGGGTGACATTAAGTTGTGAGTTGTGAATCAACCCCAGACAAATCGGTATTGGTCGCAACAGTCACTTCGATGGGAGCATCCTCTTTGTTTCACGATGGTCTCCTGCTTGCAATGCGTTGGTTCAACCTCGTCCCCCAAGTAGAGGCATCGTCGATGGGTCGATGTATGAGGAGTCTCGGAGTTGAGCTTCTGCAAAACACTTAAGATCGGCGAAGGACTCTTTATAAGCTTGACAAATTCAGGCGAAGATACTACTTTTAACATTGCCGTCGGGGATTCCTTCTCCGATCATCGAATTCGATACTCCTTAAGAGCGTTAATGCAGGATTCGCGTTGGTGTGCCCGAATCTGAATGAACGAGCTCTGCCATCTTCGGACTCTGCTCAGAAAGTGCTTAGCGGTCAGATGCCTATGTGCGACCGTGAACCAGGAACAAAGAGCGTAAGAACATTGTGAAAAAACTGACGAGGAGGATGAATGAGACATCTCACCGTTCTAGCGTTAGTGGCATTCATCTTGCCTAGTACCACATACGCACAGACCCCGGCGACAAGTGCCGGAACGGCTTTTGCACCTGCCGGCTCAAATTACGGCGAGGTCCCCTTCAACACGACGATCAATCCTCTCATTTTCACCTACGAGATCTGGGCGCGCCTCGAGAGCAAAACCGAGGTCGGGGGAAACGGCATCTTCCAGTGCCAGTCACAATATGATCCCAGCACTTATGGAGGCGTTCAGATCGACGTGAATCCGTCCACATATAAGGTAAGGGCGCAAATTACAAACGGCAACTACTTCTATAGTCCATCCTCCTGGGTTTCAATAGAGGGACCGATGGTGATCAACGCTTTGTATCCTGATGCCGGGCTATGGTATCACCTCGCGATTACGTTTGATGGCTCAACGTTCTCATTTTATGTGAACGGGAATCTCATGGGCTCGGTCTCCGGCATTTCGTACCTCGGCAACCAACATGATCCAGATAACGTGTACACCAACTTTCCGCTTTGGATCGCATCGAACGGTTTTAGCGTGGCAAATAATCATCTTCACGGCGCCGTCGATGAATTTCGTATCTGGAACGTTGTCCGGAGCCAAAACCAGATCATTCATGACATGACGTCGTCTCTTTCTGGGACGGAAAGCGGCCTTGTCGGGTACTGGAGGTTCGACGAAGGGAGCGGCACATCCACGGCCGACCTCACCGGGAATGGAAGCACCATGTCCTTATCCGCCGACTCGTGGGAGACTTCGGGCGGGGCATTTCCTGCTCCATACGCCTCGCTCAACACAGGTTCCCTCTCATTCGGACATGTTCACGTCGGGAACACAGATACCATGAGCGTAACGTTGAGCAATCTGGGATCGATCGATCTGACGGTGAGTTCTGCCTCAGTTCCTTACGGCACATACACGGTCGTTCCTTCTTCTTCTGCCATAGCTCCTGACTCTTCCAAAATCTTTCAAGTTATCTTTGCACCAACCGCTGTGGGTTCTCAGAGCGGGAATTTGGTCTTCAATCACAATGCAGCGATCCCGCAATCGACTGTTTCACTTTCAGGCGCGGGAGTGAATTTTCAACCTGCAACATCTGCAGGCTTCGCATTGAGATTTGACGGCATAAATCCTCAGGCAGTTTATGTTGGAGCGGATCCATTGCCCTTTGCTACCGATGTCACGTTTGAGACATGGGTAAGAGTCGAAGGGGGAGCGGGAACGTCGAGGAGGATTGCCGCCGATCATTCCCCAGGCGACATACATCCTAACGGATTCATTCTTTCTCTCAATACAAGCAATCAATTGATTCTTCAGATAGGAAACCTCGTCACGACGATCTCTCTCACAGGCCCTGTGCTGCCGTTGAACGAATGGACGCACATTGCATTCACGTATACCTATAGTGCTAATGAGGCGCGCCTCTATGTCAATGGAATTGATATTCAAGACAGAATTTTAAGTTTTTACCGCGCTAACTCCCTTGGTACCCTGCTCCTCGGCGGTTTTAGCAATTTCCCTGGGTCATTTGATGAGGTGAGGATCTGGAATGTTGCGCGAACGGCCGAACAAATCCGGAGTACGATGAATACTTCTCTGGCGGGCAACGAGTCGGGATTGCACGCATACTGGAGGCTTGACGATTCAACGGGAACACTTGCGTTAGACCAAACCGGCAATGGTTTTGACGGGTTGATGGGCACTAACAGCATTGATGATACAGTCCAGGCGGTGTGGATTCCTTCGACAATACCATTAGGATACGGCTCGAGCATGAACGATTCCAATTTCACTAGCGGATCGGCGACGTTACCCGGCGTCTCGTTTGCAACGGTCGATACGTTTGACAACCCGGTTGAAGTGACAGGTACAGAAATATTCTCCTCCCCGAATCTGCTCCCTTCGGCATCCACCCTCCTCACCGATCGTTATTGGGTCATGAATGTCTTTGGCACACCCGGGACATACAGTCTCAATATGGCGTTCGACGTACCGTCCTCGTTCACGAATAATGGAACCTCTCCTGTGTCGTTGTTCAATCTCTATTCACGGAGTTCCACGAGCGATTCGAGCTGGACTCTTGTGAGAAGCGGCGCATCGAGTGTGACCGCCGATTCGGTGGTCTTTGATACCGTTTCATCGCTCGGTCAATTCACAATTGGCTCCGGCACACCGCTCCCTGTCGAACTCGTCTCGTTCACGGGGAGTTCAGAAAGACTGGATGCAGAATTGACGTGGACGACAGCGACGGAAGTCGACAATTACGGATTTGAAGTCCAGCGTTCGCCGGTCGGTAACAAGTCATCCGCACATACGTGGGCAAAAGCGGGATTCGTTCAAGGAAGCGGAACGTCAAACTCATCGAAGAAATATTCATTCACCGACAGCAATATCCCTGCGGGCAAATACTCTTACAGACTCAAACAGATTGACCGCGCCGGTGGATTCAAATATTCTGCTGAAATCGATATTGCGGTTGGCGCTGCGCCAAAGGTCTTTGAGTTGTCGCAGAACTTTCCGAACCCGTTCAACCCGGCAACGAATATCCAGTTTACCGTGCCAACAGACGGACGAGTGATTCTGATAGTCTATAACGCCCTCGGACAGGAAGTGGCAACGATGTTCGACGGCAACGCTGTCGCAGGAGAATACCACCAGGCGACCTTCGATGCATCCCGGCTTGCGAGCGGGATTTATTTCTCGCGCTTGGAATTTAATGGGAAGATGTTGACTAAGAAGATGCTGCTGCTGAAGTGAACAGTTCAATTTCGCAAATCATGGCCCGGTATAGGGTGTGGATGCCGGGAATTTTTTATTCTTGACTCTCCTCGCGAATACGACTACATTCCTGTGATTGTCTAACCGATTCGGGACGGATCGGTTAGAGATAGAACCTCCTGATTCGATTTCGATAATGGGGGTTTTTGTGTTTTGGGAAGATTTTATCTCTAGCTCAACGGGCATACCATGGAAAAGAAACTCAAGCCCCCTTATCTTAAAAACATAGGCGTCAGGGGCAAAATTACTATCTGGATTGTCGATGGCACATACGTGCGCACACATTTGGACGAAGAGTTCACAAACTACGCACAGCACTATGCTTTCGCATGCATACCGAAAGATGAGTTCTGGCTTGACAAGGAGGCCGAGAATGACGAGCAACAATTCTTTATCGATCACCTCCTGACCGAGCACAGGCTCATGGCCAAAGGAGTCCCCTACGACGATGCATTGGAGGCTGCTGATAAGGTTGAAATGGCAGAGAGGAAGAAATCCGGCGATATCCGAAAACTATCAAAAGGTGAAGATCTCCCCGACCCTGCAAAGGCGCACATACAGCTTTGGAAAAAACTCGAGTCGGGTTTGAGCGTCTGGATTGTAAACGGGCGCCTTGTGAGAAGCGGATTTGATGATGACTTTACCGAAGGCGGACATGATTACGTTTATGAATTTGTTCCGAAAAATGAGGTCTGGATAGATAACGACCTTGAAGAATTAGAGCGCCCCTATGTTCTCCTTCACGAGTTGCACGAACGAAATTTGATGGCAAAGGGATGGACTTACAGCAAAGCACACGAAGACTCAAGCAAGCTTGAGTATCATTACAGACACCATCCCAATGAATTGCATACGGCGTTAGCCACAGAAGGGTGGGAATAATGAAATTACTTGCCAAGATAACTTCTCTTGACGAGTCCCGGTGAGAAGACTGTTCGCGGCCTCGGTTTAACCGCTGTCCGTTAAGTCGCTCCGTGAACTGTCGTAA
>CAYLMV010000098.1:0-13945 GCA_964384415.1 uncultured Chitinophagaceae bacterium | reverse complement strand
ACGGGTTCAACACACCTCCTTCATATCAACGGAAAAAATATTCTTCTCGACTGCGGATTGTTCCAGGGCAAGCGGGCCGACACGTTCGAGCGCAACAAAAGTTTTCCATTCGATCCTTCGACAATTGATGCGCTGGTTCTCTCGCACGCCCACATCGACCATGCAGGAAACCTGCCCAACCTGGTAAAAAACGGCTACGGCGGCCCTATCTATTGTACTCCGGCCACGCGTGATCTTTGCGATATCATGTTGAAAGACAGCGCGTACATCCAGGAGCGTGACGTGGAATTCATCGGTAAGAAACACAAGAAGCAGCATCTTCCGCCGCCTGAACCGCTCTATACAATAGAGGATGTCGAGCCGGCGTTGAGTCTGTTCCAATCGGTGCCGTATCGCAAACCGATAGAGGTCGTTCGCGGCGTGCAGGTCGAATTCGTCGATGCCGGCCACATCCTCGGTTCTGCTTCGGTTGTTCTGACGATCGTCGAAGGAGGGAACGGCAAGAGCGATTACCGGCGGGAGATAAAATTCGGGTTTACGGGCGATCTCGGGAGGCCGAACCTCCCCATCCTCCGGGATCCGGAATTCATGGGTGATGTCGATGCGCTTATCAGCGAAAGCACATACGGGGGGAGATATCACGCCTCGGTTGCCGAAATGCCGCAGAAATTCGAAGAAGTTGTTACGCGGACGGCCGAGCGGGGCGGCAAGATCATCATTCCGGCCTTCAGCGTCGGACGAACTCAGGAGCTGGTGCACACAATGCATCTGTTGAAAGAGCAAGGCCGGCTTGTCAATATCCCGGTGTATGTCGACAGTCCCCTCTCGACCAGCGCGACAGAAGTATTTCGAAAACACCCCGAATGTTTCGATCAGGAAACCCTCGATTTATTGAAGAGGGAAGAAGATCCTTTTGGATTCCAGCGCCTCACGTATATCCGCGATGTCAACGAGTCGAAGAAACTGAACGAGAGGACCGAACCCTGCATCATCATCGCTTCGTCGGGAATGTGCGAAGCCGGACGCATTCGTCATCACCTCGCGAACAACATCGGCAATCCCAAAAACACGATTCTCATCGTCGGGTACCAGGCCGAGCATACCCTGGGGAGAAGACTTGTCGAACAGGAAAAAGAGGTGACAATTTTTGGCGAAGTCCATGAACGGAAATGCGATGTGGTCATCATGAACTCGTTCAGCGCTCACGCAGACAGGAATGAACTGCTCGCGTATTTCAATCACTTCGACAGGAAACGGCTCAAGAATATTTTTCTCGTCCACGGAGACCTTGACCAGGCTGAAAAGTTTTCCAGCGGATTGAAGGGGCAGGGCTTCAAAAGCGTTGAAATCCCCGTACGGCTGCAAAAATTTGACTTATAACGTCAATCATCATTCCAACGGAGGAATATTCCGGGTCGTGAAACCTCCTTTGCATCCTTGAGTGAAAGGCAGATAATGAAAGTTCTGGTCACGGGGGGAAGCGGCTTGGTCGGGAAATATGTCGTTGACGAACTGATGACGCATAAGCACTCGGTTGCCGTACTCGATCTCAAACCTCCCGTGCAAAAAATTCAATTTCATAACGTCGATGTGCTGGACCTCCCCGCTGTTGTAGCGGCTGTGGATGGCTACGACGCCGTTGTCCACATGGCGGGGATCCCTCATCCTCTCAACGACCCGGCCGAAAAAGTGTTCAACGTCAACGTCAATGGAACATTTAATGTTATGGAGGCTGCGGCGCAGAAGGGGATCAAGAAAGTCATATTCACATCGAGCGAATCGACACTCGGTTTTGCCTTCATGAAGAACCCGATGGCGCCCGAATATGTGCCGATCGACGAGCGCCATCCTCTTCGCCCCCAGGATCCGTACGGATTGAGCAAAGTGATCTGCGAACAGATTTGCCGCACGTACACTGCGCGGTATGGAATACGAACTGTGTGCCTGCGGGAGCCGTGGATCTGGGTGCCTGAGGAAAAGGAGACAGATTTTTACAGGAAGCTGGTCGAGGAGTATCCCAAATGGCGAAACAACTTGTGGGCGTTCGTGCACGTTTACGACGTGGCGCAGGCGCACCGGCTTGCTGTAGAAAGAGACTTGCCTGCGCCGCATGAGGTGTTATTTATTTCAGCCAAAGAGAATTGGACGGGCATCGAATCGCGAACCCTGCTTGCGAAGTATTTCCCTGACGTCGCGGTGATCGAGAAGAGTTTTGGGGGACCAGCGTCGTTCCTTTCGTATGAGAAAGCCCGGGAGATCCTGGGATTCGAACCGCACCACACCGTGCACGATATTCTCTTCTGATGAAATCAACCCCAATCATCCTGGATGTCGACGCCGGCGTCGACGATACCTTGGCGATTATTTTTTCGCTTCTTTCGCCTGCTCTCCGCGTCCGGGCGATTACGACGGTTGCCGGCAATGTTCCGGTAAGTTTATGCACGCGAAATGTGCTTCTTACTCTCCAGCTCCTGTCGGGGCGGATCCGGTCTCTTCCCATCGTTGCCCAGGGTGCGTCCAAACCCCTCAGGAGAAAGCTTTTTACCGCGCGGGAAGTGCATGGGTGGGATGGGATCGGCAATGCATCGGGGCTCTACGATAAGCCGGCTCTTGCGGCTAGCTCCCGAAGCGCCGTCGACGTCATCCTCGATCTTCTGCGGCGTGAACCGAACACGACAGTGGTGGCCACCGGTCCGCTCACCAATATCGCCGCGGCCATCACGAAAGACAGGGCAACGATGAAGAAGGCTCGCGAAATTGTTGTCATGGGAGGAGCCTTCCAGGGGATGCACAACACCGGACCGGCGGCCGAGTTTAATTTCTATGTAGACCCGGAAGCCGCCGACATCGTCATGCGATCGGGGCTTCCCATTCGATTGATTCCCCTCAATGTCACCGAACAATGCCTCCTCACCCCGGCAGACCTCCGGTCGGTTGCAGATCCGATCGTGCGCAGGTATCTTCAGCAGATAACAAAGTTCTATTTTGATTTTCACAGACGCACCATCAACGTCAATGGCGGTTATCTCCACGACCCGCTTGCGGCAGGGTCCGTTGCGTTTCCGTCGTTCGTGAGATCACGGCGGGGGTACGTCCGTGTCGAATGGTCCGGCGCGTACACCCGCGGTCTTTCACTGTTCTTTCCCCGTCTTGCCGTCCGAAAGAACGCCGAGCTTCCGGATTGGGTGAAACGGGCTCTGCGGAAAAAGCCGACGGTGCGCGTTGCAGCCAGTGTCGATGCAAGTTCTTTCAAGAAAAAGTTCTTGAAGACCCTTCGGCATGCGCGGTGAAGAATAAGGACGCCAATTGAATTTCTCTCTTTCTTCGGTCACCGGGTATACTCAGCGCAAACGCTTCGCCGGAGAACGGCTCTCCCGGTGCGTATGGATCCTGCTCTTTCTGACCGCGGTTTCCTGCGGGGTGCACTCGCAAACGGCGCGCGATACATCCGCCTACACAGCTCCAGCCGGCCGGGATTCAAACTCGGCTGATCTGCATTTCGAAAGAAATCTCAACACGTATTTGTGGAGCCTCCGAGGCGACTACGGGCTGCGCGATACGGCGTTCGAAGTCGATCTGCATGACAGGTCCACGTCGTCGTTTATCAGGCAGGACCAGAATTCTATCCGCAATAATCAGAATTTCTGGTTCGATGCATCCCGCAGGATTACATCGCAGATCGACGCGGAAGCCGAAGGATCGTCATTCATCCTTTCCGACAACCAATCACTCGGTGTCAGCAATGCTGCCCTGCATACCGGCCTGGTTGGAATCTCTGCGCGGCCGATTTCCCGGTTGTCGTTCAGCCCGATGATCGGATATAGGTACGACCGGCAGGCAGCCCGGGCGGATGAAGGTTTGAACTATAAGTTCTCGTCGCAGCTCGATACCCTCGGCAGCGACGGGTACGAAACGGCGGCATCGCTGCGGCTCAACGTCAGCGACATCTCGCCGCGGTACTATCGCAACAACGCCGCCCAGCTTTTCCTGCAGAAGGATTTTCTCGAAGGTTCGCTCGACAGTCTTCGATTACAGTGGTCGGACAACCGATGGGATTTTTACGTTCCCGCAGACAGTCTTATCGGAAGCGAGTTCGGGACGAGTGCAAATATACGGAGCAGGGTCGATGACATTGTCAATATCGCAAACTCGCTCCACTATGGCGTCGGAAACAAGCTCTCTGCTGTCGTACAAACTCTTTTCGAAAACCGGATAATAGCAAACACGTACCGGTACAAGGCGCTGGCAGAGCCGATGGCAATACCCTATGATGTTACGGTCCAGGAGGAACGGCTCGAGGGAGGTATCGACCTCAAGTATCAGGATTTCGACGCCGTGGTTGCCACGGCGGGCATACGCTTTGCGGAGCGTGATGAGAAACACGTCCTGTCGATCATCGACGGTGTTGATAGGAATATCCAGGAGAACAAATCGGAGGAGGAATCGCGGCTGGACAATGTCGCCCGAAAAACGTCTCTCCACGGCTCGCTCTCCTGGAAAGTCGCGTCGAGCGATCTTCTCTCCCTCGAAAGCTCGGCCGGATTGCTCCGGTACGATACGCCCGATTCTCTCAACACCGACGACCGCGACGAGCTGCTGATCAATGAAGGACTCCGCGAGACACACCGGTGGAATGACTATCTGGAATCGGCCCTGGAGATCGAAGTGACGTTGAACCATATTGTCTACATCTTCAGCGATCGAAGCGCGAACAACAACTGGAACCGGATTTTCCGTCTCTCGCCCACCATCACCTACACTCCATCCTCCGCCATGAGGATGGTCAATGCGTTCGAGGTGCTTGCCAATTACACCGTCTTTGATTTTGAGTCGATCATTCCGACCGTGGAGAGCTATTCATACCGTCAATTTGCGTTTTTGGATACAACATCGTATGATATGAGCAGAACCATCGGCCTCGATTTTTTTTTACAGCTCCGGTTATACGAGCGCGGCGAACTACACTGGCAGGCGTTTTCCGAGCGTCCGCAGCAGTATTTTCGTGAGGCAACTTTTTCGCCTTCGGTCCGGTACACCATCGAAGGAAGGCTCGTCTGTTCGGTCGGTTTTCGCTCGTTCGCCCAAAACAGGTTCCAGTATGAAAACGGCGAGCGAGTCCCCAACGGGAACTTTCTGAGTTACGGACCGACGACATCCATCACCATAACGCTTTCTCAATCAACGCGGCTCGAGATTCAAGGTTGGGAGGAGTTCCAGCAGGAGACGAACCTTCCCACGCGCGAGGTCTCGAACGTCGCCATGTCGGTCAGAGCTCTTTTCTAAGAAAGGAACGGAGTGGCAGCAGAGGCCCGAAAGCGCATCGCTCAAAAGAATTTCCGCTTTTCGATGGCGAGCGACCCGAAGAACGTTCACCGGGTGGAACAATTCCTGCTCAAGATGAATTCATCGCTGAAATTCAGCGATGAACAATTCGGGACATTGCTCGTTGTGGTCACCGAGGCGGTGAACAATGCGATCATCCATGGGAACAAACGCAATGCGTCGAAAAAGGTCATGATCACTGGCTCTGTTCGGGATCACATGCTCGTGATCAAAGTGAAGGACGAAGGGAAAGGGTTCGATCCGCAGGGCATTCCCAATCCCATCGACGAGGGAAATTTGCTTCGGGAAAGCGGCCGGGGCGTATTCCTGATGAGAGAGCTCGCGGAAGATGTCAGCTACAACAGCAAGGGGAACGAAGTGACGATGAAGATCAGGTTTTGAAATTGCAGTATGAAAAATTGAAAAGGCGGCTCTTGACAAAACGCAAAGAGCCGCCTTTTTTGATAAATGTTGAAAAAGTGATTTTGATCGTGGAACAGTCCCGATGAATCGGGAGTGCCAAAGTCAATTCGAATCATTGGACTCGGTCAGACAGGATTGTCTGACCTGCCCATTTCTTGCTTTATTTGCCTACAGCTTTAATTTCTGGATATTGGACAGCACGTCATCGGCAGACTTCTTGAGCGCCGCGGATTCGTCCCCGGAGAGCTTGATCTCCATAATTTGTTCGACTCCGCCTTTTCCCAGCTTCACCGGCACACCAACGACGGTATCCTTCAATCCGTATTCTCCCTGAAGGTACACGGCGCAGGGGAGAATGCGTTTCTTATCTTTCACGATCGCCTCCACCATTTGCACGGCAGCTGCGGAGGGGGCATAATATGCGCTCCCCGTTTTTAGAAAGTTCACGATCTCTATCCCGCCGTTGCGGGCGCGAGTGACGAGCGACTCGATTTTATCCGGGGGCAAGAGGTCGGTCAAAGGAATGCCGGCCACAGAGGTGTATCGCGGGAGGGGCACCATCGAATCGCCATGCCCGCCGAGGACAAAGGCGGTCACATCTTCAACGGAGACGTTTAATTCCATGGCGATGAAAGTCCTGAATCGGGCAGTATCCAGAACTCCCGCCATCCCGACGACCCGGTGCCGGTCGAACCCGCTGACCTTCAGGGCGACGTAGACCATCACATCGAGTGGGTTGGAGACGACGATGAGAATCGAACGCGGAGATTTCGCAACAGCCTGTTCGGTGACCGTCTTGAGAATGCCGGCGTTTGTATTGAGAAGATCGTCGCGGCTCATTCCCGGCTTACGGGCTATACCTGCGGTGATGACAACGATGTCGGAGTTCGCCGTTGCGTCGTACGTATTCGTCCCGATGATCTTTGAATCAAAACCTTCTACGGGCGCCGACTCGTACATGTCGAGCCCCTTCCCCTGCGGAAGGCCGTCGACGACATCGACGATGACGACCTCATTGGCCAGTTCTTTTTCTGCGATACGCTGTGCCGCGGATGCGCCCACGTTTCCGGCACCGATGACTGTAATCTTCATAGCATTCTCCGATGGTTGGTTGGACAGCCGCTGAACCGTTTCATTCAGGATAGAAAAAAAATTGCGTAAGAGCAAAAACTCTTACGCAAAAATAAATCACTCAAGCTCTTGAAGGCTCTTCGGTTTAGGACGTTACGATCGAAATCGCCTGGCGCGTTTTGCCAACACGTTGAAACTTTACGGTTCCGTCGGTCAGCGCGAACAATGTATCGTCTCCGCCTTTGCCGACATTGGCACCGGGATGGAAATGCGTGCCTCTCTGCCGGACCAAAATCGTCCCCGCGAGCACTTTTTGTCCGCTGAACCGCTTTACGCCAAGGCGCTGAGCGTTGCTGTCGCGTCCGTTGCGGGAGCTTCCGCCCCCTTTTTTATGAGCCATATCCTATCCTTTCTGTTCTCCGAAAAATCTTACGCTATCGATGTGATTTCAATGTGCGTGTATTGCTCCCGGTGTCCGCGTTTCACCCGATAGCCCTTGCGCTTCTTCTTCTTAAAAACAATGACCTTTTCATCCTTCACATGGGCGAGCACTGTTGCCTTCACCGAGGCCCCTGAGACGGTGGGAGCTCCGATCTTTACCGCCTTGTCGTCAGATAACAAGAGCACCTTGTCGAAATTCACACTGCTGCCGACTTCGTTCTCTAGCCTGGGCACATACAATTTATCTGCGGGATTCACTTTATACTGCTGTCCGGCGATCTCAACCACTGCAAACATCGGATATGTCCTTCCTGAAAATGATGTCGTTCAAAATTGGAACAATAAAGTACCAAAAATCCGACAAAAAGTCAATGGAAAGATGAGGAACAATCGTAAAACGGGGCTTCCGTAGCTCCGTTTCCAATCAGAGATTGGGAACGAGAAGAAACCCTCCAGGTCCGCATTCTCGCTTCCAAACTGCGGTTGGGAGCGCAGACATTAGCTCTCTTTCGCTCTGCTCTTGAAGCGGAGCTTCCGGCTGACGCCGTTCCCAATCGGAGATTGGGAACGAGAAAGTGATGAGATTAAGACGAAAAGATACAACCTATGGTGAATTTATAGGACCCAGAGTGCCGAGACGATAATCTGGGCCAGAATGATCTTTGTGATCATCGATGCAGGATAGGTGGTGGCATACCAGATATTCGGCTGTTCATTCTGAGTCTGCTGATTGGCGTACGCCAGGCAGGCCATTTGTGTGTGGACACCCGAAGTCATTCCTAAAACAGCGGACATCGGCAGCTTGAGATACTTGTAACCGATGATCACGCTGAGCACGGCTACACAGGATGTAATGATCGCCCCGGCTGCGATCAGTTCCCACCCGCCCGTCTGAAACGTCGCGCCGAATCCATACCCTGCTTTAGTGCCGACTCCCGCAAGGAAGAAGACCAATCCAATCTGCCGTATCACCAGGTTCGCGCTGAACGGGAGGGACCACACGATCGGGCCGGTACGCTCAAGCCTGCCGACAATCAGCGCCACGATGAGAGGTCCGCCGGCGAAACCGAGCCTGAAGACCATTCCGTGCGCAAGCGGAAGGGGAATCATGCCAGCCATGACGCCAAGGACGATTCCGAACGAAATGGAAAGAAAATCTGTCTCCGAAATCGCCTTCATCGAATCGCCGAAATACTTTGTTACCCTTTCAATATTTTCCTGCCGTGTCACGACGCGGATCCGGTCTCCCATTTCAAGCACCGTCTCCGGAGCGGGGACGAAATCGATGTCGCCGCGCCGCAGCCTCGTGATCGTGGCGGCAAAATTCTTCTCCAGGTCGAGTTCATGGATACGCTTTCCGACGACTGCCGGATGCGAGACAAAGATGCGGCGGAACTCGATCCCGGTATTGTCGAGAGTAAGATGCTCGAGAGCAGCTTCGCCGAAGAGAATCCGCGCCCGTTCCAGAGCTTCGACCGTTCCGACCGCAACAATGCTGTCCCCCAGGGAAAGGATTGTGTGCGGAGTGACAATCTCGATGGTCTCTCCTTTTTTGATGCGGCTGAGGGCAAACGCAGGATGGCCAAGAAGCTGCAGAGATTCGGCGACAGTTTTTCCATCGATCGCAGGGTTCGTAAGCCGAAAAGTCTGGCTGACGATGGTTCCGGTTCCAGATTCCTTTAAACGCGACGCCTCTTCTTTAGCGAAGTCGACTTTGAACAATTTTGTAAAGACGAAGAACCAGAGAATAACTCCGAGCACCCCGAACGGATAGGCCAGTCCGTACGTAACGACAGGAATCGTCGAGTTAAGTTCGGCCGCATCGGGCGGGAGGTGTACGGAGAGAGATTTCACGGTTTCGACCGTGGCTGCGAGTGCGGGTGTGCTTGTGAGGGCGCCGCAAAAGAGACCCGCAGCCGCCGGCGCTGACAGCCCGAGAATTTTCCAGACACCGATACTCACCGCCGCGCCGATAAGGAGGAGCAGAGCGCCAATGGCGTTCGTGCGGAGTCCCCGCTTATGGAACGAAGAAAAAAAGCTCGGTCCCGACTGAAGCCCGACGGCGTAGACAAACAGGACAAGGCCGATGATATACGTGTATTCTGGAAGTCCCAGCCGTTTGTCGAGGGATCCAAACGCGATGCCGACGAACAGCACTGCAGAAACGCCGAAGCTGAAGCCGAAGATCTTCACGTGACCTACAAGGTAGCCGAGACCGATGACAGTGAAAAGGAGCAGCAGCTGATTTTCGGCCAGCAGATCAATGAGAGCGTGCATAGCGATGAAACATTAAGGACAAATGAGGAAAGCGAGCGAAGACTCTTGACTTATTCTTTCTGAAAAGATACATTAACGCACAAATGTACGGAGAACACCGCGCAGATTCAAGCCGTAGAGGCGTTGATTCTGCCCCGTAGGGCGGGAAAGCAGCGTACATTCCATCCGATTGCAGTAATCACAGACCGATTCCGAAATCGCGCTGCGACGTTTGCTGTCTTCTGAAATGGAAGACCGCAAAACCGCGAGAGCGCAGCGATGAAGATGGTTTTTCCATTTCTTCATTGATCATTATTATTTCACGCGTTCTTCGCGCGCAGCGGCTCGTCGTTCATTCAATGAATATTCTTCAGCGTTCTGATCTATTCTTCGACCAACCAATCTTATCGGAGGCGGTTATGATTCTTGTTCGCGAGGTATTTCAACTGAAATTCGGCAAGGCGAAGGAAGCGAAAGCGGCTTGGAAAGAAGCAGCCGCCATCCTCAAGAAGAACAATTTTCCTCCAAGCCGCGCCCTCACCGATGTCGTCGGCCCCTATTATACCTTCATCTTAGAGACCGCGCACAAAGACCTCTCATCATTCGAAGAGGCAAACAAGAACGAACTCGGCATGAAGGAGTTTGGCGAATGGTATCAAAACAAGTTCGCTCCCCTTGTCGAGTCGGGGAAGCGTGAAATTTTTACTATTCTTGATTAAACAACGCTGTTATCGTTCACACAAAATCACGGAGGAACAATGAAGCTCTTCTTTACCAGGGGAGTGCTCTGTATGCTCACGGCGTGCCTTGTCGTGCAGCAGCAGCCTCTCCTCGGTTCTCCCGCTGGTGCGAGTGATGAGCAGATGGCTGGCCTGGGAAAAACGATCTACGATGCGCGGTGCACGCCGTGCCACGGTTCCACAGGAAAAGGCGACGGCCCCAATGCTGCGCTGTTGAATCCCCGTCCACGGAATTTTACCTCCGGCATTTTCAAGTTCCGTTCAACCGAAACAGGCAGCATCCCCTCGGATGACGATCTCACGGCGGCGATAAAGAACGGCCTGCATGGCACGGCGATGCCCGACTGGGGGCCGTTCATTAAAGGTGATTCGTTGAAGGCGGTCGTGTCGTACCTGAAGACGTTCTCACCCAGGTTCCAGAATGAAAAACCTCATCCAACCCATGTTTCATCTGCCATCCCATCCTCCCAGGCGAGCATCGCCGCTGGGAAGAAAGTCTATGCCAAGTTGCAGTGTGCAGACTGTCACGGAAATGACGGCACGGGTGCCGGTCTCGTCGCGGCCGATTTCAAAGACAACTGGGATTTCGACATCGATGCGGCCGACCTGAGGCAGCCCTGGACATTCCGCGGAGGCTCGACGGGGCGGGACATTTACCTGCGCTTCAAAACGGGCGTCGACGGTACGCCGATGCCTTCTTATGTTGGATCCGCAAGCGACAAGGAAATGTGGGATCTCGCGAACTACGTTGTATCGCTCGGCCGCAAACCGGCCTGGAAAATGAACGAGCAAGAAATCAAAGAATTCTATGCGAAGCTCGACGCCCAGAACAAAGCGAATCCTGTTCAGCGCGGCAAGTATCTCGTAAGGACGATCGGCTGTGCTGGTTGTCATTCATCGTACACGGAAGACCTCGGCATCATCGAAGGGACACAGTTCTCCGGGGGACTGACGTTCGATCTCTATCCGTTTGGCAAATTCACCACGAAAAATCTCACATCGGACAAAGAAACGGGGCTCGGAAATTGGACCGATCAGGAAATCAAGCGGGCCTTTACCCAGGGCATTGCCCGCGACGGACGGAAATTTCTTCCGTTCCCCATGCCGTGGACAGCGTTTGCTTCGCTGAAAGAAGATGACCAGAACGCAATCGTCGCCTATTTGCGGACCATCCCCGCCGTGAGCCGCAAGATCCCTGATCCGGAGAAGCCGAACATCTTTGCGTATCTCTGGGGGAAATTCAGGGTGCTCATTCTGAAAGAGCAAATTCCTTCGCCTGCATATCCGATGAGAGCTGTTGAGAACCAGGAGAAGCCAGTTTCAGCAAACACATCCCCCACTTCACCCAATCTCGCTTCGCTTGGTGGCGAAGGAAAGGAGGTACGGCCATGAAGAAGATACTGAAACGAGTTGCCATCGTGGTCGTCTGCGTGGGTGTCGTTGGATTTCTTGCTTTTCTCTATTTGATACCGCCGTTCGATCTTCTTCCGCGCGAAGCATTCATTAACCCGCATACCGCAGCGGTCGCGGCATCGCTTCAAAAGATCGATGACCCGGTTGAGAGGGCTCTTGCCGAGCGCGGCCAGTACATCATGTCGTATTCGGACTGCAGCGACTGCCACACTCCGCAGGGAGCCCAGGGGCCGAATTGGGATGAATTTCTAGCGGGGGGAGCCAAGTTCGAAACCCGCAGATCCGGAACGGTCCACCCCAGCAACCTGACGCCCGACAAAGAGACGGGGTTTTCAGGGGTTTCCGACGAGGACATAAAACGAGTCTTGACAAGCGGCGTAAATCAGGACGGGCGGATCATCGAGCCGACGACAATGCCGTGGATTTCCTTTTCAAACATGACGGAAGAAGACCGGGAAGCTCTGATCGTATATCTTCGTCACATCAAACCGGTTTGGCACAAAGTCCCCGAGTGGTCGGCAAATAGAACCGGCTCACTCTATTTATTCTATCCCTACGATTTCGCCGAACATCAGAAGAGCAAATAATCCGGCGGGATCGAGAAAGGAACAACGATGGATCGCTATTTGGTCGAATCGCCGCATTCGAAGGAAGATTGCTCGCACGTCATCAAATTGGTCGAGGCGCTCGGTTACCTCACTCATTTTGAATGGGGGTGTGCTTCGGGGAATCACACGGGGTTTGCCATCATCGAGGCGGAAAGCGAAGCCCAGGCAAGAATGGTCGTGCCGACCATGAGCCGCAGCGCGGCACGGGTGATCAGACTAAACAAGTTCACGCCGGAGATGCTGAAGGCAGGGCATTGAGGCGCTGTTAAAAAAGAAAACCGCTAAGTCGCAAAGTTCGCCAAGAAGAGAACAAACCGCATATTCTCTTTTCTTCCAACGGCTTTTCTTGGCGTTCTTCGCGCCTTCGCGGTTCATCTCTGAATCGCTAGATCAAATCTGCGAGCGAGCCGAACTCCGCGTCGAAGAGGCGTTTATAGGTCCGCACTGCAAATCCGTCTGTCATGCCGGCGATGTGATCGCAGAGGAGGCGCATTTTCTGGCTCTGATCAGTTGCGGCTCGCACCGCGCGCTCGGCATCGCCGGGCAATAGATTCGTGGAAGACTTTTCGACTTCCAGATAATTCTCGCGGAGCGCGCTGAAGATATTATGAAGGAGGTGCGCCCCCTTGTGTTCGAGTTGATGAAGCTGGGGGGAAAGGAAGACGAGGTCAACAGATATCTTCTTGTACAACTCGGCCTCTTTCCGAATCGCGGGGTCTATCTCCAGCTGGTACCGGTGACGCCGGGTCGCATCGCTCAGACAATTGTTTGTTTCGCTCAGCGAGCACGCCTGGATGAATTCGCCGATCTTCGATGCGATCATCTTTTCCACCCGGCCCGAGCCGATCGCATCGATGAGGACTCCAACAAATTTACTCTCTTCCTTGCCGATCGATTGATCGTTCGCCCACCGCTCGACTTTTCCTCCGTTGATGATTCCGGAATGAACTCCGTCTGCCAAATCGTTCAGCGAATACGCCGCATCGTCCGACCAATCCATAATTTGACACTCAATGCTCCGGAATGAATTGAGCTTTTTCCCCGGTGTCAACTCTCCAGGAACTTGAATTCCTCCAAAAACAAAATCAACGAACATCTTCTGTTCGTCATAGATAAAGTGATTCTCCGGGTTATTCAACTGAGACCGGAGTGTCTTGTACTTCAGCACACCATCGACGAATGCCCTGGTCGGGTTCATCCCTTTTCGCGCCCCCTGAGAAGAATAAATCGTCTCGGTAATCAGGCGGAGTGTCTGAGCGTTTCCTTCAAAACCTCCGTACGGTTTCATGAGGCGGTTGAGCGTTCTTTCTCCGGCATGTCCGAACGGGGGATGACCCAGATCGTGGGAAAGGCAGATCGCTTCGACGAGGTGGGAGTCTATGTGGAAATCGGGAGCGAGAATGGGGCTTGTCTGCCGGAGATATTTGCAGATCGATCTCCCGATTTGTGCCACTTCGAGGGAATGCGTAAGCCGTGTTCGGTAGAAATCGTATTCGCCCGATAGGAATACCTGTGTTTTTGCCTGCATCCTCCGGAAAGCTGAGGTGTGAATGACACGGTCGCGATCGATTTCAAAAGGAGAGCGGTAGTCTTCGCGCCGTTGTTTTGTCAGGCACTGGGTGTCGAACGGGCCGTAAAATCCGTTTTCGGGCTGCTGCTTCATCGTCATGT
>CAYLMV010000097.1:1768-14160 GCA_964384415.1 uncultured Chitinophagaceae bacterium | reverse complement strand
CCGAGCTGGCCGAAGTGAAGAAAGAACTGGATGCGAAGTCGGTGAACCCCCGCGATCTCAAACGAAAACTTGCCCGAAGGCTGGTGGCGATGTATCATTCCGCCGAGCTGGCGAGCGCGGCCGAGGAAGAATTCGATAGGATTTTCGTAAAGAAAGACGTTCCGGACGATGTCGAAGAGTTCTCGTATCCGACAGCGAACACCGCCGTTGGCATTCTCCAGCTGCTCGTGGATACAAAGCTCGCCGCCTCGAAAGGCGAGGCGCGCCGCCTGGTAGAACAGGGAGGCGTTACGGTAGACGGAATGAAGATAGCCGATATCGGAGCGGTCGTGGAGCTGAGTCAACCGGCGCTCGTAAAGGTCGGACGACGACGTTTCCTGAAGATCGTCTCGCACGCACAATGAATTTGCAATTAACTTCCAACATCAGTACCATCAAATCTTAAACGCGGAGATGAGATAGTGTTTGTTCCAAGCAAAATGTTTTTCACAAAAGGCGTGGGCCGTCACAAAGATTACCTGCAGTCATTTGAGCTCGCGCTGAGGAATGCCGGCATCGAGAAGTGCAACCTCGTGACGGTGTCGAGCATTTATCCTCCCAAATGCAAGCGCATCTCACCTGCCGAAGGGATCAAGCTGCTCGAACCCGGAGCGGTAACATTTGTTGTCATGGCCCGCAACGCCACGAACGAGCCGAATCGCCTTATCGCTTCTTCCATCGGCGTCGCACAGGCAGCCGATGAATCGCAATATGGATATTTATCCGAGCATCATCCTTACGGAGAGACAGACGAAAAAGCTGGAGAGTATGCGGAGGATCTCGCTGCTACGATGCTTGCGACAACACTCGGAGTGGAGTTCGATCCAAATCTTGCCTGGGATGAACGGGAAGCGCACTTCAAAATGAGCGGGAAGATTCTCAAGACATTCAATATCACGCAGTCAGCGGAGGGGGACAAAGATGGAAAGTGGACGACTGTGGTTTCGGTTGCGGTATTGATCCCCTGATCCAAGTTCGGAACGTAGACCCAGAGAGAATTGGCCTGCGTTTGCTAAAATGTCACAACAATATTCATCAGCGCTCCCTCCCGGTCAGGCACAATCACCGCCGTAAAGTTGGTAGGTTCTCTCCTTCCGATCGCTTTGTAAGCGAGAGGAAGGAGTTTTGCCCGGTATTCGTAAATCAGGAGCGAACTCCCCGCCCCCAGCAACGCCCCCGCAAGCGCGTCCCCCGGATAATGCAATCCGAAATATACCCGGCCATATCCAACCAAGGCAGCATAGGCGAACGCAGGGATATAGACTCCCGGCTTCGGATATCTGAGAGTTAACAGTGTAGCCAGAGCGAACGCACCTGTCGCATGACCAGAGGGAAACGAATATGGGTCGGATGTTTCAAGATGGTTCGTGTGAACCCCCGAAAGTACCTCGTATGGACGATCCCTCCTGATGGCATCTTTGAGAAGAGTCGAAAGCCCGTAGGCAAGCACTTCGGATGAACACAAAAGCACGCCGGATTCGAATTCCTCGTTCCGGTCTGCTGCCAATCCATAAGCAGTGAGTCCAATCGGAACGCCGATCACCACCGGATAGACCGAGTAATCGGTGACGTTGAGAATGGAAGTGTTGAACGACGACTGACCATTGTTAATGCTTCTGAAAAGCCGAACATCAGGATTGGGAGGATCGGTTTGGGATCTACACGGCGAGGCGATCAAAAGAAACAGCAAAGCCGCAGCGCCAATCGAAAAACAGGCTCTGCGGCTCTTGTAGACAAGGGCTGCTGTCATTACTGTCCAGCTAGACATTTTCAGGGATGATCTTGCAGTATTCGGCGTAGTAGGCCATGATCGTCTCAACGTAGCCGGTTGTCTCCTGCCATTGATGATAGTAACCGCTCGTCGGTTTACCTCCATCCCAAACGCGAATGTGGATGGAAGCATATTTGCGCGACAAGAGAGGAAGTGACGCCTTCACTGACCCCCATTCATTCGGGTCGTCATTCATGTATTTCGCCAAGGTCCTGGCATCCGCGATACGCGCAGCGCCGGCATTGTAGGCGGCGAGTGTGAACCTGATCCTGTTGTCTGGACTAATTCCCTGGCTTCCAAAAGAGCGGTACATCTTCCCTAAATAGTAGACCCCGCCCCGGATATTCGTGTGGGGAACGCGGAATTCCTCTTCGTCAAAACCCAGCTCCCCGGCGATCTGGCTCTCGGTAACCGGCATGATCTGCATCAGGCCTTCGGCGCCCCTGTGGCTTGAGGCCTCGGGCCGGAATCGGGACTCCGTCTTCATAACTGCCATGACGAGCCTCCAATCTAGCCCGTACCTCTGGGAGTATTTCCTTAGAGTTCGGCCGTAAGACCTTAAGAATCGCGCCGAATTGATGTCGAGCGCAACTTTCGAGTCAATCCCCTTGATTTCATTGGATTTTCCGCCCTTTTCGATTGTCGACGTTCCGAAACCAAAGTAGAGTACGCACGGCACAAGCAAAACAAAATTTACCCAAAACTTACCCATCAAATCCTCAGATATTTTTAAATGCTCTTCTACCTATCACGATGGCAGAAAAGTGCCTCAATTCGTTCTCTAATGGTGTTTCAATGTAGGCGTGTTATTAGGCGGGAATAAGTTATATAAGAGGGGTTACAATGTCAAACGTTTCTTTGAGAATCGTTTTTGAATCTCAACACACAAGGGTAACAAATGTGGAATTATATGAATTTTTTGCAGGAATACAACAAGAAAATGTCATTGTGTCAGTTCTATTGCCTGGGAAAGGCCTGAACCTGACTTGGCTCAGGCTTTTGACTCTACAGCCCCGTACCCCAGACGCACCGGACAACTGTGATCCGCAGAAGGAGTGACGATCCAAGTTAGAAAGTGCGCCGAGATCCGCGAAGGTCAGCGGTCAATCTCTCTTCTTCGAAGGCAGGCCGCCCAGACCCCCCACTGCGCTCCCGACTACATCTATGAGCATCCGAAGCGACTTTCCCGAAATGGAGACCATCTCCGCGAACTGTAATCCAGTCAATATTCCATCCCGTTCCGGCAAATCGGGACCAAAACTAAAATCGCCTTCATCCGAGACTCCCAGGAACCACCCCGGTTTCCATATCTCGTTCGGATCTGCATCAGAGCTCATTTCAATAACGGACATTAGGTCGGTTTGAATGGCCCTGCAGATGGCCTCGGGGATAATCGGGCTTCTCAAGAAATTCCCCCTCTTTTTCTTCTGCTTCAACTGATGCCACAAGAGAATGAGAGTCATGGTCTGAATATCGAGCCAGTCTCCATTCTCGAGAATGATGCCGCACCCGCCGCCATCCCCGTCGGTCGCGATACCCATTTGGGCATCGATTACCTTCACATTATATCTCAATGCGCTGAGGTTTGCGGAATTTGGCTTCGGGTGGCGGTCAAAGAAGTCAGGTTGCGGAGCGCCGAACAATGTTTGCGCCCGCCAGCCGCAGCTGACGAGAATCTCTTCTATGATCGTCTGTCCGGCACCTCCCATTGAGTCTATCAGAACGTTGGCGTTGTTCTTTGGATTTTGAGCAAACGTGGTGAGAGCCGAAATGTCGAGGGAGGACCTCAGATAAGATTCGTAATCCGTGAGAAAATCAATCTCTGAAATACCAGCCAAATGAGAGGCGGGAATCCCGGACGGCGTTGCATCGGGCTCGCTAATCAGTTTAGCGATCTTGAGCAAGGCACTGTTGGAAAACGGCGCCCCGCTACTCTGTTTGAATTCAATCCCGATCTTGCCAGACGGAGAAGATCCTCCGGTGATCATGATTCCAGCAGCGCACCCGTGCTGCTTTGCAGCCAAGGAGAGCGCCGGGAGCGGGACGATACCCGAAGATCTCAGAACTCCGAGTCCGCTCTTCGAGATGATCTCCGAATCCAACAAGGCAAAATCTTTTGAACGGTTTCGCCCGTCAAACCCGACGGCTATCGTGAGGGATGGAGAAGGAGTGAACTCGCCGCGAATATGGCGAATAAAGGCAGGGAGGATATGACCGAGGTATTCGTCCGTTAGATTGTCACTCAAGAGGAATCGCCCTTCGGTCGAAGAGGAAAATGGACCGCTCATCCTTGCTCCGGCGGGGATTCGTCTTTGATCACTTCAAGTGCATCGAGGTATTGATCGAGCGGCACGAACACTTTTACAGGATATTTTAGTATCGAGCGGCCGATTGCGCTTTCGATGAATCCGTCCGCGATAAATCCGATGCTTGTATTGTTGCGCGGGTTGACTGTCACTCCTGCACTTTCCAGTTTTCCCCGGACGATATTCGCCTCATAATAGTCGACCGACTGGAATGCCACGGCCCAGTCCTCAGAGGTCTCGACATTCTTGTGATCGTCGCAGAATGTGCGGACTCCCTTGTTCACAGAACAGTCGCCGCAGAGAAGCCGGTGGCAGATCACGCAGACGGCCGTAGCCGTCACAGCCGGGTGCTTCTCGCATCGGAAGTTCTCGGCGGAAAAAATGGAACCGCAATGGATGCAGAATTCGCTGTCGGCGGTAACGGTTTCAGAACAGTTTGAACATGTCTCAAGGTCTTCCGTACGCTGGTCGGCCAATTGTTCGACAAGCAGGACCCCGCAATCAGCGCAACGGGTCACACCCGCGTGATACTCAGTTTTACATGTTGGGCAGAATGGCATTGTTCACTCCTTTCAATGGACACTTCCTCCTTTCAACAACAAGATCTCAAAGGTTCTTTAGAACTTCGGCAAACCTCTGAGTAATAACGCGCGGTCGTGTTATCGCCGAGCCGACCACTACGGCGTAAGCCCCGCATTTGATCGCATGGGCAGCTTCGCTCGGGCTCCATATTCTCCCCTCGGCGAGAATCGGGGTCTGGATTTCCGCCGTCAATCGCTCAATGAGGTTGAAATCCGGGTAGTCGTCGGCCAGATCTTCCGTTAACGGCGTATATCCGGAGAGGGTCGTCGCGATGAGGTCCGCGCCCAGTTCGGACGCACGGATTCCTTCTTCAAGCGTGGAGATATCTGCTATGATTGGAACATCAGTCCGGCGCCGCACAAGATTAAGAAAGCTCATTCCGTCCATCCCGTTCGGACGGACTCTGCGCGTGGCGTCGAGTGCAACGAGATCTGCCCCTGCTTCGGCGAGATCCACGACGTCCGAAACTTCGGGAGTGATGAGAGCCCATCCATCGGGGTAACTTCCCCGAATTATTCCGATGATTGGGAGGTTCACCGCTTTCCGGACGGATCTGACGTTGTCCACGCCCTGCACGCGAATGCCGGCAGCGCCACCCATCTCAGCGGCCCGGGCAAAAGCCGCAATATAATCGGGGAAATTGAACGGCTCGTCCCCTTCTGCATGACAGAGGACGATCACCCCTTGCTTCAACTGCTCAATTGGGTTTTTCATGATCGACTTATCTGGGCATCGCAAGGTTCTTGTTTAGTTCTACGGCTAAATTTCCGGCAGCTTCGCCCAACTGCATGCTGGCGGGCTGGGAATTTGTTGCGAAAAGGGCCGTCGGAGGGAGAATAGCCCGCCCTGTCACGATCAGGTTCTCGATACCAGGCAAACGAAACGCATCTAACGGCACTTGAAACGTACAGTCGGGCCGGCCCGGCATGGCACAAGTAGCCGCTGCATTGGCGAACTCCCGGCCGGAGAGAACGTCCGAATCCGAGATCGTTATCCGCCCAAGTACCTGGCGATTGGAATGGAACCCGATGTCCGATGCCAGCTTCAGCACTGCAGCCTTCTCAAACCCCGGGCAATTGCGGATGAGAAACTGTGAGCCCTTTGCTGCCAGATCTTCGCAACGGATCGCCGTCCGCCTGAGATTCTCCGGGTCGTCTGGATTCACGTTGGGAAGCTCGATCATCGAGATCACCGCTTCTCCCGCGCGGCTGGTGCCTTCAATATGGATTGAGTCGAAATCGGCCAACGCCGGCGCCTCGTCGTGCCACTTTCTCGTCAACGAAGTGAATCCTTTGAGCGAAAGGAATGCGACCTTCGTGGACGAAGGTGTCCTCGAAAACTCATGAGGGCTTCTTACAACGTATTCCATCAGAAGCTTCTCGTCAACCCCTCCCATCGAAAACCTGTACGAGGCGCTGGTTTCATGCTTCACAAATCCCGCGCCTGCCGAGACCGCAACGGTCCCCCGGCCGGTCGCATCTATATAAACACCGGCCCGGAGCAAATTGTCCCCATGCGGACTTCGGATTTCTACGGCTTCGACATAATTTCCTTTCAGGCGCGCTCTGTTGAATTGGGCGTCGAAAATAAGCCGCACGTTGTTTGTGTTAGCCATCTCCAGAAGCACCGATTTCAACACATCGGCGTCGAAGGGCGTAACGGTCAGGCTGATTCCGATCGGGTCAACCCGGTGCCCTGGGCTGCCGGCGGCTTCTTGCAGCCTGGCCACAATTTCTTCACCAATACCGGTGACGACTTGTTTCCCAAGCGAATGAAATCCGCGCCAGGGCTGAAACATGGCCGAAGTCGAAACTCCTCCGAGGTATGCCTGCCGTTCAACGAGAAGAGTCTCAGCACCCGTTCTAGCCGAGGCGATTGCAGCACAAACGCCAGCCGGGCCTCCTCCTACAATTACAATATCATACGATTCTTCCCGAATGTTTTTGCCCATGCTTCCTGATAACTAGTCTCCTTGATTGGCTCGAGAGGCGAAGCTACTTCACCAACGAGTGTAAGTGTTCCAGACCTGCTTGGATCTCTTTGCCGAGGTGTATCCGTATGATGGGAAGCGACCGTCCCGCCAGCGATTGGTAGTCGCCGATCGCCTGAGCTTGTTTGAGAACTCCAAAAGTAAAAAGCTCGCCGGGTATCTTGTTGTCGACAGCTTCATCAGCTGTCAGAATCATGAATACCCCTTTCGACGGACCTCCCTTATGCAGCTGGCCCGTCGAGTGGAGATATCTGGGACCGAATCCCAATGTCGTCGCGCATTTGCTCCTTGCTCCAACCGCTTTTCTCAATTCTTGAAGCAGTCGAGCATTCTTTTCGTTCTGGTCGAGGTATGCAAGAATTGCTGCATAATCGCCCGGCTCGCATTGATTGAGGTGTGCGCGGAAGAGGCCGGCGAGGGAGTGGTCGCTGCTCCCGGCAATGAGTATATCCTCATACGCGGGTTCAGCATAGAATTCCAATTCCGCGTTCTCCGCCAGCAATTCTTGTTTGGGAAGGGAGCCGGTTTTTTTGAATCCTTCAATGACTCTTACGGTGTTGTCTTTGCTCTCCTTGACGTTCGGCTCATCAAACGGGTTGATATGCATCACCACCGCAGCCATTGCCGTGGCGAATTCCCAACGGAAGAACTCTCCGCCGAGTTCATACTCGTCATCCAGAATTAACTCGACAACGGGATGGCCTTCTCCACGCAAACGCTTGGTCAACGCGGCGAATGCGGCGGCATCCTTAGCAAGCCGCAGCAAGACAAACATCCTGTCGGCCGAATAGAGCTGAAGCTCCCCTTCCCCCTCGATCGGGATGATCCCCTTCCCTTCCTTGCCGGTGCTTTCGGCAACCAACTGTTCTACCCAATAGGCAAACGTTTCAATCTGCTTCGACGAAATGAATGTGAGCTTATCCCGCCCCGCTTTCCAGGCTTCTCCCAACGCGATACCAAGCATGGCCGCGGGATTATCCTTCAATTCTTGATTGCGGCTTGCGCCGATGATCGACTGGGCGCTTTTGAGTATGCGGTCAATGTCCATCCCGCTGACTGCCATCGGAACCAGGCCAAAATACGAGAGCGCAGAATAACGTCCGCCGATATCCGATGGGTTTATAAAAATTCTCCGAAATTTCTTCTCCTTCGCTTCCGCTTCCATCTGCGTGCCGGAATCAGTGATCGCGATGAAGTTACCCCCGGCATCACCCTTTTTAGTCTGCCCGACCCTATCGTAAAAATATCGGTAGAACATGTTTGTCTCAGTCGTCCCTCCCGATTTGCTCGCCACGATAAAAAGCGTCGTGGCCAGGGAGATCGATTTCTCAATTCGCGTCACCGATGATGGATTGGTGCTGTCCAGCACTAACAGTTCAGGATAGCCCTTGGTTGAGCCGAATGTGCAGCGGCACACGTCGGGGCAAAGGCTGCTTCCGCCCATTCCGAGGACAACAGCATGCGTAAAACCGGCTTTGCGCACCTCATCGGAAAATGACCGGAGCGTGCCAACATTCTTTTGCATCAGTTCAACGCTTTCCAGCCATCCCAGCCTGTTGAGGATGGAGTTCTTATGATTCTCCTCGGAACGCCAAATAGTATGGTCCCTCTTCCAGAGCCGCGGCACGATCGACTGTGCCTGGAATTCCAACTTTGTTTTCTCAACAGTTTTTTCGATCTCTCCAATGAAGTAAGCAGTTTTTGACATAATCATTCGCTTTGTTTGATTTCGGTAATTGAACAGTGTGAGGAAATGTAGGGAAAAAAGGAATGAAGTTCTATATAGCGGCGGCAGGAGCAGCGCTCCGGTTCGGATGGCCGCCAGAAGCGTGCGGGAATGATGAAACTTGGGCTACGTCATTCCCGAACGTTTCTATCGGGAATCTATTGGACCACAATACAAAATGATCAGACTCTAACGCATTCGCGAGGGCGAGGAACCATCCCACCACATGCAACATACATATGGATTCCCGTCCTGAGGAGATCCTCTTCGGACTTCCTCCTGGCCGGATAGATGAAGATGCCGACACAATGGGAATCGGCCTGGGGCAAAACAAAAAAGTGGCGCCGTCATCTTGGCATCCATGCCTGATTATTAGAATGAATATCCGCCCTAACTCAACTCCATCAAAAAGGCTGCCCCGCGTATCTCAAAGAGAGGTACACGCCGCGCCCCCTTGTTGTGAAGCCGGAGATTTCTGAGTATTTCGTATTGAAGATGTTTTCGACCCTGCCGAGAAGAAGCAGGTGATCGTTAATTGAATAAGCCGGCGAAAAATCGACCAGGGTATATGCCGCAATGGGCAGAGTGCCGAGCGCGCCGTACGGACCGAGACCAGAATCGTAGAAGACGTCGTTCCGCCGCCCCGCGTACCGTGCATCCGCTTTGAGGGCAAGGGCTTCGGACGGCCGGTACGAAACGGTGAGGTTCGCGGTATTGGGACGGCGTGCGAGACCGCTCACTTCAACGTTGCCTGTGACGAATGCGCCGTTGCTGTAGAGTTGAACATGATTGCCCCCCGTTTGAGCGAGATTAATCTCAGACGTGGTGTAATCCAAAGTCCCGGAGACGAGGCTGTAATTTCCGGAGAGAGAGAGTTGTTCGGTGATCTTCGATTCAAGAGTAATTTCGAACCCGTTCGTTGTTTGTTTGCCGACATTGAGATACGTGTCGCCGCGGAAGTCGTCTCGGAGATAATCGTTGTTGAGGGTGTCGATACCAATATTTTTATCCCACAAATAGACATCCTCGATACGATTGCTGATGACGGTATGGAAATAATCAATCGAAAAAGCGACAGAACCGATCGATTGCTTAAGGCCTATCTCATAGGAATCTGAAGTCTCCGGTTTCAGCTGATGGTTTCCGCGCGCGATCCCGGATAGGTAGTTCTTGTCTGGGGCATAGAGCTCGTACAAGGACGGAGCATTGAATCCGCTTGAAAAAGAGGCATAGATAAGACCACGGCTGTTGGTCCTGAACGAGGGATTGACTTCATACGTCGTGTTGGCTCCATATGTGCTGTGGTCGTTGGCGCGGATCCCGAGAGCCAGCGAGAACTCACGAAGGCTTTCATCCAGCAGTCCCCCTTGTGCCTCAAGGTGAAAGAAAATATTCTTGATGGATGAATGAATATTCAACGTATCAAGGTTGGAGTCCGACTCGTAAACGCCGAAGGCCCCGGAGTAATAAAATGTCTGCAGCGACATGCTCTCGCCGGATACTCCTCCGCCGACAACGGCATCGATTCCATTCGAGTGGAAGTTCGCCTGAAGCTCGTTCGTATTCATCGTCCCCTTCCAGCTGTCATCGGCGTAGGTATGATTGTATGTACCAACAGCGTCGACAATGGAAGAGTCGTCGATGGAACGACGCTTCATATCTGAGTACCCGCCGAGGAACTTAAGGGTCCAGTTTTCGCTGAACCTGTCCGAAGCGCCGTAGGTGAACAGGTTTCTCCGGAATGTGAGGTTGTAACTGTTATCGTCAGTAAACGCTCCCGCGTCAAGCCCGCTCTCCTCTGACGTATTCTTGTACGAAGCATAGAGGTCATAGTGATCGTTCTTGAAGCCGATTTTTTCAAGAAGATCCCTCCTGTTGTTATCATCCCGATCCCGGTTCTTGAAAGCACCGGGATTTGTCACCGTATCGATTGTTGCGTCGAGTCCCCTCACGTTTGCCGCTGAAATTCCGGTATTCAAGTAGAATCCGGCCGGACTCGTATAATTGAGGAGGATATTCTCGCCGAAGGTCGATGCATTCGCGCCGAACGAACCCCCAGACATCTCAACACTGCTGTTGAAACCCGGCTGGCCATTTTTTTCGGTGAAGAAATTTACCACGCCGCCGATCGCCGAAGAGCCGTAAAGTGTGCTGTGCGATCCTCTCACAAGCTCGATACGGTCAGTGCCAAGAAGAGGGAGCTCCGACAAATCCAGAGCGTTGGTCGGGGTGGATGGATCGGTGATGGGAACTTCGTCGATGAGTATCGTTGTCTGGTTGCTGGCAGCGCCGCGCATAAAAATGCTTTGGAGCATTCCGGGGTTCTGGCCGGTCCCGACGATATAGACACCCTGCTGCTGGGAGAGGAGTTCCGAGACGTTGTTGTAGATCGACGAATTGATTTGTTCGTTCGGAATAAGGGTCACACTTCGGCCGATATCTCCAGGGAACTTTGCACTCCTCGTTCCACTGACCACGACCTCATGGAGGGAATACACTTTGGATGAGTCTTCATCGTCCGGAAATCGAGCTAGTTCACTGCGAAGTGCCGCAGGTGTTGCGACGATCAGACAAAAAAGCGGGATGAGCACTATTCTCATTTCAGCTCCCTTTTCAATATCGTGTCGGATGGCGGATTAGTGGAAAAAATAAAAAACCTCAGCTCTTCGGAAAGAGGCTGAGGTTGCACCAAACAATATCCACGATTGTTGATTGAGTCTGGCCACCTTGCCTCTATCCCTCGAAGGCGATGACAAACGATACTGGCAGGTCTCCTGGCTCTCCCGATTTCTGACCGTCTTCCCGCGGCGCGAGGCGCCGCAGTGACGTCGATGTCAGATCGATGATCGTACTTGTGAAGTAGGATCGGGATTACAGTTGCGGGTCAGCTTCCGATTATCCGCCTTTGGCAGATCACGGAATTCCCTTTTCATCCCCGTCTCACCTCTGGCGGAACGGGGTCACCAGCATCTCTATTGAAAAGAACAGCAACGAGCGGCGTTTATCCGGCGATCGTCTGGCCGTTGGAGGCCAATTTCTTCACAGCGGCAAGAATCCCTTCATAGGCTCCGAAGAGAAGCACGACGAACGTAATATCGCCGCCGAGTGAATTCCGGAAGAATGGAATCGCCGCGACGTAACATTCAATCAATCCATCCCAGGACTTCGCGTACATTGAGGCCGGAGTGCACCAAACGCCGAAATTCGTGACGATGTAAAAGAGGATCGAGCTTGCAACGGTTCCAGCCAGGATGAAGGCAGGCGTTTTGTGATTCCGAAGCCATAACCCAACCAATCCCACCAGAACGAATCCTCCGTATACCCAGTACATCCCGCCGTAAAAACCGATGAAATAGTCGCTGATCATCATCGCAACCAATGGCACGGCGACGGCATAGCGTTTGTCAAGGTAAACGCCCCCAAAGAGAGCGATGGCGCCAAGAGCCGTGAAATTTGCCGGATGCGGCAGGAGCCGCGAAAATGCCGCTACGACAATGAGCAGCACGGCAGATCCGAAAAGCAACAGTGTCCGCTTTTTGTTCATACTGTGAACCCTTTCAATGAGTAACTATTCGAGAATGAAAAACTTTTCGTTCTAAAACAGAAAGCCCCGATCTTCGCAGAGAAAGTCGGGGCCGAAAAAACATCAACTCGTTAATGTTCTTCTGATGGCCGAAACCCTTTTCCTCGAAGGCTTTGCACGCTGAGGTTGGCAGGTCTCCTGGCTCTCCCCGTCTCTGGCGGTCTTCCCGCGGCCACAAAAGCCGCAGTGACATCGCTGCCAGAGCGCTGATCCTGCCCGTTGAGCAGGATCGGGATTACAGTTGCGGGTCAGCTTCCGATTATCCGCCTTGGGCGGATCACGGAATTCCCTTTTTCACCCCGTTCCGCTAGGCGGGACGGGAGACCAACTTCATGATATTGAAAAGAACATGTCTTACGATTGAATATACAATCGAAACCGGCGTTTGTCAAGTC
>CAYLMV010000097.1:0-1668 GCA_964384415.1 uncultured Chitinophagaceae bacterium | reverse complement strand
CTAGTGCACAATTTCCATCTTGCTGAATTTCTGGAAATAGCCGAGGCACGTATCGCGCCAGATCGCGGCGTCGACTTTTTGTTTTTCGAGCCGAGCTTTGACCTGAGAGTAAATCTCTGGATCGATAGATTTTCGGAGACCAATCCAGGTCTCCAGCATTCCGTCGACATACGCAGTCCCGGAATAATACTTTGCGCACAGCTCGCCCCAAAGCGTCTTGCCGGATTTCATTGTATGATCCCATCGCACATGATGGAACCAGAGAAGGTAAATGTCCGGACAAGTGCTGATGTCGTTGAAACGCTCCCGCAAGGGAGAAGAATACTGGCCGGCCGCATTGCTCCCGGTTGAGCTCCGGTCAAACCCAATACCGACGGTGTCTGCCCGGTGATAGTAAACCGGAGTCCAGTCGGGGCGGCCTTTGCCGTACGACGGCTCGGGTCCGTAATGAAAATCAGTCTGCATAATATGATGCAACCCGAGCGGCTCCATGTAGTTGACGCATGCTTCCCGAGAACCCATCATCATCATTACGAGTGTGCGGGCGACGGCCGAGTCGCTGCTCAGCGACATTTCAATCCATTCGTTGGCGATCGCTTCGGCGGTGAGTGTGTGATCCCAAGCGAGGCGGCCGAAGGCATACCAGTTTGCCTGTGCAAAAAAATGACCGCACCAGTTCCTGTCATTGCCGATATTTGCTACACCCGCTATCCCCGTCATCTCGTAATGGTCAAGAGATCCATCGACGACCGAGGCGAGAATAGAACCAGGTCCTTTCGCATATGTATCGAACTCGAGGTACTCCTTCCACATCGGGGCGAGATACACCAGGTGAGTCGAATGGCCAAGATATTCCTGAGTGATCTGCAGCTCCAGCATCATCGGCGTTTTCGGCATCGCGCCGAAGAGGGGCTGAACAGGTTCCCGCGGCTGAAAATCGAGCGGACCGTTTTTGGCCTGGACAAAAATATTCGGAAGAAATTTGCCATCGAGAGGCGCAAATTCCTTGTACGCGCGCTTCACCCTGTCTGCATCGACGTCCGCATCATACACAAAAGCCCGCCACATGACAATGCCATGATACGGCGCCACAGCCTCTGCCAGCATATTGGCTCCGTCGGCATGGCTCCGATGATAATCCTGCGGCCCGGGCATCCCCTCGGAATTCGCCTTCACGAGAAATCCGCCAAAGTCAGGGATGAGCCGGTAGATTTCTTTCGCCTTGTTCTTCCACCACAACCTCACCTCCGGATTAAGAGGATCGGAAGTCGCAAGGTTGCCGATTCCCCCCTTCCTGTTCCCATCCAGTTCAAACCTTCCCGCCATCGGAGAGGCGAAGTTGATGGAAAGAAATACTCGAATACCGTAGGGACGGAATACATTGGCCAACGCCGCCACTTTTGCGAGATGCCCTGCGTCGAGTATTCGCGGGTCGGCGTTGACGTTGTTGAGAACAACGCCGTTGATTCCGATTGAAGCATTCGCCCGCGCGTAATCGATATACCTCCCGTCAATTTTCTTGGGCAATTCATCCCACTTCCACAAGGATTTTCCGGCATAACCCCGCTCGATCGTGCCGTCCAGATTATCCCAGTGGTCCAGAAGGCGATACTGGATTTTGGGTCTGGAGGAGACTTGAAGAGCGTTGATCGATTGTCCGGTCTGTAT
>CAYLMV010000096.1:0-14203 GCA_964384415.1 uncultured Chitinophagaceae bacterium | reverse complement strand
ACGCCGTTGATGTTGCTCACCGAATAAATCGAAATCTTTTCCTTTCCCGTCTCAGACGGGCTCACGTGTTCAGAAACGATTGCTGCAGCTGTTTCCGAAGCGGCTTCCGAACAAATAAGTTCGACTTTAATTTTTGGAATGAAGTTCATTCTCTGGGTAACTCCGCGGTATGCGATAACCGGACCGGCTGAAGCTACATACTCCAATATTTCAGTCGCCCTGATACCGACGAGCCCGGCTCGTACCAATCGCTCTCTAAGCCCTTCAAAATCTCTCGGTTCGACAATTGCTTCGATTTTTTTCATATCTATCTCCCTTTTGTGAATTGAGATTCAATAAAGACAGTCGTTAACCTGCCAGCGTGCGGTAACTCCGGATCGCATTGAGAAGCTCTTCCGGCTCATCAGTTCCGATACGGAATCGATTTCCATCTTTCAAGGCAAGTTCCACAGCCTTGAAGCCTGAAACGTTCCACAAAACGTATCGTCCCGGCCTCCAGCGTATTCCCCAGCCCGAATACCATGGATTCCGAACTATCTGAGCGCTTTCTATTTCTGAAAGTGCGAAGGTCTTTTGGATAAGTCCGACTCCAAATCGGCACACGAGCGCGTTACCTTTCACTTCCACAGTCAATGAAAAGAACAAGGCAAGTGCCAGGGCGAGGAATGCGAATATTCCCAGTCTGACCGGCCCGGGCTGCACCGGATTCCACACATTGAACGCAATGAGGCCAACGCCTATCCCAGCTATGATAATGGTGCCGATTTGTCTATGATGGTAAGTCATTTCTTTATCCTATTGAGTTGAAATGCTTCCGACAGAGCCGGCGAAATCTGCGGAGCGAATAGTTTTCTTCTGAGTGAACACCAGAGTGAAGATATCGTCGTCAGGAAGTTTCGTCTGTCGATCGAATCGGTCAGGAAAATTCCGGGAGACATATTCCAGCGCCGTTTTCAAGTTGTTGCCGAACGCAGAATATGCAGAGACCACGACACTGATACCCTGGTCAAGGAGATCGCGCACGGTGTGATAGCGCATCTCATTCGCCGCCGAGGAAATGTTGACGTGGAGGAGATTATCTATGATGACAACTTCCGGGGATCGCTGGACTACTGCTTCGTAGTCCATTTCGTGAAGCACACTTTTGCCAAAACGGATCTCCCGGGCAGGGACAACGTGGGATTCCGGGAATTCAACGTTTGTTCGCTCCCCGTCCAGGGCCACAACCGCGTCGACGCCCAAAGAGAGAAGGCGTTTTCCCTCGCTGACCATGCCGTCAAAGAGACTGGGAAGAGGAACCCGCGTAACAAACACTTTGAGGCTTCCCGAATGACGCCTTCGAATGAGATCGCGAAAGTGCTCCGTTGATGAAAGGACGGCATCCTTCTTTGACTCGCGATGCAAGAGTACTTTGCTCGAAGTCGCAGGATGTGGTTCTCTGAGTATTTGATGGTACATGTGCTTCACCTCAAAACATTACGACAGCGCCGATGAGAAGGGTGGGTTGATTATTTTGCGAATTCACGGTTGTCTTCTTATCGAAAATGGCTGCATTGGCAAAATCGTAGCGATACTCTCCGCGAAGAAGAAGAGCATTGGAAAATTTATACTCGTACGTTGCCGTCACCTCTTTGACATCCAATTTCGGAACGCTCAACGCCGTTGCGTAACCAATCGGGTCGTCAAAGATCTCGGCGCGTATTGCCACTGCCGATACAGTGTCGATCGAATAGCGGCCGTAAACGGCGATACCTTTCCATGTTGCTAAGCCGCCGAGGGTTCGTTCATCGCCGTAGTCACCGTTCAGAGTAATCGCAAACGCGTCTGTCAATTGATTCGTCAGAATGAGGTCGAAAACAGTCTTCTTGCCTGCAATATTCGGTTCGGACTCTTCCACGCCGTCCATCACGTTTAGCGTAAACGTTGTCGAACTGGAGATGGTGTAATTCAAGGCGAGGCCGAGCGATTTGAAGTCGTTGTTGTCGATGTTGGAATTCCAATTGTTGACGACATGGAACGCCGCGGTAAAGCTGCTGGAAAAAGGATACGTGAATCGAATGCCCGTGTGGTAATATGGAATTGCCCATGCGAAGAGGAGTGAGCGGCTGTAGTTCCAGTTGTCCTTCGATTCGATCACTTCATACCCCATGTGGGTCACAAATTTGCCAGCATCGACGGTTAATCCTGCTCCAACGGGGATCACTCCTGTGAGGTATGCCTGCTGGAGATTCGTCAGGGTGCTGTAGGGAGTTGTGCCGTAGGGAGGGATTCCCTGCACCATGTCGTTTGCAGTCCCAAAATCAGCATCGAGCCGGAATCCGACCGGCTCTGCCTTTTTTTGCAGTACAACCTCTGCGAGGCTCAGGTTCATTTGATTGTCGTAAACATCGAAATTGCGCAATTTATCGGTCCGGTTTGCCGGTTGATTGAAATTCCAGCTGTAGTAGCCATCGACAAATCCGCTTACTGCAAGCGAAGAAGTTTGCTGAGCCGTAACCACTGTTGTCAACAACACCGTGATTGGCAAAGATCGAACGAGGTTCTTGATTATCATTTCATTTCCTTAACGCTTGTTATTTTTTTACCATGGATGAAATTCTCCAATGGCCTATTTGAGTTGCGAAGTGAGCCAATCGGGCATGGACGATTTCGGTCTCATTGTCGAAACCGGCCAGAGATTTCTCCTGATCCACGTCAGTTGAGGAGTTTGTTCTTCTCCCCGTTTTCCAAAAATAAATCATGTAGGCGGCGTAGAAGAACACCAGGGTTGACGCCAAAATTAGTTCAGGCATTTGATTGTCCCAATTCATTGTGTGCTCAAATTAAATTATCGCAATGGGGAACGCAATGAAGAGGACATAAAAAGAGAGATCGAAGGCATAAGAAATCTGTAAAGAAAGGTGAAAGTAAATTCCAAATTGCTTGCTATTATTCGAGCTTTCTTAAAACAGTTCGTCCCGTGAAAGCATCCACGGGACGAAGTACTGTAGATCATATATGAGGAACTGAGGTCTTACACCAGCTTCAACGCGACAAGGATCATATCCACAAGCTTGATTCCGAAGAAGGGAGCGATTATCCCTCCGACTCCATAAATGAGGAGGTGCTTGCGCAACAGGTGAACGGCGCTCATGGGGCGATATTTCACCCCGCGCAAGGCAAGCGGAATCAATGCAACTATGATCAGGGCGTTAAAAATCACGGCGGAAAGTATCGCGCTTTCTGGCGTTGCGAGGTGCATGATATTCAAAGCATTCAACACAGGGTACGTGGTTGCAAACGCCGCCGGGATGATCGCGAAATATTTTGCAACATCGTTGGCAATGCTGAACGTCGTCAATGTTCCCCGCGTCATAAGGAGCTGCTTTCCGATCTCGACGATTTCCAAAAGCTTTGTCGGATTGCTGTCGAGGTCGATCATGTTCGCCGCTTCACGAGCCGACTGCGTGCCGGTGTTCATTGCGACGGCGACGTCCGCTTGAGCAAGAGCAGGCGCATCGTTCGTGCCGTCGCCGGTCATTGCAACCAGGCGGCCTCCCTTTTGATAGTCCCGGATTAACTTCAACTTATCCTCCGGCTTTGCTTCGGCAAGAAAATCGTCAACGCCAGCCTCAGCGGCGATTGCTGTAGCGGTCAGCCTGTTGTCGCCCGTGATCATCACGGTTTTAATCCCCATCTTTCTGAGATGGGCGAACCGCTCTTTGATTCCACCCTTGACAATATCCTTCAAATGGATAACACCCAGCACTTCTTTGTTCTCGACGACAACCAGAGGTGTCGCTCCCACGCGGCTGATATCCTGGACGGTTTGATGGACTAACGGAGGAAATGTTCCACCCAAATCCTCGACGTAGATTTTTATTGCGTCTGCTGCACCTTTACGAATAATCCTTTTACCGTTCTTTCCCTCCGGGTGGATGTCTGCTCCGCTCATACGAGTCTGGGCGCTGAAGGGTACAAAATGTGCGGAGATCTCGTTAACTTTTCTCTCACGCAGGCCGAATTTCTCCTTCGCAAGAATGACGATTGATCGGCCTTCCGGAGTTTCGTCTGCAAGTGAGGCAAGCTGAGCTGCATCGGCAAGGCGCTCTTTTGTAACGCCCGGTGCAGGAGAGAAATCTGTAGCCATTCGGTTGCCGAGGGTGACCGTGCCGGTTTTATCCAACAGGAGCACATCGACATCTCCTGCGGCTTCGATTGCGCGTCCGGATGTCGCGATCACGTTGTGACGAATCATCCTGTCCATCCCGGCGATCCCTATTGCCGAAAGAAGTCCGCCGATCGTTGTAGGAATCAAACAAACGAGAAGAGCCACGAGGACCGTGACTGTAACCGGACTTCCCTGGCCGGCGGCCCCAACGCTGAAAAGAGAGTAGGGGAGGAGCGTGACGCACACCATAAGAAAGATAATTGTGAAGGCGGCGAGGAGAATATTCAAAGCGATCTCATTCGGCGTTTTCTGGCGCTTAGCACCTTCGATCAGGCGAATCATCCTGTCGAGGAAACCGGTCCCGGGTTCGGCCGTTGCACGAATGACCAGCCAGTCCGAAAGAACACGCGTGCCTCCAGTGACGGCGCTACGATCGCCACCCGATTCTCGTATAACAGGAGCGCTCTCACCGGTGATCGCGCTCTCGTCGACGGACGCAATTCCTTCAACCACCTCGCCGTCGACTGCAATCACTTCACCAACTTCAACAAGATAGACATCACCCTTTCTCAGAACCGATGACGAGACGATATCAAAGGCCGAACTATGTGATGCGCCCTTCAGCCGTTTCGCCTTTGTATCCTGTCGCGCGCGTCGAAGTGCCTCTGCCTGAGCTTTGCCGCGGCCTTCAGCCAAGGCCTCGGAAAAGTTTGCGAAGAGAACCGTGAACCAGAGCCATAGAGAGACGCTGCCGATGTACCATGCGGGAGCTTCTCCGCTTCCGGCAAGCGCTTGAATCCACAGACCGAGCGTAAGGAGACTTCCCACTTCAACAACGAACATGACGGGGTTGCGGATCATCCAGCGGGGATTGAGCTTCGCCAGAGAATCGACAAGGGCGCGCCGATACATCGGGCTAGTTAAGCCCTGCGGTTTCTTGAGCTGCTGTGAAGACCAAGTCTGCTGAACAACCTCTGGATTTTCGATTAGCATGGAAATTCTCTTCAATTAGTGTATAAGTTCCTATTCAATAAAGACCATCGCCGCATTGCGACTGTTTTCAATGAATCATCTGCAAGTGTTCGACGATCGGACCCAATGCAAGCGCCGGAAGAAAGTTCAATGCCCCGACGATGATGACCACTGCGACGAGCCAGAAGATGAACAGCGGCGTGTGGGTTGGAAGAGTCCCTTCGCTTGGAGGAATCATTTTTTTCCTCACTAACGAGCCCGCAAGAGCAAGAGTGGGCACCGCAAGCCAGTAGCGGCCGATGAGCATCGCAAGGCCTCCGGTAAAATTATAGAATGGCGTATTAGCGCTGACGCCAGCGAATGCACTTCCATTGTTGTTCGCCTGAGAAGTGAAAACGTAGAGAATCTCGCTGAATCCATGCGGGCCGGGATTGAGAATGCCCGCCTTCCCGTCCGCGCTGACGACGGCGATAGCCGTGAACACTAGGACGGCGATAGGCATGATAAGAATTAAGATCGATGCCATTTTCATTTCGAATGCTTCAATCTTGTGGCCCAGATACTCAGGAGTTCGTCCGACAAGAAGGCCGGCAACAAAGACGGCGACAATCACAAAGACAAGCATCCCATACAATCCAGAACCGACGCCACCGAAAACCACTTCGCCAAAATGGAGCATCACGAGCGTGACGAGTCCGCCAAGGGGCATGTAGGAATCGTGCATAGAGTTGACCGAGCCATTAGATGCGGCGGTCGTTACGGTTGCCCAGACAACAGAGTTCGCAATGCCGAACCGGACTTCTTTCCCCTCCATGTTGCCGCCGGATTGAAGGCTGCCCGATGTTTGGTCGATCCCCATCCCCTTAAAAGCCGGATTGCCGCTCTGCTCAGCCCACTCCGCGAGGCCCAGAAATGCGACGAGAATGATCGTCATGGCGGCGATGAGCGCCCATCCCTGACGAGTGTCACCCACCATTTTGCCGTACGTGTAGCAAAGAGCCGCTGCAATGAGCAAAATCGAAAGCATCTCGAGAAAATTTGAGAGGGGCGTTGGGTTCTCGTACGGATGTGCAGAGTTTACGTTGAAGAATCCTCCACCGTTTGTGCCAAGCTGCTTAATAGCGATTTGTGATGCTGCCGGTCCCACGGCAATGACTTGATCGGTCACTTTTGCGCCGCTCGTGTCCGGTGTAGCTTGAAGCATCGGCACGGAGACGTAGGGCGACAGCGTCTGAACCACACCTTGCGAGACGAGCACCAGCGAGAGAACGATCGAGAGGGGCAACAATATATAGAGGGTGCTGCGGGTCAAGTCCACCCAGAAGTTACCCAGCGTTTTCGCTGAATGCCGGGCAAATCCGCGAATGATGAGCACGAGCACGGCCATTCCCGTTGCAGCCGAGACGAAGTTTTGCACCGTCAATGCAGCCATCTGTGTGAAATAACTCATCGTGGTCTCGCCACCGTATCCTTGCCAATTCGTGTTGGTGGCAAAACTGACCGCGGTATTAAAGGAAGAATCTGGAGTCACTGCGGTCATGCCCATCGGATTCAGGGGAAGCAATTGCTGCAACCGCTGCAGAGCATAGACAATAACGAACCCAGCGAAATTGAAGATGAGCATCGCGAGGGCGTTCTCTTTCCAGTCGTACTCTTCCTCCGAGTTTATGCCTGACATCCGATAAATGAAGCGCTCGAGCGGACCCAGGATAGGATCGAGAAATGTTCTCTCTCGTTGATAGACGCGGGCCATGAACGCTCCAAGCGGTTTAGCAAGGAGGATGAGGACCGCGAGGTAGAAAACAATCTGAAAGATTCCGTTGAAAGTCATTCGAACATCTCCGGTTTCAATAGTGCGACAAAGAGGTAGATTAGCAAAGCGGCCGCAATAATTCCGGCAATCCAATACAATGAGGTCATCGCTTTTCTCCCGAGTCAAAGTTTCCGAGATTGTCACATAGTTTTATCAAAGCCCATGTGACCAAAAAGAACACTATGCCGACACCGACATAAAAGAAGTCCATGATCATTTCTCCTTTGATCCTGTGTTAAGTTCGTCGAGAGCAAGATTAAGCTTAAGCACGTTCACACCGGGTTCTCCGAGAAAACCCAATTGCCGGCCGTCTGTGTTCTGATCGATCAGAGAGCGAACCTGTTCGTCGTTGAGCCCGCGGATTCGGGCAATGCGCGGGGCCTGATAAAGTGCCGCTGCAATACTGATGTGCGGATCGAGCCCGCTCGCAGAGGCGGTCACGAGGTCCACCGGAATCGGTTTTGTGTTGAGTGAGTCCGCCGTTTTGAGATCCTGGATTCTCTTTTTCACTGCATCCAGCAAAGCAGGGTTCATGGGTCCGTAGTTCGATCCGGTGGAAGCTCCGGCGTTATAGGCGTACGGCCCCGTGGCGGAGAGGCGGCTCCAGAAATACTTCGGGTCCGAAAATGGCTGCCCGATGAGCGAGGACCCGAGAGACTTGCCATCCTTTTTCATGATGCTCCCGTTCGCCTTTCCCGGGAAAATAAGCTGCGAGATACCAGTGACAGCGAGCGGATAAATCATTCCCGTCAGGATCGTAAAGAGAATCATGCTGATGATCGTGATGCGGAGATGCTTCAGAAACATAGTTTGTCCCTTATTGAAAGTGATTCGTTAGCCTTTTTGAGATCCCCCAGTGCCCGATTTGTGCCGGGAAGTGGGCTAAGCGTGCGTGAGGTATTTCCAACTCGTCCTCAAAGCCGACAGGCGATTTTTTGTCCGGCAGATCTCCCTTTTGGCTTGAATATTCTCCGATCATGGAAGCGGAGAGAATGAGCGTTTGTGCTAAATACCCGAGGATGATTTTCATAGGAGACGTCCCTTCCTTGTTACACCGTGCTAGAGCTTGAATAAGCGGTAGCAATATAGAAGTGAGGAGAAGATTCCGCAATGAAGAGGGTGTAAAAAGAGGAGGGAAAGGTGTAAGGATATTATAAAGAGGCTCGTAAATTATAGCTTTTTGCAGCGATCGATTGTGAGAGATGACAGGGTTGAAGGTCGAACGAAAAATCCCTACATTTCAACCACACGAACGGGATCCCATCATTTAGAATAGAACTGCACTCAATGCTAAATGTCGCGCGAGAAGCCGCTCTTGAAGCGGGTAAATTCCTGAAATACAACCTGGGGAAAGTAAAACATATCGAACGAAAGCTCGGCCAGGAGACGAATCTTGTTACCGAGATCGACAAAGCGTCTGAGGCGATGATCATCAAAAAGATCAAGCAGCACTATCCATCGCACGACATTCTCGCGGAAGAAAGCGGCGACCACAAGGTGAAATCGGAATACCGTTGGGTTATCGATCCGCTCGACGGAACGACAAACTACACTCATGGACTCCCGATTTTCTCCGTGTCGATCGGTGTTGAGTTTAACGGATCGATTGTCGCAGGCGTCATCTACGACCCTAACACGGACGAAATGTTCACCGCGGAGAAGGGAAATGGCGCTTACCTCAACGGAAAGCGCATCCACGTTTCGTCGTGCGATACGCTTATCAACAGTCTGCTCGTCACCGGCTTTCCGTACAACGTTAAAGACAACCCGGGAAAAGTCGTAGAACATTTCGTCAATCTCTTGATGGAAGGACAGGGGGTGCGGCGGCTGGGTTCAGCGGCAATCGATCTCGCGTATGTGGCAGCAGGCAGGCTGGATGGTTTTTGGGAAGTCTTCCTCAATCCATGGGACAAGGCGGCGGGGATTCTGCTTGTCGAGGAGGCGGGGGGAACGGTATCGGATTTCAAGAACGCGCCGGGCAGCATCTATGATAAGAACACGCTTGCGACAAACGGAAAAATCCACCAACAGATGATTGCAGTTCTCGGCAAAGCATTGTAAGTTGTTCCTATGCAGCTTCCCAGCCCTAAAATTCTGATCGTTGACGATGAACCCGACTTGCTCGAGATTACCGCGGCATACCTCGAGATGGAAGGGTATACCGCGATGACGGCGATCAGCGGGGCCGCGGCCCTCGAGCTGATCAATACGACGATACCCGACATGATCATTTCCGACATCACCATGCCGGGGATGACCGGGTTCGACTTATTCGAAAAGATCAGATCCAATCTCGCGCTCCAGAATACCCCCTTTGTCTTCCTCTCAGGCCATACCGATCTCCAGCATATCATGGCGGGGAAAGAACTCGGCAGCGACGATTATTTGATGAAGCCGTACGAGCCGGAGATGTTGATTTCGACGATCAAAGGAAAGTTGAAACGCCGAGCGCAGCTTAGCGAATCGATGTCGCTGCAGATGGACGCCCTGAAGAATCAGCTTATCCGCCTGGTCTCACACGAGATGAAGACACCCCTAACGTCTATTCTCGGCGTCACGGAAATTTTATCGCAAGGGAAAGAGAATCTCTCTCCCGAAGACTTCACAGGATTTCTCGAGATGTTGAAGACCGGGACGGTGCGACTCAACAAGATGGTGGAGGATTTCTTGCTCGTTGTGAGGATTGAGACGGGAGAACTGATCAAAGAAATCGACGGAAGGGAATCGTACATTGCACCGCTCGAGGTTCTGGAACGGTTTGTTGCAGGTCATGACGAAACAAGCAAGAGAAAACATCTCACGCTTGAAGTGACGGTGGCAGACGAATCGCCCTTTCTTTTGATTCACCCGGCGCACTTTGAGAGTATCGTATTCCGCCTTCTCGACAATGCCTACAACTTTGTCAAAGGAGGAGGGACGGTACGGGTGACCTCAAGGAACGAAGACGCTACGTATACCCTTTCCGTTGAAGATAATGGGAACGGCATCCCCCGCGACAAACAGAAGAATTTGTTTCAGAAGTTCTACCAGGTGAATCGTGAATCACAGGAGCAGCAGGGTGCAGGGCTGGGATTGTATATCGCCCGAAAGCTTGCCGAACTGAACAAATGCGAACTGGGATTTGAGAGCGAGGAAGGGAAAGGGAGTACGTTCACCTTATCCATCCCCAAGAAGACAAGTAACGTTGTAGCTTGAGCAGATCGGTCAATACCCCGCAGTAGCGTCACTCTGGGTCTTGTCGTTCTCCAGCCGAGGCGAAAACGACTGGTGAAGGATAACAATACAAAGCATTCCTTAGAATTCCTCTCCCTTTTCTCTTCGAATATCCGCACCCAGCGCCTGCAATTTCTTTTCGATGGCTTCATACCCCCTGTCGAGGTGATAAACCCGAAGGACTTCCGTTTCTCCCTCAGCGCGAAGCCCGGCCAGAATCAGCGCAGCCGATGCGCGCAGGTCGGTCGACATCACTTTTGCTCCTGTCAATTTTTTGACTCCGCGGATGATCGCCGTATTTTCGTTTAGTTCGATATCCGCGCCGAGTCGTACCAATTCCGGGACGTGCTTGAACCGGTCGAAGTAGATTGTATCAGTGACGGTCGAAGAGCCTTTTGCAACCGACATAAGAGAAATCCACTGCGCCTGCATGTCCGTGGGGAATCCCGGATAAATTGCGGTGGTGACATCGACGGGAGCAAGTTCTTTCGGGGCGTGGATTTCAATTGACGATGATTCGATTTTCAGTTTGGCTCCGGCATCCTCAAGGCGGGCGGTGATCGAAGCTACCTGCGCGGGATTACACCCTTCGAGTTTGACCTTGCCTCCGCAAATCGCCGAGGCTGCCAACATCGTCCCGGCTTCGATGCGGTCGGGGATTGTTTCTGCATTGGCCGGATGGAGCGCATCGCATCCCTGGACCTCCAGGGTGTTCGTTCCGATGCCGCCGATCTGAGCCCCCATCGCAACGAGCAGTTCGGCAAGATTGGTGATCTCGGGTTCCATTGCGGCATTCTCTATCCGGGTGGTTCCTTTTGCAAGAACCGCGGCCATCAGTATGTTTCCGGTCGCGCCGACACTGGAGATTTTGAACGAGATCCTGGCGCCCTTCAACCGCCGCGCCTTCGCGATAATATAGCCCTTTTCCAGTTCGATCGTCGCGCCGAGCTTTTTCAGACCTTCAAGATGTAGATCGACAGGGCGCGGACCCCAGGCACAGCCGCCGGGGAGCGAGACTTTGGCCCGGCCGTACCGAGCGACGAGCGGTCCGAGCACGTAAATAGATGCGCGCATCTTCTTGACATGTTCGTACGGAGCTTCGAATTTATTGACCCGGAATGTGTTGATGGAGAGGATGTGCCCTTTTCTTTCGAGGGTCACTCCCATCGTTTGCAGCAGGCGAGACATCGACGCAACGTCGCGCAGGTCGGGGGTGTTGAAGAGCTCATACTTCCCGCTTGCGAGGAGCGTCGCCGGCATCAGGGCCAGCGAGGCGTTCTTTGCACCGCTCACATGAACGGTGCCGTTGAGCTTCTTTCCCCCTCGTATAATGAACTTGTCCAAGAGGATCCTTCCTTAATTCGCCGGCTTTCGGTTTCTCAACCAGAAAAATCCCACGACCAACACGGCACACCATGCCAGGATGTTTGTGAGAAGCGAAATCGTTCGCCCGAGATAATATGTTGTCGGATGAAAGAGAAACTCGACGTGATGCTTCCCTTTGGGAACCACGATTGAACGGAATGCGTAATCGGTTCTGTAAATCTCCGTCGGAGTTCCGTCAACAAACGCGTTCCAGCCTTTCGGATAATAAATTTCACTGACGTAGAGCAAATTGTTCCCCGACGCCACGACGTCGAACGAAACATTGTGGATCCCGAAACTGTTTACCGATACCCTGGCCGATGAGTCGGGACGGTCGACCGTGATCCCCGGATTTTGCAGGAAGTAGGCGACATGATGCGGGTTGAAGGAATTGTCCCTCATCCGGTTGAGAATGCCGAGCCCCGAATCCACGGCAATCGAGTCAACAAACCATGCCCGCTGGCTCCCCGGCGGATATTCCAGCACCGTTTTCTTTTCTCCGCGGTAAATGACGGGTAGCCCCGGAATATCTTCTTTCGGGTCCGCGATGATGTACTTCATGTTCATCAATTCCCAGACGGTCGGATTTCCGATCGTGGCGACATCGACGATGTCCTGGTAAATCCGGATCTTCGCTCCATGGTATCCCCCGACACTCTGAAGTTTGAAGTAGGCGAGGCCGTTCGACGGCTGACGCAACGTCTCTGTGTCCAGCACCCGGTATAGAGATGTATCCTGCTGCACGGCTTTCACATAATCCGGCGTGATGAAGGCCCCCGCCTGAACGCTCTTGTTATGAAGGTCCATCGGCTTCGCGTCGACCCGCCATAGATCTGCCAGCATCAGGGCAATCGCGGCAAACGTGAATGTCGTTGCAGCGATGCGATGCTTTCTGTAGCCATACGCAATCGCGAAGATCGCAAGAATCAGGAACATCGCCACGAGATAGTCGGACATGACCGAGTCGAAAAGGAAATCGAAGATCATCGGGCGCACCTGAGTGAGGACATTCTCCGGCTGTCGCCCGAGCAGGTCACCGAGCAGTTTAGAGAGGCCTTCGTTTCCGATGAAACCCCGGTAGAGATCTTCGAAGAATCCGCGCGCGACAAACCCCAACACAAACAGCACTCCCGCTCCGCCGAGGACGTACCGATATTTCTTCTCACTCTCCGCCGAGAGTTTCTCCTTTCCTTTGTCAATGAGCGATTGGAGGCCGTATCCCGCCAGAATAGGCACGATGAGCTGGAGAAGGATCAATATCATGGACGGGATCCGGAATTTGTTGAACTCCGGGAAATAATTGTACATCAGATCATACACAAAGGAGAAGTTCCGGCCGAAGGAGACAAAAATTGCAAGACCGCCGACGATGAGCGTCGCCTGGACGAATCTGTCCCGGCGGCTGTAGTAGACCCCGAACGCGGCAAAGATCAGGACGACAAGGCCCATGTATTGAGGCGCATCGACGGGCTGCGTCATTTGGCCCCAGTACGTGTTGAGCTGCTGTTCCTGATTGCCCGTGAGCGGTCCTTTGTAAGGGTGGTCTCCGAAGCCGTAGAGGGAAGGAATGATAAATGTCATCACCTCGCCCGGACTGAACGACCAGTTCGTCGCATATTCGTAATCGAGCCCCCCTTGAGCTGTCTTGGACTGCATCGGCTGCGAGGATTGGACAATCGGATTCGCTCCTCGAATGGAGTACGGATTGTATTCAAGCGTCGAAAGGTAGATGTCGGCCGACATCGCAAAGGAGAGCGCCGCCGCCGCCGCAAAGACGCCGCCGCTCCGCAGAATTGCGAGCCAGTCTTCTTTCTTAACGAACCGGACAATAAGGAGGTAGAGGTAATAGATCCCGATCAGCAGGTATGAATAGAAAAAGAATTGGATGTGCGAACCGAGTTGCTGGATGTGAATCGCCAGCATCAGCGCCACGCCGTGCCACCACTTGAAATTGTCGTTCATTTCTTCAATCAGCATCAGGACAAGCGGCAAAAGACAAATCGATGCAATCTTGGTGTTATGGCCGACCATGATGAGGATGATGACGTACGTCGAAAACGTCGCGGCGAGAGAGGTAAAAAGAGCGGCCGGCGGCGATTTCTTCTTGTGGACCATGAAGAAATACATCGAGACGCTGAAGATGAAATAGTAGAAGATGACCGTCGTTCCCTCCGGATTCCTGAGAATGAAGGTGAACAGGTCATGGAGGCGGTCCATAATCCATCCCGAAATGTCATACGTCCGATCGGGGGTCGAGAGGAGGCTGGCAAACGAAGGCATGCCGCAGAAGATGTACGGAACCCACAATGGATATATCCCGTCGCTCTTCGCATCGTTAAGAAACTTGTCGAAGCTGTGCGACGCGAGGTTGTCGCTGCTGATGAAGATCTTGTCCGAGAAGACCGCATCGTGGAAGAAGACGACGAGCGCGAGCAGGATGATCCCGATCGCCACATAGTGCTGGTACTTCTTAGGGATAAGGAATGTTGATTCCTGTCGAATCTGATTCTTTTGTTTTGCCATGTGGGGGAAGGGAGTGCAGGTAATTAGGATGATGGTTGGCCGCACGACTCTGAAAATAACCGGGCAAGCCGGCCGGCGATTTCTCTTCTCTCGAATTGTTTGATCATGTGCAGGTCGGGAGAATAGGCGGATTTATTATAGAGATAATTGGTGTAATATTCAAGAAA
>CAYLMV010000095.1:0-14273 GCA_964384415.1 uncultured Chitinophagaceae bacterium | reverse complement strand
GACCAGGTCGCTCCGTTATCGGCGGAGTGATACACGTTTTGGGTAGTTGCCGCGTAGGCGTGGCCAGCATTGTCGACACTTATGGTCGTGAGTTTTAGACCGTTGAAACCCACAGAGTTCCAACTGAATCCATTGTCTGTAGAGCGAAAGGCATCGCCAGGCTCCAATGTTCGGCTCTGGAAAAGACTTTGTACAAAAACCAGAGCTGATCCGTCTGCAAACAGGATATCAGCAACGTCGCTGAATCGTTTCAAAGGCGACCAGGTGTCCCCGCCATCCGAACTGAGAGAGAAAGAGCCGTCATAAGAGACAAGAATGGTGTTATTCGGGGTCACCACAAAACTCGTAGCATCATTGAGAATTGTCCAATGAAGCCCGTTGTCTGTGGAACGATATAAAGCTCCTCCTTGATTACATCGCGCGAAAACATTGCCGTTTGTGGTGGCGCCCATTTGTACCACATACATACCGTTGTTAGTATCTATGTAGCCCGACATGAGTTGTGACCAATCTGTTCCGCCATCTGTTGTCCGGAAGACTCCCGTTGCAGACCATCCGGCGTAAATGAAACCCTCCGAGTTGACCGCGACGGCGCCAACGTAGAGTCCGGAAAGGCCCAACGAGGACCAGTGATCTCCACCATCAGTAGATCGAGCCACCCCGAGACCGTTTATCCCTGCGTATATCCAATTGTTGTTGTCAACAGTGATAGCCATAATATCATGGTTGGGAGTGTACACTGTTTGCCATGATACCCCGTTGTCGGTAGACCTTATGATTTGACCTGCTTCTCCAGCAAAAATGACTCCCGAGGAATTTGTATGAATTGCATAGAGCACACTCGTTCCGGAGTTCGGAGGTATCCAGCTTGCGCCGTTGTCCGTCGAACGGAACAATCCAACGAATGTTCCTGCATAGATGCCGCTCGAATTGGCCGCGAGCGAATAGATCCAGTTTGCTCCGGGCACCGCGGAACTTAGCTGCACCCACGAATCTCCTCCGTTGGATGACTCAAATATGATTCCATTCTGGGTCCCCACGAACAACCTGCCGTCCGTCGTTGAGGTAATATGGGTAAAATTAAGTGCAGTCAGACCGTTGTTATTCAGATTCCAGGTTTGGCCATCGTCCGTAGATTTGTAAACACCAACACTGCTGACGGCGGCAAAAAAAAGGTTATTTTGAGCAACGAATTCCGCAGAATAGCGGGAGGATAAGTCGCTGAACGAGATGTACTGCCATGATTCTCCCTTGTCTGTTGTCCGCGCGGATTGTCCGAATCCGAATGCGCACACGGCATCATTTGAGTTCACTGCTAGAGAAGAGATCTCGTAGATATTCGCTGGACCGTCGCTCTCTTGCCAGATCTGAGAGAATGCCGGAGTGCCGCTGGCCGAAAAGAGGCCTGCTAAGATTATCCATAGCTTTACCCTCAGCAGCATGGGCTTTCTCGTTAGAGAAAGCGCGCTAACCGTGAAATGAATTTTAAGTTGCATTTTCATTCTCCTTTTCTTCGCTCAACGACCCACATGATTTACCAGAATGCAGCCGCATTTGGGAGAAACGGAATAGGAGCGTTGATGAATGAAGTCGTTTGGGTAGTAATACTTGAAGAAGGCCTCATTATTTGGCGCAACGAGAGGCGGTCGAGTAGCGTGAAACGGAATGAGCTGGTCCACCCCTAAAACCCCGAACAATCTGAAACAAATTTACTCTTAAGTAATACGGAATGCAAGCAGCTTGTGAGTACAGACCATATGCGCCGTAGGTCTGGTCAGAATGGCGGAAATCCTGCGATCCTAGAATCGAGTCGGAATAGCATGCTCAGGAGTTGAGCTTTATCCTGACGGATTACTCAGACCAAGATCACCCCCTATTTTACACCAATCCCCAGCAGCCTGTCCCCAAGAATACCGAACGATTTTGTGATGAAGTAATTTGGATATTGCAGGCCCTTCTTTGCCATCTTCTCGAAGACCGTACCTCTCAGTGTAATGCTGTCCGGACGTTTAATGCGCTGAATGATGACGCTCCTTTTGAAACCGGCTTTCTTCAAGATCGCCTCTAATGTTTTTGGAGTGAACTCGTTCACATGATATGGAGGCATCGGCATTTTCTTTTTCATGCCAATCGCTCTGTACGTCATAATAGCGCCGCGCCCGACGATACTGTTAAACATCGATGGGACCTCAACGGCGACAACTCCGCCGGGTTTGATCATCCCATGGGCCTTTTGAAGCATCTCAAGCGGAGTGATCAAATGCTCCAGCACATCTCCCATAAAAACAACATCGAACAAATCCGGATTGGCTTTGTAGTCTTCAAAAGAGCTTTGTTTGACGTTGAGGCCGAACTTCTCGAAGCACATGTTCGTGCCCAGCGCTGCATATTCAATTCCTTCGACTTCGTATCCCTGCTTTCGCGCGTAGTCCAGGAAATATCCCATGCCGCAACCAATCTCGAAAAACTTTCCGCCCGGCCTGAATTTTTTTATCCATCCCAGGATTTCAGGAAATTTCACCGATCCGCGGATTGCCGCGGTTTCATAGTCTGTCGGTGAGTGAGCGCCGAAATCAGCTCCGTCGTGCAGGAAATATTCATCGCTGTACATCAGCTGCAGGTCTTCAGCCGAAGGCCGCGGATCGAGGAAAACAAAACCGCAATTCCTGCATTGTCTTGCCTCGAATTGTTTTTCCTTAAGCTTGTAGTAAATGGGGAAGGAGCGGTGTTCAGAACTGTTGCACAGAGGGCAGGGAATCATCTGGTTGTATAATTTATAGGAACAATAATATTCATTCTGAACATTAGATGCAATGTAGAATGGCAGCGGGTAGTGCCTTAACTTCACTCCTTAGGAATATGTCCGTGTAACGTCATGCCGAAATGCTTCAATTCGGCATCTCATAGATCCTGAATAGAAGCGTTTCAGGGTGAAGTGTATTTGAAATTCAGGCGCTACTTGGCAGTGGGTGCTCATTCACATCGTTCGTGACGAACGCGCAGAGGGGAGCGAATCATGACTGAGAATCTCCCTGCGAGGAACAAAGCAAAGGGAGTCCGGTGTTACATCTTGTAACCGATCCTTCTCAAATTATTCTTGGCGAACTCCGGGTAACACGATTTGGTTCAGCGTGGCTAATCTGTCCCAGGCTCAAGCCAACACATCATAGAAAGGCATCCAGTGAAAACTTCTTCGAATCCAGTTGAATCTGCTTCCCGAACCTTTGCTGTATACAAGGAATTGGCCGACAAGGCGATGCTGCAAATCACTGAAGAAGAGTTTTTTCGTCAGCCCGAACCCGAATCCAACAGTATTGCCTTCGTCGTTAAGCATGTCGCGGGCAATCTGTCGAGCCGTTGGACGGATTTCCTGACCACCGATGGCGAAAAGGAGTGGAGGGACAGGGACTCCGAGTTCGAGCCCGATAAGGCCGACAGGGCGCAAATTATGGAGAAGTGGGAAAAAGGATGGCGCGTCCTCTTCCATACTCTGGAATCATTGACTCAAAACGATCTCGCAAAGATCGTGACGATACGAAATGAACCGCATTCTGTGCTGGAAGCGATCAATCGGGGCCTGGCGCATGTCAGCTACCACGCGGGGCAAATTGTCTATCTGGCAAAAATGTTCAAATCGGTTCAATGGAAGACGTTGACGATTCCGAAGAGGAAAAGAAACTGAGGTAGATAGCACGCGGAAGCAAATATCTTGTATCAGAAATGGCTTGAACAATTTGACATGACGCTCCTGACGGAGCTGTGGGAAATTTTGTGTTATCTTATTCTACAAACATGTCGTCCCTTCGGGACTTTATAATGAACCTTCTGATACACTAAAAGTGCGCGGCAGAACGGAACCTAGAATGTTTGATTAGAGTTTGTCAAGGTGCTTTTGAATTGTCTGTTTATCTGCTTCTGTCTTAGCTAGTAAAAGGGATTTTTGAAAATTGCGTTTAGCCTTGCCGTTATCGACCCCTGTATAAAGCACGCCAAGCAAGTTGAAGTAGAGATGATTATTCTCCAGTTTCAGTTTTTCCGCTTCCGCAATCGCCTCTTGTTTCCCCCGTGCTCTTGAAAGCGCGTACGTCCTGTTAAGCGCCGCGATGGGGGAATATTCAACCTGCAGCAGATGATTGAACAGCTGTAGAATGTTCTCCCATTTTTCCTTCGCGTCGGTCTTTTGTGTGTGCCAATAGGCGATTGCCGCTTCCAGGTGGTATGTTGAAACTTCCGAGCCGCCGGTCGCACGATGCAGGTAATATCCTCCTTTGCTGATCAGGTCGGAATTCCAGAGACTTGGATCCTGATCATCGTAAAAAACGAGCTCGCCATCTTTGTTCAGGCGCGCGCCGAACCGCGATGCATGAAAGCACATGAGCGAAAGGAGCGCGTTGACCCCCGGCTTGTTTGTTCCCTCATTTTCCACGAGCATCGTACATAACCGCATCGCTTCAAAGCAGAGATCTTTACGGAGCGTCCTGTTCTGGCTGACGGAATAATATCCTTCGCTGAACAGAAGATAGATCGTCCTCAACACAGCCGTCAATCGTCTGTCAATTTCAAACTCACCGGGGAGTTCAATGCTGATGTTGTTTTCCCGGAGTTTTTCTTTCGCCCTGAAGAGGCGCTTCTGAATGGTCTCTTTGTTCGTCAGGAACGCGTCGGCAATTTCTTCGATGCCGAACCCGCAAAGAATGCGAAGGGATAATCCTATCTGTGCCTCCGCCGGGATGGAAGGATGACACAACGCAAACATCATCCGCAGCTGGCTGTCAATGATATTCTGCGGGGATAAGTCGATTTCGAATTCGTCCGTACTGGACGAAACGCTCCGTAACTCAGGTATGATTTTCTGCTCAAAGATGGAAGTGCGCTGCACGTAATTCTTTGCTTTGTTCTTTGCAACGCTGTAGAGCCACGCTGTCGGGTTTTGCGGAAGACCGTTGAGTCCCCACGTCTGCGCCGCCGTAAGGAAAGTGTCGCCGGCGATATCTTCGGCGGTTTCGATATGTTCAAAACCGAATCGCCGGCATAAGACGGATACCATTTTGCTGAACTCCGTCCGGAATAAGTGAGGTATCAGTTCTCCGTTTTCCATGTCCAGAAGCGTTTTACTCGTGGCGTCATACAATCATGAGAGTCATTTCTTTGCGATCCTTCTTACCTCAACAGTGTTCCCTTCTCCCTGGAGAACCGGGCAGCCTTTAGCAAACTCAGCCGCTTCTTCAATAGAATCGGCTTTAACAACAATGAATCCGCCGATCGTCTCTTTGATCTCGCCAAACGGCCCATTTGTCACCATCTTGTTTGACCGTACCACCCGCGCATCGGCAAAGAGCAATCCGGTGCCGCTGCTGAATTTGTTTTGAGCCGCGATGCCGCCAATCCAGTCCATCGTTTGCTTCATCCATATCTCTATTTGTTCCGGGGATGCCACCTTAAGTCCGTCTTCGTGCCTCATAATTAATGCGTATTCTTCCATATCGCAATCCTTCCGTTTTGTGGGATGATGATCATAATGGATTTCTTCGCCTACAATCCATATAACAACTGAGATCGATCTAACTGGACACCGCCCCAGGAATAATTTCCGAAATGTTGGTGCAACATGCCATATTGGTGGCTCTCAAACTGACGAATTTCCGGTGATATTCCTTCTTTCTCCCATCAACGGCTGAATATTTGTCGTAACCTTACCGACTTTCTGCCGTATCCTTGGGAATAACTATTGGGAGCAATTTTGAGACTTGCAGGCGCTCTTGTCCTACCGGCTTTTTTCGTCAGTATTGTCGGCGCTTCCGCCGAAGACCTCTCCAAGAACCAGAAGAACTATTCGGTCCCTGCCGTAAAGATTCAAAGCGACATTGAGCTTACCGGAAAAATGACTGACCCGCAGTGGTCGTCCGCCCCCGTTATTGAGTGCCCGTTTGAAATCCAGCCCGGAGAGAACACACCGGCAACACAACGCACCTACGTGAAGATGCTGTACAATTCCCGGTTCATTTATTTCGGATTCATCTGCGCCGACAGCGCGCCATCGGCGATCCGCGCGCACATTTCGGACAGGGATAATAATTTCGGAGATGATTTTGTCTTTGTAGCTCTCGATACGTATGAAGACAACCAACGCGCGTACGAGTTCGCTGTCAATCCGTACGGGATTCAGGGAGATTTGATGCGGACGGGAAATAATGAAGATGCGAGCTGGGACGCGGTCTGGTATTCGAAGGCGACGATCAACGATACAGGGTATGTCGTCGAAATGGCGATTCCCTTCAAGAGCATTCATTTCCCCTCCAAGAAGCTGCAGGACTGGTCGGTGATGATCATCCGGAATTTCCCGAGAGCAAGCCGGCAGCAATTCTCCTGGACAACCTTCGACAGGAACGATCCATGTACTATCTGCCAGGGAGGGACGCTGAAGGGGATTAAGGACCTTGAATCGACAGGCACATTGGAGATCCTTCCGTACGCGATGGGATTCCAGTCCGGGAGCTTGACCGATGCGCAGGACCCGGCATCGGCTTTTAACAATGACAAAGTTCACGGAAGAGTCGGCGGCGGGATAAAATTTTCGCCGAACCCCAGTTTGTTCGCGGAGGCCGTCATCAACCCGGATTTCAGCCAGGTCGAATCCGATGCGACGCAGATCAGCGTGAACTCCAATTATGCGATCTACTATCCCGAGAAGCGGCCTTTCTTCCTGGACGGTGCGGATATTTTCAATACGCAGTTGACCGATTTCTATTCACGGATGATCAACAATCCCATCGGCGCAGCGAAGCTTATCGAGAAATCGGACGGGCTGACCATCGCCTATCTCACCGCGAGCGATAGAAATTCTCCCTTCACGATCGCCGGCGAAGAAGGGAGCGGCTCGGTCGAGAGCTCTTTGCAATCGTATTCGAATATCCTGCGGGCAAAATATGATTTTGGGAAGCAGTCGTACGTCGGTATCCTCGGAACGGCACGGAACTTCTCCGATGCGCACAACTACACGGGCGGAGTTGACTGGAATCTCTTCTTCGAGCCCAATTATTCGATCCGGGGACAGCTCTTGACCTCCGATACAAAGGAAATCAACGATCCTTCCATCTATTCCGACGACAGTCACTTCGGGACTACGCAGTACACGCCCGGATTCGACGGGCAATCGTACAACGGAACCGCGCTGTACGCCCAGTTCCGCCGCGATGCGCGCAACTACAGCGCCAACCTGACGTACCAGGATATTTCGCCGACATTCCAATCCGAGAACGGGTTCATTACCGGGAACGACATGCGCATGATCGACCTGCAGAATTATTACAGTTTCTATCCCCTCAATTCTATTATCGATCAGGGCCAGGTATGGATGGAAAACAACTTGCAGTTCAACTACGTGAATGCGCGTAAGCAGCGCTGGACGGCCGCCGGAATTTATTTGGGGTTCAAGAGCCAGACAAGCCTTAATTTGTGGTTCTTGCCGTATAATGAAGAGCTCTATCACAGCGTCCGCTTCAACAAGATCAACCGCGGCGAGATGCAAATCAATTCTTCTCCGGCATCATATCTTTCTCTGTACTTTGACATTTCACTGGGAAGGTTCATCGATCGCGACCTGGCTCTTCCGGGGTACGGCCACAATATCTCAACGACGATAACGTTAAAACCGACATCGAAGTTAGAGCTTGATCTGTCGTATTCCCGTTCCCGTCTTTCGGATGTCTCGACCTCGGAGCTTTTCTACGACGGATACATCACGCGAGCCACAGGAATCTACCAGTTCAGTTCCGATGTGTTCTTCCGTCTTATCGGGCAGTATGATGAGTTTGCCAGGGCGATTCAGATTGATCCTTTGTTGAGCTACAAATTGAACCCATTCACGATCTGTTACGCAGGTTCGACTCACAATCTGTCCGACTTTGACAGTCCGTACGGTTTTGAACAAACCGAGCGGCAGTTCTTTATCAAAGTACAATATCTCTGGAGACAATAACCGGCTCTATACGCCGCTTTATTCCCCAGCTTGCCCACAAAATAAAAGGCCCGGATGACAATGATCCGGGCCTCGCTGTTGATGGAGAAATAGTATCCTTATCTCGGCACCGCGACTTCTTCAGTCGCGGCCGAATTTCCTGCCTGCCGTCAGTTTTCTGCCTACTTTTTCTCTCCGTGTTCGCGGGGAGCATAAACTCCATCCTGAGTAATCTTCTCTTTGTACGGACTATCCCAGCTTTTCAGGAAGATCTTTGACAACGTACCGGCCAGGAAGGGACTCTTGCCGGTTATTCCCAGGTTTCGTGTTCCATAGAAATAGCTTTTTTCGCAATTGGCAGTGCCGAGCCAGAATGTTGTGTCGTCTGCCACGATGTACTTGCAGTGTTCGACCCGGGCAAACGATATGTAACCGCCGGACCATTGAGGGATTGTCGTGAACGCAACTTCGATGTTCGGGAGTGCGCCGAGTTCCTTAAGGATGTTGACAGTGGGGGATCCTTTTCCCCAATCCGAGACGATCATCCGGACCCTTACGCCTCTTTTTGCGGCATCCCGTATTGCGTCGTCGATCACCCTGTAGGTGCCGCCTCCCCACACGCGGGTGGAATACGAAAGAAATTGCAGCGTCAATGTTCGATGAGCGCCGCCAATCAAATCGAGGATTGCCCGTTCATCCCACAATGTTGAGTCCGGTATGTACCCTATCGGACTGCATGTAGGGGCGATGACAGCTTCTTGTCCGCCTGTTGCTTCAATCCGGATGGGGATATGATATTGTTTCTTTGGAATTGAGATGGGACTCTTCGATTTGGTTGTGTCTGAGGCGAGCTGCCAATCAAGATTGAAAATATCTTCATACACATCGGAGATCTCTTTATTTTTGATCCGGAGGCCGAGTTCGTGAATATGTTCAAGCGACCTCCAGTCGAAGTTCTGGCTGCCGACGAATATCTCTTTACCGTCGACGATGAAGTATTTGGAATGCTGGATCCCTCCGGCAATGGCGCCGAAATTAATGAGCCGGGTCTCGATATTCGCCCGGCGTCCCAGGCTATCGACGCTTTCAGGGTACGTTTTGTACATGCGGGAATCGGCGATGAGCCTCACCTTCACGCCGCGATCCGCTGCTGTGCAAATGGCAGAGAGAACGCTCTCCAGCAGTTTGCCGGGCTCGTTCGAGACATAATACTCTTCGAGATCGAGGGTATGATGCGCGCTCCCGATCATCTCGAGCCACACTTCCTGCGTGTTGCGGATATCGGGATTGTCCAACGTAGTGCCTATCGGAATGCTTTCGACGATTTCGATATCGGGGGAACCAGAGGGCTGAGCAGAGAGACAGAAGGGAAAAAGCAAGAGAATCGAAAAGAGTATCTTCTTCATTGGGCACGATTATTTGATGAGAAGCATGTGCAGAATATCTATGATGCAATCTATATAGAAAATTGAGACAACCTTGTCAAGTTACTTTCAGGTCTGGCGGCTTGTGGTCTCACAAAATGAAGAGTGTCGGACACCTTCTAAGAGGCGGAAGGTGAGCAGACTGGCAACTATTAGCCATCTTGTGGTGTTTGAGCTTATGAAGTTGTTTTCAAAGAGCGGCTGTTCCCTCCATTCCAGCGCCTTTCGTGCTTGACATCGGATGGCATGAATGTTGATCCTTATACGGATGGCTAAGTGGCTAATTTTGGGCGGTTATGATTGACAGGAATGGGGCAGGAAACAGAGTGTCAAATTCATGGGAGCCTTCCGTTTGTAAGGGCCGGTTCGGCCAAGTGCTATGCCTTGTGATCGTGTTAATTTCGAATCTGATTTCTTTCACGAGTGCTGAGGCGGCAGCTCGCCCCGACCAGAGAGGGATCCCTCAGAAATATCTCTCGAGATTCTCAATTCGCACATGGTCCATCGCGGAGGGGCTGCCGCAAGGGACTGTTCGGTCAATCATTCAAACGCGCGATGGCTTTCTCTGGTTCGGGACGGAAGAAGGGCTCGTACGATTTGACGGGGTGCAGTTTACGGTCTTCGACACAAGGAACACCCCCGGCATCCCTCACAACAATATCACATCTCTTCTGGAACTTGCGGATGGATCTCTCCTCGTCGGGACGTTCGGCGGCCTTGTGCAATTGAAGGATGGCTGCTGTACCTCCATTTCTCAAATCCTCTCGAAGACCCGGATTCAATCACTCTTCAAAGACAAGAATGGCGTCATCTGGATAGGCTCTGAGGCGGATGGAATGTTCAGTTTTGTCGGCGGGAGAACTCAACAGTACACGGTGAACGAAGGGCTCTGCAGCAATTCGGTCACATCGATTGCAGAGGATTTGCGGGGCAATCTCTGGATTGGGACAAACGCCGGCCTGATGCGGATGAGAGATCACCAGTTGACCTCCTTAAAATCTGAACAAGGAATGCCGAGTGAAGAAATTACGAGCCTCTGTGCAAGCCTCGACAGTTCGTTGTGGATTGGCACTTCGGAGGGCCTCGTTCAATTGCATGATCAACAACTTAGGATCTATCAAAAAACCAACGGACTGTCGGACAATTCCATTCAGTGTATTCTCCAGGATCGAATAGGCGATCTGTGGATCGGTACGGAGTTGGGCGGGGTCAACCGCATGTCGCTCGGCAATCTCAGCTCGCTTGGCGTCAAAGACGGGCTCTCCAGCAACTATGTCTATTCCTTGATGGAAGACCGCGAAGGAAACGTTTGGGTCGGTACAGCCAGCGATGGCGTCAACCGTCTCTGGGAAGGAAACTTTGCGCACGTTACCGTTCGCAATGGATTTGCCCGTGACAATCCGGTTGCACTGTTTGAAACTTCCGACGGCGCCGTGTGGATCGGTACGGTAAGCGGCGGCGCAACGCGCATCTCGGAGAATTCTGTGACCACCTTCACCGTCGCGAACGGATTGCCGGCGGATATGGTCCGCAGTTTTGCCGAGGACACAAAGGGAGGAGTCTGGCTCGGCACCCGGTCGGGACTCGTTCGATTCGCGAACGGCCGGCTTAGAACGTTCACAACAAAAAATGGTCTCTCGAATGAAAACATCCGTGCCCTCGTCGCGCTTCCCGACGGATCGGTTCTCATTGGATCAACGATGGGTACCGTGGATGAGTATCGAGATGGCAGGATTTCGCAATTCAAAGGTTTGAGTTTAACGAACACCGTTGTTCGAGCAATGTTCCGCGACCGGAGCGGAGCCGTCTGGATAGGCCACAACGGCGGCATGATTCGCTGGAGCGAGAAGGGCATCACTACATTTAACCCGGACGAGGGAAGTCCGACGGAACCGGTGTATACTTTTCATGAAGACGATGAAGGGACGTTGTGGATTGGAACGTACGCGGGCGGTCTCTATCGCTACAAGAACGATAAATTCTCCCGAATTACCACGAAAGCCGGACTTTTCGATGATGTCGTGTTCCAGATCCTGGAAGACGATCAGCACAGTTTCTGGATGAGCTGTAACAAAGGAATCTTCCGGGTCGACAAAAAAGAGTTGAATGATTTTGCCGATGGTAAGATCTCCGCCGTTGCATGTATGTCATACGGTATCTCTGATGGAATGATTACCAGCGAATGCAACGGGAATGCCCAGCCGGCCGGCTGCAAGACGCGCGACGGCAGATTGTTGTTCCCAACCACGAAAGGCGTCGTCGTTATCAATCCCCGCGGATTCCGCACGAATCCGGTTCCGCCGCCAGTGGTGATTGAAAAAGCAATCATCGACAAGACGCCCTACGTTCCAACGATGCAGGCATCTGCCCCTGCCGGCAAAGGGGAATTGGAGTTCCAGTATGCGGGATTGAGTTATACCGCACCTGAGAAAGTGAGGTTCAAATACAAGCTTGTCGGATACGACGATGATTGGAAGGAATGCGGAACGCGGCGGACGGCGCTCTATACGAACATCCCCCCGGGGACCTACACATTCAGAGTCGCTGGATGCAACAACGATGACGTGTGGAATCTCGACGGCGCTTCTTTTGAATTTGTCATAGCCCCTCACTATTACCAGGCGCGATGGTTTTATCTGCTGGCCATCGCAGTCTTCACCATGCTCATTATTGCTGTCTATCGTGCCAGGGTATTGCAGCTTCTCAAGAGGGAAGTAATTCTTAAAGAAAGAGTAGAAGAAGCTCTTGCAAAGATCAAAATCCTTGGGGGTCTGATTCCGATCTGTGCCAATTGTAAAAAGATCCGGGACGACGCGGGCTACTGGGAATTGCTGGAATCATACATCTCAAAACATTCGGAAGCAAAACTGTCGCACAGTCTCTGCCCGGATTGCGCGCAGGAACTCTATCCCAACATATTTCCTAAAAAGAGCAAGACCTGAATCGTCCCTATTCTCTGCTATCGATTCCCACAGTCGGGCTGCGGGGGAGTGGATTTTGAGAGACTTGTCTTCCCCGCAACGTCGCATCGAGATCGCCAGGGATCTTCATCGATCCCACATGATTTTACCCCACATAGCTGCCCGAGATCACTTCATTTTATTCGTTGGGCATCACAAGGCACGGATTACCGGGCCCGCAATATCTTCGCTCAATTGAACTTCTGCTCCTACTTCACTGTCATCACACTTGTAAATCCGAATGCATCGAGCGTGAATTTCGCCTCGCCGTTTGAGACATGGATGCGTTTTCCCTCCTCCATCCCTCGCTTGCTGTCGGTAACATACGTGCGCAGTTCGTGGACGCTTTCCGGGAGCCCGGTGAGAACGACAGGCCGCGATGCACCGTGATTAACGAGGTGAACTACATAAGTTCCTTCGGCAATATTCCCGAATGCCGCACAGCTGATATCTTCTTTGTCGCACGAAGCGGGGAGGATAAACGATCCGGGGGGAACCATTCCCAGCTGCTTGATATTCCAGAACCGCTGTGTCGGGCGAAGCGCTCCCTCAACTCCGTACATTCCTTCTCCGCTAAGAAGCGAGTAGTCGGAGGTCAGCTGCCACTGGAGGATCGATTTGACGTGAGCGATATTGCATGCACGGACGTAGATATCAATCTCATCCTGGGCAAACGTCGGTTCCTTGAAGATATCCGGATACGTGTGAGCCTGGGCATCGGTGCCTCCTTCGGCAATGAGGAGCGGAACGTTGAGCTCTCTCGAGGCATCTGCCCAGTTCGAGAGCGTCCAGTTGTCGCAACCTCTCCATGCGTGAAAAGAAATCGCTCCGATGTATTGATGTGTCGCCGGATCGTCCAGCGCCGGCTGAATGAAATCGATCGTGGTAGCATCCGAGTTATCCCCCAGCAGCAATTTTGTCGACAACTCTTTCGATGCGAGGTAAGCGCCGAGCTTCTTGATGAACTCTGCATGTTCTTCTCCGGTCATCCGCACGTTGATGCCAAGGTCGGATTCGTTGAAGGAGAAGAGGGCAGGCTCTACGCCGTACGCCTCTTTGAGATAAACGAAATAGTCGCCGATGGACTTGATAATGCTTCTCATCTTTCTTGGATTAAGGGGATTTCCGTAAATCCCGTTTTCATTCCGGAAATTAGGCTCGCCGAGGATCGCCCACGACGGCGGGAACCACGCGCTGACAATGAGCGGAATATGCTTCGTTGCGAGCTTCTGCGCCATCGACATGGCTCCCTTCGCATTCTCGTCGAGTTTGCCGGCTCTCGCACCCTCAAGCGGATTGGCGCTCTCCACCGGATGCCAGCTGCGCCACGGCATTTCAACTCGCGCCCACCGGACATTCAGGTTTTCCAGACAGTAATCGATGACCTGCGGGTCCAGCTTCTCATTTTGGATGCGGAAATTTCCTCCGATGCCGTCAAAGGATCGCCCTGGTTTTTCCGGATCGACCGCGATCCGCACGGGGCTTCTATCGATCTCTCCGGAGGTTTTGACGAGGAAGGTCTTCTCTGAAGTCTGTCCGTCTTTCGTCTGACCGGTCATGAGAGCCAAATAAATCCTGGTGTCTGCATTGCCGAAACGGGGATTTCCCCACTGGATAATCACTTCAGCCGGCTGGTCTGTATTTACTTCCAGCTTTCGTGGGCCTGAGACGGCCCGGAATCCTCTGGCAGAATTCTGCATCAGGAAAGTTCTCAACCGGACCGATGCAGGGAACCGTCCCATTCTTGACGGGAAGAGCGGAATCGGTTCAATCGTCGAAGCAGTCGAATCGATCAACTCGACTTTTGCTTCGGCAAATTGGTCGGCTGGCAGGTCAAAACATATGAACACGCCGCTCAATGTTGAATCGGGCACGGCCTTCACTTTCACATTGATGGAGGCCGTTCCTTGTCCCGTTTCCCGAACGGTTTCG
>CAYLMV010000094.1:5509-14277 GCA_964384415.1 uncultured Chitinophagaceae bacterium | reverse complement strand
GGATGCCGCATGGCGGCACTTCGCCGCCCCGCGTTAAGCGGGGTTCCTCGCAATGACTTTTTTTTGAAAATGCCACACTATGAGACCTTCGCCAATTCCTCCTTCAAAAAATCAATCTTCTTTACGGGAGTGGGATCGACCCCGTTCGCCATCGCAAGGTAGAAGCTCACCCAATCCCCGAGGTACAGAAGCGAGAATGTCCGGGCCAGCAGGCTCTTGCCTTCGCTCCGGACCTCGGTGATGCCGTCCGCAAATCCCCCGATGATATCCCTGGTGATGTTCATTCTCAGTTGCACGCGGGCATTGTCTTCTTTGTCGCGAAGGATGATGACGTGAATCTTTTTCATCACATCCTTCAGCACTTCCCACCCGACGATTTCATTGTGGTTCAATTCCGGAAAGACATGACCGTAGGCAAGCGTTTTGGCGTTCTCGGACATCTGTCCGCGCCAGCGCACGTTGACTGTATCAAATCTGTCGGCGGATGAATAGACAACCGGGAGTTTCCCATAAAGAGACTGGGCGATGAGAAATGCCTTGTTGTCCGGCGAACCGGCATCGGCGTAGACCGTGGCTTTGTCTTTCAACAGCGAGATCGTTTCACGGATATCGTTCTTCCTGGACTTGATGAACCCCAGCTTGGAGAGAGCGATCAAAGTGGGGAAAAAAGAATAGCCGAGCGCGGCGCGCGGCGGAAGTCCTCCGGGGATGGTGATGACAGGCTGCTTCCATCTATCGGCGGCTCGCTTGACCGCACCGCCCGAAGTGATGCAAAGAACTTTTGCCTTCCGTTTCACTGCATCTTTCTGAGATGAAATTGTTTCTTCCGTGTTTCCGGAATAGCTCGACACAATCACCAACGTATGTTCATTGACGTAGCCGGGGAGAAAATAATGTCTGCTCACCGCGATAGGGACGCTCAATTCTTCCGCAAGGTAGGAACGAAGCAAATCTCCTCCGATCGCGGATCCTCCCAACCCGCTCAAAACAATATTCCGGATCTTCGAGATGGGGAATCGTATCTTCGAAGCTTCGCCGATGGCAACCGCTTCTTCCGCTTGACGCGGAAAGCCCGAAATCAGGCCGCGCATGTTTGATGGATCGAGACGGGCGTAGTCAATGGTCGTCATAATGAATCGCTTTCTATGGCTGGAGAGGTGAGATTGAAATTGAGATTAAGGTTGAGCGCCGGAACCGGCGGTCGAGTCTTTGGCCAGGTGTTCGGGGAGCGGGATGTCGGGCGTCAACCGTTTCAGGTTGCCGACGAGAAATTCCTTCACTTCTTCCCAGGTCGAAAACATCAACGCCTTCGCCGCAATTTTCTGAGCTTCGCGGAGCGTCACGGAACGGATGATTTTCTTGATCTCCGGAAGGATATATGGAATAACGCTGAATTCGTCCAGCCCGAGGCCGACGAGGAGGAGCGTCGCTATCGGATCGCCCGCCATTTCGCCGCACATGCTCACGGGTATCTTCTTCTTGTGCGCCTCTTTGATGATGTGCCGGATGGTGAGCAATACCGCCGGGTCGAATTCCTGGTAGAGCTGCGACACGATGCCGTTCCCCCGGTCTACCGCGAGCAAATACTGAATCAGGTCGTTCGTCCCGATGCTGAGAAAATCGACCTCTTTCGCGATGTCTCCGGCCACGACGGCAGCGGAAGGAACCTCGATCATCACGCCAATTTTCATATGATCGTCGAACGTAAGCTTTTCGGCGGTCAGAGAGTTCTTGGCCTGCGCAACGAGTTCCTTTGCCCGGCGCACTTCCGTGACGCTCGAGATCATCGGGAACATCACCCAGAGATTTTTCTTCGTGCTCGCCCGCAGCATCGCCCGCATCTGCGCAAGAAAAATTTCGGGACGGTCGAGCGTTACGCGAATGCCGCGCCAGCCGAGGAACGGATTCTCCTCGGAATACGATTGGGCGAACACCTTATCCCCACCGATATCGAATGTGCGCATAATGACCCGGTTCGGGAAGACCCGTTCGGCGATCGTTTTGTACTCGCGGAATTGTTCCTCTTCGGACGGGAACGCATCTCTGCCGATAAGCATCCCCTCGGTGCGGTAGAGCCCGACTCCGTGCGAACCCTGGGCTTTCGTGAACCTCACCTCTTCGATGAACTCGATATTGGAGGAGAGTTCGATGAGCTTGCCGTCGATCGTTTGAGCGGGCAGATCCTTCAGCTCGTTCAGGCGATGCTCGAACCGGGCCATCTCCCTGCCGCGCCGTTTGTACTGCGCGACCGTCTCTTCCGACGGGTTCACGATCACGACCCCGCTGTATCCATCCAGGATAATAAGATCATCGGTATGGACGTGGGATGTGACGTCTCTCAGTCCGACAACGGCGGGAATCTTCAGCGACCGGGAAAGGAGAGCGGCATGTGAGGTCACGCCCCCCATGTCCGTGGCGTACCCTAAGATTTCATTCCGGCTGAAAAGGATCGTGTCGGCAGGAGTCAGCGATTGGGAGACGACGATCGATCCCCCTTCGAAGCGGGAGATGAGTTTCTCTTCCTGAATGTTGCGGATGATGCGGTTCTTGACATCCTCAACGTCATGAGCACGCTCGCGCATGTATTCATCGGTCGAGTTCATCATTAATTGCTGGTACTTCGCGATCTCACCGTGCACCACGAATTCGGCGTTCTTGAGCTCCTTTTTGATCCGTTTATAGATGGAATCGAAAAGGATCGCATCGCTGAGGATCATGATCTGCGCTTCGAAGATCTTGGCTTTGCTGTTCCCTATTTTTTGCTCTGCGAATGAGAGGATCTTCTGCAGCTCTTTTTCGGAACGGGCGACCGCATTCCGGAGCCGCTCGATCTCTTTTTCCACATCTGCGGCGGGGACAGACTTTTCCTCAATCCGCGGGACATGCTTCGTGTAGACAAAGACCTTCCCGATGACGATGCCGGCCGCAGCGCCAATTCCGTTCAGCGTTATTTCACTCTGGCTGCTCATTATTGACTCTCGTCAAAACCGCGTTCAAACAAATCCACAATCGCATCGCATGCCTGCTTTTCGTCTTCGCCGTCGAATCGCAGCAAAAGCACGGATCCCTGTTCGGCGGCAAGGGTCATGACGCCGATGATACTCTTCGCGTTGATCTCCAGCCCGTCTTTCACGATGAAGAACTCCGACTTATATTTCGCCGCCATTTTTACCAGCGAAGCCGCCGGACGCGTATGGAGCCCCGCCCGGTTCTTGATGACAATTTCCTTTTCAATCATACAGGCGCAATACCGTAAGTCACTAGGAGTTCCTGTTCAACAGCATGTGAGAGAACCAGAAGAGCATATCCCGGGATGGACTTTTGCGCAGACGGGAAAGCTGCGAGTTTGCCAGTGTGATGTTCTTTGCGATCGTTTGCTTTGCCAGGTCCATGACTCCGTACCGCTCGTAGATTTCTCTCACAGCGGCGATCTGCCCGGCGGTAGCTCCCTTGCGATCGATGATGCCGCGGAGAAACTTCTTGTCCGATCCCCGTGTCCGCGCATTCGCTTCAATAAGGAGAAAAGTCTTCTTCCCTTCCACAATATCGCCGCCGATAGTTTTGCCGAATTCCTTTTCATCTGCCACGACATCGAGCAGATCGTCCTGGATCTGAAATGCTCTTCCCACGTGAGTTCCGTAGTGCTTCAGCGCCCGCGCCTCCGAAGCTGTCGCGCCCCCGATGACGGCTCCCATCTCGGAAGCGACAGAGACCATTTTGCCGGTTTTCTTTCCGATCATCAGCATGTAATCCTTCAGCGAAACGCGGCTGCGCGTTTCAAAGTCCTTGTCGTACATCTGCCCCTCGCACACCTCGACGACTCCTTCGGTAAATATATCGGCCACCCGTGCGATGTGGGACGATTGCGTCTTCAGCAATTCCCGATAGGCGAGCGCGACCAGCTCGTCGCCGACGAGGATGGCGATATTGGTGTCCCACTTTTTGTGAACCGTGGCTCTCCCCCGTCTCGAATTGGCGTTGTCCATGATATCGTCATGAACCAGCGTAAAATTGTGGAGGATTTCTATCGCCACCGCGGCATTGACCGCCTGCTTCATCGTTCCGCCGACCGCTTCGCAGGAGAGAATCACAAGGAGGGGCCGGATCCTTTTTCCCCCGCCGGAAAGAACGTAATTGACCGGCTCATACAGCGTCCGGGGTTCATCCTTCGCAACGCATTGCCGGAGTCTTTGATCGACTATTTTTTTATAACGCTGATACTGGAGAACAAATGATTTCATCACTGCTTTCGTTTGAAAAGAATTAATCAGACCGGGACCCGGCTCATGCGCACCTTCTGGAGGGCGTCCAGCGTCGGGGCGCCAACGAGAAACATCGTCCCTTTGAACTCTTTCACCAATCGATCGAGCCGCTCGTGCAAGCCTTTCTTGCCCGCGGTCATCAACGCCTGGAGCATCGGGCGGGCCGAGGCGATCAGGTTTGCACCGAGAGCGATGGCCTTCGCCGATTCGAGGCCGTTGGAGATCCCGCCCGACGCTATGATCGTAAGCCCCGGCGTCGAAGCCTTCAGAGCCGTAACCTGCATCAATGCATCGGCGGTGGGAATTCCCCAATCCCAAAAAAGATCGCTCTGGTCCGCGTTCTTTGAGCGCAGGATTTCCACGCCGGCCCAGCTGGTACCCCCTGCGCCGGCAACATCGATAATACGAACCCCCGCGTCGATCAACCGCTGCGCGACTTCCTTGGAAATCCCCGCGCCAATTTCTTTCACAATCACCGGAACGGAGAGACCCCGCACCATCAGTTCAATCCCCCTCAACACGCCACGGAAATTTGTATTTCCTTCCGGCTGCAAGAACTCCTGGAGCGGATTCAGGTGCACCGCAAACGCATCGGCGCGCACGAGGTCGGCGAGACGCTGCACGGCGGAGACATCTTTGAGCTGAGCCACTTCGGCCGCTCCGATATTTCCAACCACGGGAATCGATGGAGCCGCATCCCGGACCACGCTGAATGAAGAATGGTATGTCCGATCCTCCATTGCCTGCCGCTGGCTGCCGACACCCATCGCAATTCCCCGTTCCTCGCAAACTTCGGCAAGATTCCTGTTGATGCGTTTCGCATCCTCATAGCCGCCGGTCATGCAGGAGATCATAAATGGAAAGGAGAGGTGCTTGGATAAGAAGGCAGTATCGGTGGAGATCTCCGAAAGATTCAGTTCCGGCAGCGCGTTATGGACGAATTCCCAGTTTTCAAAACCATTGCGCTTCTGGCGAAACGCGACGTCGCGCTTCACCGCCAGAAGAACATGATCCCTTTTGCGGGATGAGGTTCTGGATTTCGCACGTTGCTTCATCTGGAAAGGGTTGGCCGGGCATAGAGTGAGTGCTGGAACGCGTTGGCGCGCATCATTCAATCGGAAACTGAGGAAATAATAGTGAAAATAGGGACGAGAATCAAGAAAGCCGATTTGCGGGTAATGGTCTACTTTGAGCGATAGGTCATTGCGATCCCGCCCGAAGGGCGGGATCCCATACGGCGGGACAATCCCCTTGTTTCAAGAGGAGATTGTCCCGTTGTACAGGATGCCGTAAAGCGGCACTTCGTCCCCCGACAAAGAACGTCGGGGTCCTCGCAATGACTTTTTTTTGAAAATGCCCGACTCCCCAAGCTTTCGGTCAGCAAACCAAAATGATCTTACTGTAATACTTCCCGCTCACAACGCTCCGCCCGCTTTGAGCCGAAAGGCGCTCAAGATGCTGATGAGCGGATTTCCCGCTTATTGGCTCAAAGAGCCTGATGGTTCAAAACGCTCAGGCGAATTGGCGTCGCATTGCACAAACAATGCGATTTATAGGGGGTCAGCGGCTGAAGGGATGATGCGGCTCTGCGAACTTACATTTTGGGTTGGAAGGAACTGGTGGAAGATGAGATCAATCAAGAGGAGGGGGTGAAACTTCCAACCTAACGGACCGGAGTACCCGCTAACGAGCAGCGGGACAAATAAACTGCGGCGGCGAAATCGTCGACGGATGCTTCCAGCCTGTCCAGACGCTTTCCAGCAGGGAGCGGCTGGTTAGACTGCATCAGCTGCTTAGGCGCCATCTTGGAACTCAGTATTGGCACATTGAACTTAACGGCAGAGATGGAAGATGATTCTCCCTGAATCCCCCAGATTGCCGGATGATCCTTGAATGCTTATCGAGAATAATGAGAAGCATACCGATCGAGTAATTTCCTGATTACCTTTTGATATTGGCTTCCGTGCTTCCGAGCAATTCCTTTGAAAAACTCCACGCTCGATTTACTCAAATTGAGCGTGATCTTCATCGTATCTTCTTTGAATACCAGATCTTCCGGCTTCGGCAAGAAATCATTTATGATTTCTATCTTGCCGATCTTCTCGTTCCTATATTTTGTTTTGCTTTTCATATATCTGCCTCCCTTTTCTCCAATATCCGGCCCCGATGATTCTTATTTTATTATTTCGATATGTGAAACGCACCGTGACGATATTCTCTTCAATTCTGCCAAAACAGCAATATCTCTCTTCGCTCCCGCTATGTTCTATGTCCTTGGCAATGATTCTCTTTGAATCAGCGAAAGCATGCTGAGCTTCTTCAAAAGAAATATTGTGCTTCTTTTGGTTGAGGCTGTTCTTCTCTTGCTCCCACTCGAAGGTTACAGTGTCAGCCACAATACTGCCTTTCGGACTTCCAGAATATACGTATTTAGATATGGATAAACAACCATATCAATCCTGCCGCCTAACTTCCGGATATCCTGAAACCCTTCTCCAACGTCGTCTGCATGAATAGTGCCCCCGGTACCGGAAGTTCGCGGTATGCGGGAATGTGCTCGAAGCCGAGTGATTCATAAAGAGCAATAGCTTCCGTCATCGAGGGAAGCGTATCCAAACGCATCTTCTCATACCCGATTCTCCGGGCTTCATCGCCTACGGCTCTTGTCAGCTGTTTCCCAATTCCCTGGCCGCGAAACTTACTGCGGACGAAAAGCCTTTTCATTTCGCAGGTTTGGCTGTCCGCCTTCTTCAGCGCGACACATCCCGCGATTTCTCCATCGCACAATGCGAGCAAGAGGCAGCCGTCCGGCGGCGCATAGAGTCCGGGGAGAGATTCGACTTCTTTGTCAAGATTTTCAAAACAAAGGCTCACGTTGACCGACTTGGCATATTCGAAAAACAGCTTGCCGGCCGTCTGGATTTGCTCGGGCGAAGTTGCGGGGATAATCTGGATCATAATGTCAATTCGTCTTGATGGCCACCGGGATGATGTCACATCCGGAGGGGAACTACTCGATGAATATTTCAAAGAATAGGATTTTTTATTCAAGATGCAATACGGTGACGTACGTGGTATCTCAGTCTGAGAGGAGCTTGAACCGGTTGAACACATGCGGCCCGACGGCCCTTCTTGACACACCCCTAGATCCCCTTGTTTCAAGAAGAGATTGTCCCGTTGTACAGGATGCCGCACAGCGGCACTTCGTCCCCCGACAAAGAACGTCGGGGTCCTCGCAATGACTTTTTTTTGAAAATGCCCCACTACCCACTCCCGCTGTGTCTTGACCATTGAACAGAGAAATGGTACACTATACGTGATGGATATTCTGCACGAAATAGTTGTAGCTCTTCAGGCCGAAGCAAACGTTATGCTCGCAACGATCCTGTCGACCGACGGCTCGACGCCGGCCTCCGCCCTTTCAAAAATGCTCGTAAGAGAAAAGGGAAAGAACTGGATTGGCACCGTCGGCGGCGGCTGTGTTGAGGGAGATGTCCTTGAGGCGTCGATCCAGCTCTTCGGGAAAGGAACGGCCAAGACTCTTACGTTCGAGCTGAACGAAACGAATATCGATCAGGGGCTCATCTGCGGCGGAACACTGGACGTGCTTATTGAGCCGCTCAACATGCGGGATCTCGAACTCTTCCGGCAGCTGAAAGCGGCGCGCGACGAAGGAGAGGACTCTGTTCTGGCAACCTTCATTGCAAAGGGGGGTATTGTTGGAGGGAAATACTGCGTGCACGTGAAAGGGGAATGGAATGATGGAATGATGCAATGGTGGAAGAATCTTGCGGGGAATCCAGATAACAGCAGCACTTCGGAGATCGTTGCTATAGCAGAAGCTGTGGGAAAGGCACATCGGCGCAACGAGACGCAGCTGCTTGCGTTGCCCGGCGGTGAATTGATTTTGGAGCCGGTGAAAGGGATGCCCAGTCTGATCATTTTCGGCGGAGGGCATGTTTCGAAATACGTGTCGCGCGCGGCCGCGATGACGGGATTCCGCGTCACGATCGTCGACGACAGGCCGGAGTATGCCAACGCGGGGCGTTTTCCCGAGGCCGACAACACACTCGCGCTCGATTTTACCGAGGCACTCGGGCGCATCGAGATCAAGCCCTCCACCTACATCGTCATCGTTACGCGAGGACATCGGTCGGATGAAGAGATTCTTTCCCGCGTGGTTGATTCCCCGGCAAAATATATCGGGATGATAGGGAGCAAACGTAAAGTTCTGACGACGTATGAGCATTTGGTGCAAAGCGGGGTTTCGGCCGAATTGCTGAAACGCATTCATGCTCCCATCGGCATTGAAATCGGCGCCGCGACGGCGGAAGAGATCGGCATCAGCGTGGCAGCGCAGCTGATCGCCGTTCGGAGGGGTGAGGCGGAGAGGCAGGAGAACAAGTCCGACGCCATGCAGAAATTGATTACGCAGATAACGCAGATTTAGCGCAGATACCAGATTGCGCTGATGAAGGGCAACCTTTATCTGGTTCCCAAACTCTG
>CAYLMV010000094.1:0-5409 GCA_964384415.1 uncultured Chitinophagaceae bacterium | reverse complement strand
TTGGGAACGAGATGAATTGATTACGCAGATGAGGCAGATTTAGCGCAGATGGCAGATTGCGCTGATGAAGGGAACCTTTCCTCTGGTTCCCAAACTCTGTTTGGGAACCAGGGAAATCAGAGTAGCAAAAGTGAATTTCGTTCCCAAGCAGAGCTTGGGAACGAGATGGGACGAGATGGAAACGTTGATCATGCAAACCTTGCGAAGGTTTAGAACCTTCGCAAGGTTTGTGCAGGATAAAGAAAATCCCGTTCGGTTACTCACCGGACGGGATTTTCGTTTTAACTAATCTGCGTAATCTGCCATCTGCGCTAAATCAGCGCAATCAGAGAAATCACTTAACCATTAACATCTTTCTCACGTCAACGCGATCCTGTGACCGCAGAACGTAGAAGTAGATTCCCGATGCGAGACGCGCGCCGTCAAACGTTACTTCCTGAATCTGATCTGCAGGTACCGTGCCATCGAACAGGGTTACCACTTCCTGGCCGAGGTTGTTATAGACCTTCACGGCGACGTGTTGCGTCGTCTTCATTGCGAAGTTGAACTTCGTCGTCGGGTTGAAGGGGTTCGGATAGTTCTGGCTTAGCTTGTAGTCGTCTGCCGTCAGTGTAGCTTTCACTGCTACTTCGGGGCTGTAGCTGAACGATCCGTCGCGATTCGTCTGTTTGAGGCGATAGCTGAACGATCCTGCAGTCTTGACAACGTCTGCATAAGTGTAGCTCTGAGGAGCGTTCGTGGTTCCTTTACCATCTACAAACCCAACTTTAGCCCAACTGCTTACTGTTGACTGGTCACTGTTAACATCTTTCCGTTGAACCTCAAAACCGTAGTTGTTCACTTCGGTCTTCGTTCCCCAGGTAAGATTGACTGTACGTCCCTGAGCCATTCCGGTGAAATTGACGAGCTCGACGGGAAGAGGAGTGGTGCCGGGTACAACATCAAAGGTCGTGGAACTCGTAATATCAGTGCTTCCCCCACCGCCATTTAACTGGCCCGGGTTCGTGATACGTTGCACTTGAGTAACAGATCCAATCGCCCTCCAGCTCAAATTGGCAGTCTTTGAGGCGTCCGTTATCGGGATTGTTATTGTTCCAATAGATGTGAATGAAGTCGGGACAACCGTACCTTGGTTGTTAAAGCCGCTTGCGTTAGTAGAGTGACCTTGAAATACCACCACGAGCCCGCCATATCCCTGGCCTGTACCGCCATCCAAGCCTTGAGCGGAATTCAACGCTTGATAATCCTTATCTGTGAAAATATCCCAGGGGCCTGAAGTGTTTACACCGACACTGGTATAATCCAGGCCCGCGACATTGAAGTTCATAACCAACGTTGATGTCGACATTTGAAATGAAGTTACTCCGGTGCTTTTGATCTGAAAATCAATTTGCAAAGTCGCCGCATCCGGGAACGAAGTAACTGCCTGGACCTCGCAGGCGACTTGGGCGTTCACTATTCCAAAGGCGCCAAATAACAACAGCATGACGACGAAGGCGGTAAATAGTGCTCTCATAGATAAATCTCCTTAATTGAAAATTAAAAATAATAATTAATGTACTGTTACAGTCTGACCGACATTTGCTACCACCGCCGAAATATCGCTTGCACCGACGCCGCCGTTCAAATCGACATCATACAGAGTATACGTAGTCAATCCGACCGCGCCGACAACTGCGCTGATATCGCTTGCGCCTACGCCATTATTGAAGTCAACATCCCCAACCGGAGCGCCGAAGGATCCGTCTCCCAAACTCACTTCGTTGGAACCGAAAGCTTGCGTTGCAGCTGTTGTAAAGTCATACGCGGAAGCATTTGGCACAGACACGGCCGCCGCACTCATTACCGGGAAGTGATTCCGTTGTCTTACCACCACAAAGTACGATAAATGATATCCGTCCTGGGTAACAGTCTCTTGCGATCCTTGTGTAATACCATCCACGTCGACCACGTTACCATCGTTCTTGATGAGGACGGCTTTGCGGGATACGGCAGCACCGCCGCTTGTTGCGCGCAATTCGACCAAAACCCAATCGGTAATAGAGTTCGATGTAAGAACAGATCTTGCCGACACCAGCTCGCTTCCGCTGTAGTTAAACCTGGCGACATCGTACGGAGCAGCTCCATACGGCTGGGACAACGGCAGGAGAGTCGTCGCAAGAGTCGTGCGCATCAAGCCGCTGCCTAAATAGCCGCCCTGCAACAATGCCCGAACCGCAACTGCGAACGTAAATGTGTTGTTTGTCGCCGTCACATCATTAGAAGATGTGTGTCCGTTTCCATCGGTCAGTGTAACTGCTGGATAAGCACTTGTGTAGCCAGTGAATGTGCTATTCGAGACCGTGGTTCCGCTAGGCGAACCGCCAACAGTGCCGTTCCCAAGATTTAACAGTCCGCCTCCTGGTGCAGCTCCCTTTGTAAAACTTGCAGTAACCTGCGCGTTCGAAACGATCCCATAAACAAGAACACCAGCTCCGCCGTTATACGTGCCGTTCGTGCTCCCGTTGTTCGCTAACGTGATCGATCCCGTAGCACCAATCGATACTGTGTTAATAGCGTTAACCGTCGCAAGGTCGGAAAAGATATAGATGCCGGCTGTAGTATTGTTGCTCGATGTCAGCGTTCCCTTCACCGTGATGTTGGAAGTTGTGTGCGTGCCTTGTGCGACGATGTTGATGCCGCCTCCCGTGGTAGCGTTGCCCGCAGTTCCGTTCGAATTGAATGTTCCGCCGTCGATCGTAATTCCGGAAGCACCATCACCAACCGAGATTCCGTGGAAATGGTTGTTGCTTGCGACGCAGTTCGTTGCAGACGAAGTTCCCGTAACGCCTTTGAGATTTATTCCAGAGCCTTGCGGAGTCGAGTTTCCATTGTTGCTTGCAGTAACACCGCTCAGCGTATAGTTGCTTCCGCCATTTGAAGCATTGAATCCTTGATCGAGGTTGCCTGAGTACCATCCTCCTGTTACCGTCACGCTGGAGCAGGTCGTCAACTGGGCTCCCGAACCGGTGTTGTTTCGTGATACGACACCCGTCAGAGTCAAGCCAGACTGGCTGGCCGCCGAGATACCGTCCCCCGGCGCGCCGTACACGGCAAGCGTTTGAATAGTGACGCCGTTCGTACTAACCGTAATTCCATTTCCTGATGAAGGATGGATCTTCGCGCTCGTGTCCACGCCGGCAAGCGTGATAGCTTTGCTGATGCTGACCGATTCATTGAACGTGCCCGAACCGACGTTTACCGTCTGTCCGGCAATCGATGCGTCAACTCCGCGCTGGATCGATCCGCTGCTCGCCGTGACATAGAGATTGTTTGCATAGGTTGTGACAAGTCCAAGAATGGGCGTATCAAGTTTGTGCTTGACAAGGTCTTCCGTCTGGAAGCCGTCTGCCCCGATCGTATTTCCAGTTGCCGTGACAGGATTGACAGAAATATGAGATCCGTCATTGTCGGTTACCGTGATAGCCGGGTTTGCGGCGCTATAGTTTGCAAAAGTGCTGCCGCTGATCGTAATACCCCACGGCGAATCGGTCCCGACGTTATCTACTCCCGAAACGATAACACCCGCGGTGTGCGGCGAAAGTCCTCCTTGGTCGAACTGTGCCGAAATACTCACTGTCTTTACTTTGCCGACTATTGCAACGCCAGCTCCCTGGGTACTGCTGCCGTTGCCGGTAAGCGTAACGGTTCCGGATGAGCCGATGGTGACATTGTTAACGGAATCTGTTTGGGCGAAGATGTAAATACCGGCACTCTTATTTGTGCTCGAATTTACAATGCCGTTGACAGTAATATTTGAAGTCTTGTTCCCGCCCGAAGCAATGATGTTGATGCCGGCTCCGGTATTCGTATTTCCGGGTTGGCCGTTGCCGGTAAATGTTCCGCCGTTAATCGTCACGTTCGTCGAGCCGTCGCCGACTGAAAGTCCGTGGTTATGATTATTCGATGCGCTCGTGATGCCGACAGACGACGGGCCTGTGATACCCTTCAAATTGACTCCTGAACCATTCACGCCGCTGCCGTTCCCATCCGCAGTTACACCAGAGAGCGTGTAGCTGCTGCCGCCAACTGCGTTCAAACCCTCGTCAAGATTATTACTAAACGAAGAGTTTGTGATGTGCGCTGTTGCGACGTTAGTAAGCTGAGCGCCCGATCCCGTACTGCCGTCCGCATTGACACCGTTGATCGTCAAGTTTGAAACGCCGTTTGCAGATATCCCGCTTGAGGGACTTGTAACCGTTAGGTTCTTGATTGTTACTCCATTGGCCGACACGGTAATTCCACTGCCTGAAGAGGGGTGGATCAAGCTTGTGGCGTCAGCCCCCTGCAACGTCAAATTTGTGACGTTTATCGTGACCGCCTCGGTGTAGGTGTGGGAAGCGATCAATTGAACGATGTCGCCTGTAGCTGAGGCATTTATCGCAGCCTGAATGGTAGCGGCATCTCCAGGCACAGTCCTAGTTGTCTGGGCCGATGATATCCCGACACTCAGGACTGACAAAGCGATAAGCAGTGTAAGTATTCGTAATTGTGTTCTCATTGCATAACCCCTCTCTCTGTGAATGTAATTAAGTTTCAAATTCAAATGCGCGCTTCCTATAATTAATATTAGGGGAATGAACGATTTTTGGATTCGGGAAAAACTCTAGTTTGGACTTTAGGCGCTAACACACTATCTGCCCTACTCGGTCCCTGCAAAACCGGCAATTACGTGCGTCTCTTTGGAAAAGGATTTGTGTAGATTAGTATAGCGTATTGAGCCCATTTAGTCAAGTATTTGAACGAATAACTTTCTGAATGGGTTCCACACTAGGGTGACTTTATTTCAACCTACCATACGGCAAATCGGTCCATTCGCGGCCTCCTTTTCCCAATCCCGAAAATCTATTTTACTAACAGCATCTTTCGTAAATCGTGCCTGTTCTTTGTCGTTAGAGTATAAAAATAAACGCCTGAAGAACGACCGCTTCCGTCAAACTCCATTACATTCAAAACGCCTGCTTTTGCCACGCCGCTAAAGAGCGACTCCACTTCTTCGCCGAGTATGTCAAAAACTTTTACCTGAACAAAATCATCCGTAGCAAGGGTGAACCGAATTTTCGTTGATGGGTTAAACGGATTAGGATAATTTTGGCTCAAGGTGTAGTCGCCGGGATTCAGCGTCGTAGCAACTTCTACCGTGCCGCTGTATTCGAACCTGCCGTCGCGGTCAATTTGTTTAAGACGATACGCATATGTTCCCGCCGATGACGTCTCATCTTTATAGAGGTACGTATGAGGGGAGTTTGTAGTTCCCATTCCCTGGACGAATCCAATGCGACCCCACCCTTTATTTCCCTCCCCTGAAAGGGGAGGGCTAGGGAGAGGTCGCCGCTCTATCTCGAATCCATAATTATTCACTTCCGTCGC
>CAYLMV010000093.1:0-14617 GCA_964384415.1 uncultured Chitinophagaceae bacterium | reverse complement strand
ACGAGATCCGCATAGCGATTACCGAAGAAGGTAAGCTTGCAGAACTCTTTGTCGAGACGCCGGAAAAAGAACGGCTTGTCGGAGACATTTATCTCGGCAAGGTGGCAAAGGTAATGCCTGGCATCCAGGCTGCCTTCATCGACGTCGGACTTCCGCAGGACGCCTTTCTCCATTTCTCCGACATCGGCGCATCGCTCGGCCGCTACAATTCAATGCTCGGCGAAGATTCAGGCATTGACACAGAGGCGGACGATGACGACGAAGAATCGCCCCATCCCGCTCCAGTACCCCTCGCCGCTCCCTCTCCTAACAATGGAGAAACGACAGCCGTAGCCGTAGACGCCCCGCCTGCACGCGCCCCGGAACGAAATGACCGACGGCCCCGCTTCGACCGACAGCGCCGGAATGTCAATTTGACCAGAGGCCAGGATATTATTGTCCAGGTGACGAAAGAGCCGGTCGGGAAAAAGGGCGTGCGAGTCACGACCGAAGTCTCTCTTCCCGGACGCTTTCTCGTCCTCCTGCCGTTCGACGGCAAAGTAGGGATATCAAAAAAAATCAGCAGCTTCAAGGAGAAGCGCCGCCTGCGGAAGCTCGTGCGGTCCATTCTCCCTCCGACATTCGGAGTTATTGTCCGCACCAACGCCGAGAACCAGGACGAGAAGGTCTTCTTGCAGGACCTCGAGTCGCTGCTGGCGACCTGGCACGAAATTGAAAAGACCGTCAAGGAAGAAACTGCTCCCGCTTTGCTCTATAAAGATATGGCAACGACGTCGAGCGTTATTCGCGACCTCTTCAGCGACGATGTCCAGCGTGTGGTCATCGACAACAAGAAGCTGTTCAAAGAGATCAGAACCTACGTGAAGATGTTCTCTCCGGCAATGGGAGAAAAGATCGAGTATTATGGGAAGCGGGAACCAATCTTTGACATTTTCGGCGTCGAGAAAGAGATTGTGACGACGCTTGCCAGGAAGGTGTGGCTGAAGAGCGGCGGGTACATCATCATCGAGCATACCGAGGCGATGACCGTCATCGACGTCAACAGCGGACGCTACGCCGCGAAGCAGGAGCAGGAACTCAATTCTCTGAAGACCGACCTCGAAGCGGCGCGCGAGATCTGCCGCCAGCTTCGCCTCCGCGATCTGGGAGGGATCATCGTTATCGACTTCATCGATATCGCCGATGAGAGGAACAAGAAAAAAGTCTATGATGAGCTGAAGAAGGAGTTCCGTAAAGACCGAGCCAAGGCGACGGTACTTCCGATGACGGAGTTCTGCCTCGTCCAGATCACCCGACAGCGGATCCGCCAGAGCATCATCCACAGCTTCACCGAACCGTGCCCGGTCTGCGGCGGAAGCGGATTGATCCAGTCCAAGACCACCATCGTCAGCCAGATCGAACGATGGATCCGGCGCTTCAAGTCGGAGTCGAAGGAGTTCCGCCTCACACTGAAAGTTCACCCGAGCATCGCGCAGCATCTTCTCGAAGGAACGATCAGCCGGTTGACCAAGATTCGACTTCGCTTCTTCGTTCAGATAAAGCTCGAAGAGGACAAGCTCATGGCCATCGATGAGTTTAAGTTCATTTCACGCAAACAAGACAAAGATATCACCGCTCAGTATAAAACTTAGGGAGAAGAGTCAATGAAGTTTTTCATCGATACTGCGAACCTTGCAGAGATCAAAGAAGCAAACGACCTCGGCGTGCTGGATGGAGTAACCACGAACCCAAGCCTCGTGGCCAAAGAAGGAAAAGAATTTATCCCCCTCCTCAAAGAGATCTGCGCGATTGTCAAAGGTCCGATCAGCGCGGAAGTTGTTTCGACGGAATTCGACGGCATGATGAGGGAAGGCCGCGACCTCGCGAAGATCCATGACAACATCGTCGTCAAAGTGCCTCTTATTAAGGATGGACTGAAAGCGGTGAAGGCGCTCAAGGCGGAAGGAATTCGCACCAACGTGACCCTCTGCTTTTCGGCGAACCAGGCGCTGCTTGCTGCAAAAGCGGGCGCGTATTTCATCAGCCCGTTTGTCGGGCGGCTGGACGACATCAGCGCCAACGGGATGGACCTCATCGGCCAGATCGTCACCATCTACCATAACTACGGCTACGATACTCAAGTGCTCGTCGCGAGCGTTCGCCACCCGCTTCATGTGATTGACGCGGCGATGATGGGCGCCGACATCTGCACGATGCCGTTCAAAGTGATCGACCAGCTGATCAAACATCCGCTCACCGATATCGGCATCGAACGATTTCTCTCCGACTGGAAAAAAGGCCAGAAGAAATGAAGCGGACACCGTTCTACGCGATCCATCAGCAGCTCGGCGCGAAGATCGTTCCGTTCGGCGGTTTTGAAATGCCTGTTCAGTACGCCGGCATTATGGAAGAGCACAAAGCAGTGCGCGAGTCTGTCGGAGTGTTTGACGTCTCCCACATGGGCGAGTTCACGGTGAAAGGGAAGAACGCTCAGGCGTTTCTCCAGATGGTCACCGTCAACGACGTCGCGAAACTCGGTGCTGGAGAAGCTCAGTACTCGGCGATGTGCAACGATGAAGGAGGGATCATCGACGACCTCCTGGTCTACAAGATCCAGGAAGACCGGTTCATGGTGGTCGTCAACGCTTCCAACATCGACAAAGACTTTGCATGGATGAAACAGCATCTCATGCCGGAAGTTGAATTCAGGGACGACTCCGACTCCATCGCACTCCTGGCAGTGCAGGGTCCTCAGTCGAGATCGACGCTGCAGAAGATCGTGTCGATGGATCTGAACAACCTCGCGTACTACCATTTCGGGAGCGGGAAGATAGGCGGGATCGAAGCGACAATTTCTCGCACAGGGTACACCGGAGAATTGGGGTATGAGGTTTATTTTCCGGCGGAACATGGAGAGAAGGTCTGGCGCCTCATTTTTGATGCGGGGAAGGAATTCAACATCACGCCGGTCGGTCTCGGGGCGCGCGATACGCTGAGGCTGGAAATGGGCTACTGCCTTTACGGCAACGACATCGATCAAACGACGAATACACTTGAAGCCGGTCTGGGCTGGATCACGAAACTCAACAAGGGGGAATTTTTGGGAAAGCCGGTGCTGATGAAGGTAAAATCCGAAGGGCTGAAAAGGAAGCTGGTCGGCATCCGGATAGAAGAAAAAGCTGTCCCGCGCCATGGGTATGCGATTCAGGCGGGTGGCAAGCCAGTGGGTTCGGTCACAAGCGGTACGTTTTCTCCGTCTCTCGAAAAGGGCATTGCGATGGGGTACGTGACGATCGCAAACGCCGCGGCGGGGACGGCTGTGAGCATTGATGTGCGGGGACGGGGAGTGGAAGGGAAAATAACGCCTCTGCCGTTCTTCAAGCGATGATGCCAAACTCGAACAAGGTGTCGTAAATGAAAATCGACGTTTATTTTTCTCCGGCTCAGGTTGACGAGATGCAGCTGCGCGACAAGAACGTTATCGTCATTGACGTATTGCGCGCAAGCACGACAATCGTCACCGCATTGAACAACGGTGCACGCGAGATCATTCCCGTCGGATCGGTCGAGTCGGCGGTGAAAGTCTCCGGCAATCTCTTCGGTGATGTTGTCCTGCGGGGCGGCGAGAGGAACGGAAAAATTATCACCGGCTTTAATCTTGGCAATTCCCCCAGCGAATACACCGAGGAAGCAGTAAAGGGAAAATCGATCATCTTCTGCACGACGAACGGATCGTCGGCGATGGTGAAAGCGAAGTACGCCAAACGGATGGCCGTGGCGGGATTTGTGAATGTATCGCTCGCGGCAGACTACATCCGCCAGGCGGGCGAAGATTTCGCCATTGTCTGCGCCGGCAAGCAGCTTCTTTTCTGCATCGAGGATGCTGTCTGTGCAGGGATGCTCGTCAAAATGCTCGTCGAAAACTCGTCCGTCGTTGTGGACCTCAACGACGCCGCGGGCGCTGCTCAAGTGTTATACAGGACTGTCGGGAAGAATCTTCTCAAGATGGCGAGGAGTTCCGACCACGGACGGTATCTTGTCGAGATAGGCTTTGAAGCCGACCTGAAAACGTGCGTGAGCGTCGATACCATTCCTGTGCTTCCCCTTCTCATCGGCAACGTCATAAAATTGAAGAAGGAAGAGACCAAGCATTCCATTACTCTCGACGTCCAAGAGGGATAAGATTTTTTTCCATGGATGACACTTCACTGTCAACGGAACAACCGCTACCTCGCCGGAAGAAAAGCGACGAGGGAAAGAAATCCCGCCGCAACAAGCAGATCGGTTCGTTCCTCGTCATGGTGTTCGGACTCCTCATTCTCCTCTGCCTGGTTTCGTACTCCCCCATCGATGAAGCAAGCGGCGACGTCCCCTTCTCCCAGCTCTATAAAATCTTTTCGAACGACCCGCTCATCCAGGCGAAAGCCGCGGATACCCACAACTGGCTCGGCCTCATCGGGGCGATCACGTCAAATTTCCTCATCAACTCGACGATCGGCTACGGCATTTTCGTTTTTCCGTTCCTCCTACTTGCATGGGGATGGACCACGTTGCGCAGCGGCAACACGCGCCGGCTGATTTATTTTACCAACTACGTTATCGCGATCGTCATACTTTGGGCTGCTTTCTGCGGCCTTCTTCGTTTAGTTGGAATGTCCGAAATCCTCTCGCCGCAGTGGAGCGGCGCGGTCGGCGCGTTTCTTTCCAATGTGCTCCGCCAGCTGATCGGGTCTGCCGGGGCGATCATTGTCACTGTCTCGCTTCTTTTTATTACCATCACGCTGGCGATTGACCTGGATCTGCACGTCACGTCGGAGAGGGTGAAAGATTTCTTTGTCTGGATCGGCGAGCTGATCTCGGGGAACCTCGCACAGTGGCGGGAGCGGCGGGCTCTCCAGGCTGCTGAAAGGGAAAAACAGAAGGCGATGATAGAAGTGAAACGTCCGCACGAGGAGATTGCACTCAAGCCGGAGAAGGCCGTCAGACAAAAGGCTGTTCCGCTCCCGGTTGAAGAGGAAACCGAGGAAGAATCAGCGCCCTCGCCAGAAGGAGAAGAGGAGCCGCCTCAGAATTCTCCCGGAGCCTCGTCCGACGATACGCCGCTCGACATCAAAGAAATGGTGCGGGAAGAAGAAGTTGATCTGGACGAGCGGGATGTTCAGGACGAGGAAATCGATTACGTCTTCCCTTCTGTTGAGCTTTTGAATGCCCAGCGCCAGGCGGAAACGATTGACGACGCGGAGCTGAAGGCCAACGCCGAGCTGCTGCGGGCAAAACTGGCCGACTTCGATGTCGAAGTTGCAAATGTGAGCGTAACACCCGGTCCGGTCGTCACCCTCTATGAACTTGTTCCGGCGACCGGTGTGAAGGTGGCCAAAATCGTCAACCTGGCAAACGACCTGGCCCTTGCGATGCAGGCAAAAGGTATCCGCATCGAAGCTCCGATCCCGGGGAAGGGAACCGTCGGCGTGGAGATTCCCAATCACAAGCCGTCCATGGTCACGATCCGCAGCATCATCAACTCCGCGAAGTTCCGGGATTCGCAGGCCGCTCTTCCCCTGGCGATGGGAAAAACTATCTCCGGCGAAGTCTACGTCGACGATCTTTCGAAGATGCCGCACCTGCTCATTGCCGGTTCGACGGGCTCGGGCAAGAGTGTCGGGATCAATACGATTCTTGCCAGCATACTCTACCGGCTTCATCCTTCCGAGGTCAAATTCCTCATCATCGATCCAAAGAAGATAGAGCTCAGTCTCTACAAGAAGCTCGAGCATCACTACCTTGCTATCTCGAAAGATATCGATGAAAAAATCATTACGATGCCGCAGAACGCCGTCCTGGCGTTGAAGGCGGTTGAGCTTGAAATGGAGCAGCGGTACGACAAGCTGGCTCATGCCGGCGTTCGCAATATCGCCGATTACAACGAGCGGATCGGGTCCGGGAGGCTCAAAGACTCGGATACGTTTAAGCACAGAAAACTTCCCTACATCATCATCATCATCGACGAACTCGCGGACCTGATGATCACAGCGGCCCGGGAAGTCGAGGAGCCGATCACGCGGCTGGCGCAGCTGGCCCGGGCGGTCGGCATCCACCTTGTGGTGGCAACTCAGAGACCCTCTGTCGATGTCATCACCGGCGTCATCAAGGCGAATTTCCCGGCAAGGATTGCATACCAGGTCTCATCCAAAACCGATTCGCGCACGATTCTCGACATGAACGGTGCAGAACAGCTGCTTGGCAACGGAGATATGCTTTACATGCCGTCGTCCAGCCCCAAGCCGATCCGGATTCAGAACGCATTTATTTCCAGCGACGAGGTGGAATCGATCGTAGACCACATCGGAAAGCAGAAAGGATACAGCAAGCCGTTCGAACTCCCTTCGGTCCTGGAAAAACAGCGCGCATCGATGAGCGCGGGCGGCGGAGAACGGGACGAGTTGTTCGGCGAAGCTGCGCGGACGATTGTGCGCCATCAGCAGGGATCTGTCTCGCTCCTGCAGCGGCGTTTGAAAGTCGGTTACTCGCGGGCAGCGAGGCTTGTCGACGAACTCGAAGCGGCCGGTATTGTGGGACCGTTCGACGGCAGCAAAGCCCGGGAGGTGTTGGTTGAGAATGATGCGGAGCTGGAAGTGATTTTGAAGAGTTTGATGTAACAGGCGCTTGAAAGAGAAAACGGCGAAGCCGCGAAGAGCGCCAAGGTGAAAAATAGGTTTTCTTTTTCTTCACTTCAACAATTTTCCTTGGCGTCTTTGCGGTTCATCTTTCATTCACTGAGATTTTTTCAGCAACACGCTTAATCCCTTTCTACAGCAAGTTCCGTAAAGCAATCGTGGAGTGGTCACACACCTGAGGAGATCGAGTGCAGAGATTACCGTACATCCAACATAGAGCTCTTCTCTTTTCACGCCGATTTTCCGTTCTAGTATTCAGCTGCTTCGTCGGCTGCTGCATTGCTCATTCCCAGGCGAAGGGAAACCTGGCCTCCCCGCAAGTACTGGAAAAAGTGCAGGAGGCGTACGCGAAGATCAACGACGCTTTCGCCGAATTCACCCAGGTTGTGTCATTGAAATATGCAGGCATCGAGCAAACGTATACCGGCTCGGTGATGATGAAACGAGGAAACCGGTACAGGATCGAGTCGCAGCAGCAGACGATCGTAACGGATGGCAAAACGGTTTGGGCATACTCGCCGGTCAACAAGCAAGCAGTGATCGATTATTACAAAGAAACTCCGACGACTTTTTCACCCGAGCAATTTCTTCTCGGTCTTCCGAAGAATTTCCGGGCGATGATTGTCGACGAAGACCCCGGAACTGATGCGGCCTACGTCCTGAAACTCACGCCGAAAGAAGGGACGTCAAAGTTTGTCAAATCCCTGAAGGTCTGGATCAGGGACACCGACTGGAGCGTGCGAAAGCTTGAATATACCGATATGAACGAGACACGCACATCGTATACTCTCACGGGAGTTCGCTTCAATCAAGGGATTGCCGATGAGCGTTTCGTCTTCGTGGTTCCCGAGCACACTGAGGTTGTCGATCTTCGTCCCGCCGGACATACTGATCCTCACAAGTAACCGCGCCTTTTCATGAAAAACGTCAAGACCTATATCCGATACGGCGTTAGTTTCATCGTTATGGCGCTCTTCATGTTCCTGGCTTTCCGTGGGAAGGATTTCGGCGCCATTTGGGACTGCCTCTCGAACGTTCACTGGACATGGGTGGTATACCTTATCGTCGGCGGCATTCTCAGCCATATCGCGCGGGCGTGGCGGTGGCAGTATCTTCTCGCCCCGATCAAGGAAAACGTCACGCTTCGGAATTCATTCTCCGCGGTGATGATCGGGTATATGGTCAATAACTTTCTCCCCCGGGTGGGGGAACTTGTCCGGCCGTACACCCTTGGCAGGCTCGAGAACATTTCAAAGACGGCGGCGTTCGGAACGGTCATCATCGAGCGGATCATCGATGTAATCACTTTTTTCTCCATACTGCTTGCCGTCATGTTCCTCTATTCGGACTCGTTCGTGGAGCTTTTTCCATCTTTTGCCTCGCTGGAGCCTCTCTTCCTGGCAGGCTCGGTGGTTGCGTTCGCCCTGTTTGTGGTGCTGTTCTTTAAGGCCGCGTTTTTCTTCTCGCTCTTGAAGAAGCTGCTCGTGATACTTCCTGAAAAATTTCGCTTGAAGTTCAACGAGTTGTTCGATTCTTTTCTTAGCGGATTTGCCGTCGCCAACCGGCCGGGCGAATTCCTGATGATTATCCTCTCGAGCTACCTGATCCAGGGATTATACCTTCTCCTGATGTATATTCCGTTTTTTGCGTTCGACAAGATGGCCGGACACTCGCTCGACTTCGGCTCTGCGACGGTCCTTCTCGTTGTTTCGACCGTCGCGTTTGCCTTCCCGACGCCGAGCGGATTCGGAACATATCATTCGTTCACATCCTTCGCGCTGACGAGGCTCTACCACATCGACGGCGTGACCGCCCTGAGTTACTCAATCCTTACACACGAAGTCGGCGTTTTGCTGACGATGGTGATCGGAATCTATTATTTTTTCAGAGATCATGTCAGAGTCGCGGAGATGGTGAAGGGCGGAGGATGACGATATCCCCAACAGAAATAAGGTGCGTCGTATGAAGCAGGTGACACAGGAAATGAAAAAAGGGATCATGCAGGTCGAAGATGTTCCTTCGCCGGCTCTCCGGAGCGGCGGGGTCATCGTGCGCAACGAATTCTCTCTGATCAGCGCCGGGACGGAACGCAGCACTGTAGAAAAACGAAAAGGGAGTCTTCTCTCGAAAGCGAGGTCGAATCCGGACCAGGTGAAGCTTGTGCTCGATCAGATCAAACAGCAGGGGGTATGGAATGTCTATAAGAAAGTGATGACCCGGCTGGAGGCGTACAGCCCGCTCGGCTACAGCACGGCCGGAACGGTCATTGCCGTTGCTCAGGATGTCGATGAATTTGTCGTCGGGGATCGCGTGGCGAGCGGGGGCAATTCCGCCAATCATGCCGAGGTTTCTTTTATCCCGAAAAATCTTTGCGTTAAAGTCCCGCCGGAAGTCTCGATGGCGGAAGCGGCGTATACGACGGTAGGAGCAATCGCGCTCCAGGGCGTCCGGCTTGCGCTGCCGACGCTGGGAGAGACGTTTGTCGTCATCGGTCTCGGTCTGGTCGGCCAACTCACCGTTCAGATTCTGAAGGCCGCCGGGTGTGCAGTCATTGGAATCGACCTCGATCCGCGGTCGGTCGCTCTGGCCAAATCGCTCGGCGCCGATGCGGCATTCCGGCGATCGTCATCCGGTCTTATCTCCGATATCCAATCCCGGACACGCGGATTGGGCGCCGATGCCGTGATCATTACGGCAGCGACAAAAAGCAACGACCCTGTCCTTCTCGCGGGCGATGTGGCGCGGGATAAGGGGCGCGTTGTTCTGGTGGGGGATGTCGGTATAACGCTTCCGCGATCGACGTATTACGCGAAGGAGCTGGACTTCAAGATCTCGCGTTCGTACGGTCCGGGCCGGTACGATAAGCTCTATGAAGAAAAAGGGCAGGATTACCCCGTCGGGTATGTGCGGTGGACGGAGAAAAGAAATATGGAAGAGTTCGTCCGCCTTCTCAGCGAAAAGAAAGTGGATGTGAAGCCGCTGACAACGCACACCTTTCCGATCACGGATGCAATCGAGGCGTACGGTCTTATTTCCGGCAAGCGCCGTGAACGGTATATCGGCGTGCTTCTGGAATACCCGCACGCCAAGACGCCGTCGCAGCCAAGCATTGCTCTCTCCGCTCCGCGCGAGACGCAGGGGTCGCTCTCCGTCGGCTTCATCGGCGCGGGGAATTTTGCCCAGTCGTCGCTTCTCCCGTTTATCGATTCCAAGAAAGTAGCCCTGAGAGGGGTCTGCACCTCCAACGGATTAAATGCGAAGAACGTCGCTCGCAAGTTCGGCTTTGAGCAGGCAACGACCGACCCGAAAGAGATTTATGCGTCGAAAAGCATCGACGCGGTATTCATCGCCACGCGTCACAACCTCCACGCATCCCTTTGCGTTCAGGCGATCAAGAATCACAAGCATGTCTTCGTCGAAAAGCCGCTTGCCCTCAACGAAGCAGAACTTGCGGCGGTCATCAATGCTCACGACGCTGCAAAGAAGCAGTCTCATTTACGATTCATGGTTGGGTTCAACCGAAGGTTTGCGCCTTCCGTCAGGCGGGCAAAGGAGTTCTTTGCGGACGTCGACGAGCCGATGCTCGTATTGTACCGGGTGAATGCCGGTTTTATTCCCGCCGACCATTGGGTCCACGATCCCGTGGAAGGGGGCGGAAGAATCATCGGAGAAGTGTGTCATTTTATCGACACGATTCAATACCTCACAAAGGGGGAACCGACGCAGGTGTTTGCCCAATCGCTCTCCTTAAGCGGAAAGAGAACGCAGAGCGACAACGTCGTCATTACGATCCGGCTCTCCAATGGTTCTCTTGGGACCATTGTCTACTTGGCGAACGGCGACGCCGCGGTCGCGAAAGAGCGGATTGAAATGAGTTCGGGGGGAAAGACGGCGATCATCGACAATTTCAAAACTCTCGAGACCTATGCCGGGGGTACGCGAAAGACGCACGACAGCATGACGGCCGACAAGGGGCACAAGACGGAAGTCGAAGAGTTCATCAGCTCCGTTCACCTTGCGGCCGATCTCATTCCGTTCCAGAGCCTCGTTGCAACGACGCGCGCGACATTCAAAGTAATAGAATCTCTCGAAACCGGCCTCCCGATAGACTTGTAGACCGAGCTGGAACCTTATGAGAGCGATCGCCATCGTATTCTGTGCCCTGTTTGTCGCCGGCACCTCCCTTGCCCAATCTCCGGGCGGAGGAGCAGTTGTGCCGATGCAGCGGTCAAATTCGTTTTCAGTGTACGGCGGGATGGGAATAGCGCTGGCGGCGGCGCCCGCGATGGTCGATTACATCAATACGCTTGCCGATCCCACGCAGCAGGTCCAGACGTTCGCCACCGCGGTTGAGTTCTTCGGCGGGGCTGCAGTGCCGGTCGATGAGAATTGGGAAGGAGGGATTGAGTATGGGTATCTTTTTAAATCGTACACCCTGCCGACCGGCGGATTCGGAACGTATACGATTTTTTACGACTTCAACATGCCTGCATTGACGGCGCATTATGTGACCGGGGGCAACGGGTACTTTTTGAAATTCGGGGGAGGAGTCAACTACGCCGGCGGGTCCGTCGAGAAAAAATATTCTTTTGACGGAACCGACACGACCTATTCTGCTCATGGTGTCGGCGTGAAAGCCGACGCCGTCGGCCAGACCGCATTTGATGATCATCTCTATGCCTATATCGGCGGATCGCTAAGATGGGAAATGATGGGAACTCTTAAGGACAGCCGGGGAGACATTCTCCAGAATCACGGGCAATCAGCGTCGCTGTCGATGTTTGCTGTCGAGTTGGCGTTCGGGCTGACGTACTATTTCTGAAGAAGTGCAAAGTTAAAAGTGCAAAGGGCAAGGTTACAATTCAAAATTCAAAATGAATGAACTTCTGTTGCGAGATTTTCAGGGAGAACTCAATTACCTAATGCTCTTAACCTATAACTTACAGCTAAATTTGAAATTTACATTTTAACTTTGCCCTTTGCCCTTTGCACTTTTAACTTTTAACTGTCACATGAGGATCCTCGTATGAAACCACTTCTTCTTCTCCTCAGCGCCCTCGTCCTGCTTTCATCGGTCTCGATCGGCCAGGAGAAACAATCGTCCAAGAAAGGAAAAAAAGCGGTGACGACCAAAGACAATCCGCACGGGCTTGTTGTTATCGAAACATCGATGGGAGACATCACCATAGAGCTTGCCGACAGCGCGGCTCCAAAGCATGCCGCCAACTTCCGGAAACTAGCCAAAGAGGGATTTTATGCCGGCACGACCTTCCACCGAGTCATCCCGGGGTTCATGATTCAGGGGGGAGACCCGAACTCCAAGGACAGCGACCGTACGAACGACGGGCTCGGCGGTCCGGGCTATACGATCGACGCGGAAATCGGATTGCGGCACGAACGGGGAGTGATAGCGGCTGCACGTCAGGGAGACGAGATCAACCCGCAGCGGAAATCGAACGGAAGCCAGTTCTATATTACAGCCGCGGCGGCGAATTTTCTGGATGGACAGTACTCTGTCTTCGGCAAGGTCGTCAAAGGAATGGAAGTCGTAGACAAGATCGTTGCGGTGCCGCGAGACCGAAACGACAATCCCATCGAAAAGGTCGTTATCAAGAAAGTTGTGGTGAAGTAGGACCCTCGCAATGGCAAAAGGGCGCAAAGAAAAGGTCTCGGTCGAATTACTCCTCTCCGCTGTCCGGAAGAAGGAATTTGCCCCCGTCTACTTTTTTTACGGCGAGGAGGATTTTCTCATCGACGAGATTGTCGACGCGATCGTCGAAGAGGGCGTGGATTCTACGACAAGGGGATTTAACCTGGACATCGTTCACGGAAATGAGGCAGACGGTAAAGACATCGTCTCTCTCGCTTCTTCCTTTCCGATGATGGCGGGGCGCCGGATCGTCGTTGTCAGGGATTTTGACCGTGTCTCGAACAAAGAACTGCTCCAGCCCTATCTCGAGCAGCCTTCGCCCTCCTCCTGCCTCGTGCTGATTGCCTCGAAGCCCGACATGCGGAAAAAACCGTATCCCTTCCTGAAGCTAAACTCCGTCGGGGGAGAGTTCGGCCGATTGTACGAGAATGAGATCCCGGGATGGATTCAACGGCGCGTCAAGACGCTCCGCCGGGCGATCACGCCGGAGGCTGCGGATCTATTGCAGGCGTATGTCGGGAACTCGCTTCGCGAAGTCTCCAACCAGATAGAAAAACTTCTGATTGCCGCCGGCCAAAAGCAGACGATCGAGCTGGAAGATGTCGAAGCGGTCGTCGGCGTTTCCAAGGAATACACGGTGTTCGAACTCACGAAGTCGGTAGGAGAGAAGAATATCTCCCGTTCTTTCGAAATCGTCGAGCGCATGCTCGACAGCGGCGAATCTCCCCAGTTGATCATCGTCATGCTCACGAGACACTTCATCATCCTTGCAAAGCTGCGGGAACTGAAGGGGACGGCGAAGTCGGATTTCGAATTGGCCGGGGCCATGCGGGTAAGCCCCTTCTTCGTCAAAGAGTACGTCTCGCATCTCCGCCATTATTCCCCGGTCGAAATCGAAGATGCTTTTCTCGCGCTCACCCGGGCCGACCGGGAACTCAAATCATCCCCTGCCGATCAGAAACTTGTCATGGATGTCCTGCTCTGCGAAATCATGCAGCGCGCCGCGGCGGGTATCGGAGTTTGAGCAGAACGCCTTTATCTCTATCTAGTCGTACCTTTTCCGCAGCAAATCAGGTAATCATGCAGCGTTCACCCCGCGCACACTGAACAAAAACTCCATGCATCTTCTCTCCGCACCGACAAATTCCGAATGGATCTATTTTTTTTCCATTCTCCTTGGCCTCGGATCGTTCGTCGTCGCCGCCGAACTCATACGAAAGGCATTGCGCTGGTCTCCCGAGGTTACCCGGAAGCTTGTTCACATCGCGACAGGGGTTCTCATCTATTTCGCGCCGGAAGTCTTTAGCTCCGGCATTCCCGCGATCCTGCTGGCGGCTGTTTTCATTGTTGTCAACTATGCTGCAATACGTTTCGGTCTGTTGAAGGGGATGCATGGCACGAACAGGCGGTCGTACGGAACAGTATTCTACCCGTTGTCGTTTCTGATTCTCGTCCTCCTGTTCTGGGAATCCATGCCTCAGATAATCTCCATATCGATACTTGTCCTAGCCCTCAGCGATGCGGCCGCGGCAATCGTCGGTGAAAATCTGAAGGCCACGCACACGTTCTTCCTCACAAGTGACAAAAAATCTGTCGAAGGATCGCTGGCCATGTTTGTCATAACCTTTGCCGTCATCGAGCTATTTTTGGCAACATCTTCTCATCTTAACTTCAATCTCATTCTCAATCTCAACCTCAACCCTACCCTCAGCCTTATCCTCATCTCCCTCGCCGTCTCGCTTTTCGCGACAGTATGGGAAGCGATTTCCTCGAAGGGACTCGACAATCTGGCCATTCCGCTCTCCGTAGCTTTCGTTCTTCACTACTTCCTCGTTCCTATGGCGCATCATGATGCCGGACAGTTCCTTCTTGGAATTGTGTTTGCCAGTGCGGTTGCTATCGTTTCGTATCGCTTTCGTCTTCTGACATTGAGCGGAAGCGCGGCGACCTTTCTTCTCGCAACAATTGTTTTTGGCGTCGGGGGGTGGCAGTGGGGAATTCCGATTCTGACATTCTTTCTCCTCTCCAGTTTTCTTTCGAAGTACGGCAAAGCCCGCAAATCTCAATTCCAGCTCATGTTTGATAAATCTGACCGAAGGGATGCAGGACAGGTAGCGGCAAACGGAGGTGTCGCAGGCATTGTCGTTCTTTGCTGGTACTTTTTTCCGGGGAAACATATATGGTTCCCGATGTATCTTGCAACGCTTGCCGCAGTAACGGCAGATACCTGGGGAACGGAAATCGGCCTCTTTTCGCGCGGCTTACCCCGTTCGATTACAACGTTGAAGCAGGCGGAGAAGGGGACGAGCGGCGC
>CAYLMV010000092.1:0-14808 GCA_964384415.1 uncultured Chitinophagaceae bacterium | reverse complement strand
AGAAGCCGATGAAGGAAAAGTTGTCGTGTTCTTGCCGGGCGGCACCAAATTGCAGTCCCGCATGTGGCCTTTCCCGGATCCCGATGTCCTGCCAGGCAGCGTGGTGTACGTGCCCAAGAAGATCGAAAAGCCGGACAATACTCTGCAGATTCTCTCTTCCTGGGCAACGGTGATGGCGAGCTTGGCAGCAATATCGATTGCCATCGTGCAGGTGACAAAATAGAGTTCGAAGACGCCGAGGGAGTGAGTTCAACTTGGCGGACTTTGTGAACATCGATCCAAGTCTGATTCCGCGCAAAACTTTCTGATGCTGCGGACTTCGGAATTAAGCACTCGCTCCTTCAAGCGGGATCAAACGAATCAGTTATTGAAGCATTAAGACACCGAGAAAATGGAAAACGAATCCCCGTCAGAGACCGCTAAAGGAAGAACTCCCTTCGATTACAAGCAGCTGTTCTCCGTTCTGTGGGCTTCCCGAAAACTCATCGCCGAGATCATCGGAGCGGTAACCGTTCTCTCTCTCATCGTCAGTTTCTTGCTCCCCCTGTGGTACAGGTCGACCGTGGTCATCCTGCCGGCAGCAGATCAGAGCAAACTGTCCGGTTTGGGCGGCCTGACCGACCTTGCATCCCTGGCGGGGGTAAATGTCGGCGGGGAAATCTCCATCCCCAAGCTCTATCCGACCATCGTGAAGAGCGAGGCGGTGCTGAAGAACGTGATCTTTCAAAAGTACAAGACCAGGTTGTTCCCAGATTCGGCCAACCTTCTCCAGATTTGGGATATCGACGCGAAAGATCCCCGGGTCGCTTACGAGACCATGCTGCTGGTCCTGCGCGAAGAAGTCGATGTGTCTCTTGATATCAAAACAAATGTTCTTTCTATATCGCTCTTGACGAAGGAGCCGCAGCTCTCCGCGGATATCGTCAATGCAATCGCCCATGAGCTGGATCTGTTCATGAGAACAAAACGAACGACGAATGCAACCGAACAGCGAAAATGGATTGAGGGGAGACTGAGAGATGTGGAAGGCGATCTGGGAAAATCGGAAAACGAGTTAAAGGATTTTCGCGAAAACAATAGAAGGATTGCCGATTCTCCTCAGCTGCTGCTGGAAGAGGGGCGCTACGCGAGGCAGGTTCAGATAAACTCAACGTTGTATACGGAATTAAAACGGCAGTACGAGCTTACGCGAATTGAAGAGATAAAAAACATCCCAATCGTCAACATCATGGATGCAGGGAGGCCGGCCGCAAAAAAAGAAAAGCCCGAGCGGCGATTGATTGTGACCATCTCCTTCTTTCTCTCGGCGATGGCAGGAATCGGCTTTGTGTATGTCCGGCATGCCTATGCCAATGAGATGAAAGCCGTTCGTGTTTTTCTCGGAGGCATTTCTCACGGCGCCCCGAGTGCGTGAGTGTATGTAATCCACAGTGTTCCCTAAAACACGCAAGGACGATAGTGTCCCTGTGATCTGTGCCCACCCCTGCATAAGCAATCCAACAAAACGGCGACGCCCCCAGGCATGGCTGAGGTCATGGACGAAAATCATTGGAGAAAGAAAGGCAACATTTCGGATCGACTTTTTGCGGCAATATATCCTCTTCAGTGTCGTGAGTTCTCTTGCATCAGTGGCTCGCTGGCACTTAACCCAATTAACAATGGATTCTCCACTTGAAACAATCACGGCAGGATGAGACGACATGCTAAATGACAAGACGATCTTGGTGACAGGCGGGACCGGTTCATTCGGGAAGAAATTCATTTCCTCGCTGTTCCAGAAATACAAGCTCCGGAAAGTCATCGTCTATAGCCGGGACGAGCTGAAGCAATTTGAAAGGCAGAATATGGAACCGTTCAAGTCGAACGAGGCGGCGATGCGGTATTTCATCGGTGACGTCCGGGACCTGCCCCGCCTGAACACAGCGATGGAAGGGGTGGATGTCGTTGTCCATGCGGCGGCGCTCAAACAGGTTCCGGCGGCCGAGTATAACCCGTTCGAAGCCGTGAAAACAAACGTGCTCGGCGGACAAAATGTGATTGACGCCTCCCTTCACTCCGGAGTCAAGAAGGTCATCGCGTTGAGCACAGACAAAGCGGCAGCGCCCATTAATTTGTACGGCGCGACAAAGCTCACGTCCGACAAGCTCTTCGTTGCCGCAAACAATTATAAAGGAAGCAAAGACATCAAGTTCTCCGTCGTCCGGTACGGCAACGTGTTGGGGAGCCGGGGTTCGGTAATTCCCTTCTTCATGAAAATGCGGTCGGAAGGAGTTTTTCCGATTACCGATGAGCGGATGACCCGCTTCAATATCACTCTCCAGCAAGGCGTCGATTTTGTCCTCTTCTGTCTCGAACATATGTGGGGAGGGGAGCTTTTTGTTCCGAAGATTCCATCCTACAGGATCCTGGATCTGACAAAGGCCATTGCCCCGGAATCGAAAATCAGGATCGTCGGCATTCGTCCGGGGGAAAAGCTGCACGAAGAGATGATCACGGAGACTGACTCTTTGAATACAATTGAATTCGATAAGTATTACGTCATCCTTCCGTCGACCTATTTGTGGGATGTGGAAAAGTTTAGGCTGACCAGCAATAAGAACCCGGGGACATTCTGTGAATACGGATTTCGCTACAGCAGCGGAACCAACAAACATTTTCTTACCGTCGAAGAACTTCGAGAACAGATAAAAGCCAATGTCTCATAAGACGTACTCATACGGCAAGCAGCACATCGACGATGCGGACATTGAGGCGGTTGTTCAAACGCTGAAGAGCGATTGGCTCACGCAAGGTCCGAAGGTGAAGGAATTCGAAGATGCGCTCTGCAGGGAATTTAACGCCAGATATGGTTCGGTGGTCTCGAACGGCACGGCCGCTCTCCATCTCATCGCGATGGCTCTTGGCTGGAAAAAAGGTGATCTCATCATTACGACACCGCTCACGTTTCTAGCAAGCGCCAACTGCGCCATCTATGTCGGAGCCGATGTTGATTTTGTTGATGTCGATGAGTTCTCGTATACGTTAAGCCCGGAAAAACTGCAGACCAGGATCACGGCGCTCGAGCAAAAGGGCAGGCGGGTCAAAGCGGTGGTCGCTGTAGATTTTGCAGGGCATCCTTGCGATTGGAAGGCATTGCGTGAACTGGCCGACCAGAACAATTTTCAACTGGTCGCCGACAGCTGCCACGCTCTTGGCGCGCTCTACGAAGGTGATAAAGGCTACGCCGCCCGGTATGCTGATGCGGTCTGTTTAAGTTTTCATCCCGTCAAACATATCACCACGGGCGAAGGGGGGGCGGTGCTGACGAACAGGAAGGATGTCGATGATGCGGTGAAAACCTTTCGGACGCATGGAATGACGAAGGACCCCGCGCTGATGGAAAAGAACGACGGTCCGTGGTACTACGAAATGCACTCGGTCGGGTACAACTACCGGCTCACGGATTTCCAGTGCGCGCTCGGTTTGACACAGCTGCAAAAACTCCCCCAGTTCGTGACCGACCGCCGGAAGATTGCCGCTCAATACGATACGCTTTTGAGCGGCGATGATCGTTTTGTGGTCCCCCGCGTCGCCCGCAATGCACTGCACGCGTATCATCTCTACCCATTGCGCATTCCCTTTCCGCAATTGAGAATTGCGAAAGCCGAGTTCTTCGGCCGCCTTCGGGAAAGCGGTATCTTTTGTCAGGTTCATTATATCCCCGTACACCTGCAGCCGTTCTACCGCAAACAATTTGGGTTTAAGGAAGGAGATTTCCCGTCGGCAGAGCGTATTTATAGAGAGGAAGTCTCGATTCCCTGTTATCCCGGTTTGGCGCCGGAAGATTTACAGTACATTGTCGGGTCGATCAAGAGTGCATCCATTAAAGGAAACTGATCTGTGAATTCGTACGTAATCCTGCACACAAAGCGTTTTACGCTTGATGGCTACGAATTGGTGCCGTTGCGAAAAAAAGATATCCATCCTATCAGGAGATGGCGAAATGCGCAGATAGACGTGCTGCGCCAGAACCGGCTTCTCACGGTAGCGCAGCAGGAGCGCTACTATGCAAAGGAAATTGCCCCCACATTTAAACAGCACCAGCCCCGGCAGGTGCTGTTTAGCTTTTTGAAGGACGATCAAGCGATCGGGTACGGCGGATTGACGAATCTTGAATGGGATCACCGCAGAGCTGAGATCTCGTTTCTGGTCGATACAAAAATTTCGGACCATCAGAATCGGTACGTTGAGGCGTTTTCGAAATTTCTTACCCTTGTAAAAGAAATTGCTTTTCATGAACTTCACCTCAACAGGCTGTTTACCGAAACCTACGCATTCCGGGATCTGCATATTCAAGCGCTTGAATCCGCAGGGTTTGTACGAGAAGGCAGATTGCTCCAACATGTTTTCATAAAGCAGGAGTTCTGTGATTCTCTGATACATGGAATTCTCAGCGGCGCTCTGAACGGGGATGCCGTATGAAGTACGTGGTCACCGGGGGCAATGGATTCCTTGGACGGCATGTCAACACGGAATTGGAACACGCCGGACATGAAGTCATCTCTCTCGACCTGCGATCGGGCTCGGACGAGCGGCATATCGCCGTCGATTTAGGATCCGTGACCCTGAAACACTTGGGTGATTTGATCCCAGAAGTCGATTGGATCATCCACCTTGCCAGCGTTGTGAATTTTACTCCGACATTTGACAGGAAACTCTTCGAGGCCAATGTCCTTGGCACTCTGAAAATAGCGGAGCTCGCACGGGAGAAAAACGCGAAAGTAATATTCATCTCCTCGGTTGCCGTACACCCGTCCGGCGATACGAGTCTGGGCGCTTCGAGTCCCATCAATCCATCACAGCCATACGGATTATCGAAATGGCTGGGTGAACAAATACTGGAGAGCCTCGGGGTCCCGGCCGTGGTGGTTCGGCTGGCCGGCATTATCGGCGCTTACGGCCCGGCGCATTTGCGCTTGAATACCGCCATTCGCGACGCGGCGTTGAACGGGACCGTGCCGACCATCACGGGGAAAGGGAACGGTCGGCGGAATTATATCTACGTGAGAGATGCGGCGCGTGCGATACGGACAATCTCTGAGGAGAGCATCGGCGGGCTGCACTACTATGGCGGCCCGGAACCGATCACCATAGCTGAGATGGCCACCCAAATTTGCTCGACATTTCTTGGCGGCGCAGATCCTCACTTTTCCAACGGCGCGGAGGCTCCCGACCAATTGGTGGAGGTATCGCGCCAACTGCCGGGCCCACGGAGTTTTCGCCTCGCGCTGGAAGACATGCAACGGGAATATAATGCGAATCGCGTTTCTTTCTGATATCCACGGGAATTGGGATGCATTCAACACCGTTCTCAATAGTCCGAAATTCCTCGAATGCGATGTGAAAGTATTCTGCGGCGATGCCGTAGGATATTACTATGATGGCGCGCGGGTGCTTGCGAAAGTACATGAGGTTTTTGACTTCGCCGTCCTCGGGAATCATGACCGGGAATTGTTGCGGCGCCTCGAGGGCCAGACCGCCGAGCCATCCTATGACGGGAAGTACGGGAGCGGATTGAATCGCAGTATGGCGGCGATTGACCCTCTCGATGCGCTATGGATGTCGTCGCTGAAGGAACGGGCGGAATTCATGGTCGGTGGAAAACAAATCACAGTCTGCCATGAGGCTCCGATTGCTGGGGCAGAATATGTTTATCCGGATAGCGACGAAAACATAAAAGCGGCACTCTTCACTGGTGATTGTGATCTGTTTGTCCTGGGCCACAGCCACTATCAGTTTGTTTTTGAGAAAGACGACAGATACGTTCTTAACCCGGGATCCGTCGGACAATCGCGAAAGCATGGCGGCCAGGCAGAATGGGCCAGCGTCGGAATTAGCGACGATGACATTGAAATAGACCTCCATTCGGAAAAATATCCTGTCGCCGGCCTGATCGGCCAGGTGGAGCACTTCGATCCGGATCTCCGATACCTAAAAGCAGTTCTAACGAGAATACGATGAAGTATTTGGTGACGGCGGTAGGAGGCGATATCGGTCAAGCAGTTGTCAGGATCCTGCGGCGGCTGGATGAGGGGGGATTTATTCTCGGCACCGACCTCTACGATGACCATGCCGGCCGGTATAGAGTCGACAAATTCGAAATTGTTCCTCAGGCCGGCGATCCATCGTATGTGTCAAGAATCGTTGAGCTGTCACGCCGGCACGAAATCGATTTTGTTATCCCGATTAATGAATATGAAATCCAGGCATTGAAGAAGTCCGAGCAGGTGGATGCCGGCCTTCGCTCGGAGCTCATTGTCGCGAGAGGCCCTCATGTCGATGTCTGTTTTGATAAGTTTGTGTGTAATAAGTTTCTTGAGTCGAAGGGGATTCCGCTGCCGTGGACGCAAACAGCCGACAAGATTCCGCCGGCATATCCCTGCATTCTCAAAAGAAGGCATGGGTCCGGATCCAAAGGGCTGCACGTGCTGCAAAATGAAGAGGAGTACCGATTCTTTTCTGAACGGGAAAAAGGTTCAGTGCTCCAGCAGCTTCTTCTGCCGGATTCCGAAGAATATACGTGCGGCGTCTTCCGGGCTCGCGGTGCAGATATCGTGCGGGTGATCGTCCTGAAACGGAAACTTTTCGGAGGGCTCACGGGGAGTGCGACCGTCATTGAAAGCGCTCCGGTCGAGGACTACTGCAAACGCATTGCAGAAGCCCTGGGTCTTGAAGGCGCTGTCAATGTTCAGCTCCGGCTGACAAAGAACGGTCCCCGGATGTTCGAAATAAACCCCCGCTTTTCAAGCACCGTCGGATTCCGGGACGCGGTCGGTTTCAGGGACTTATTGTGGTCTATGCAACAGCAAAAAGGGGATCCCATCGATCCCTTCGACAGCCGGAAGGCGATCGGGAAACGCTTCTATCGTTTCTTCGATGAGATGTACATATAACTTAACGCTGTGAACCGCCATGAAAGAAATTAAAGATATCACGATAGGCAGACACACGATCGGTGCGATGCATCGTCCCTATGTCATCGCGGAGATGTCCGGCAATCATAATCAGTCGCTGGAGAGAGCGTTGGCGATAGTCGATGCGGCGGCAACCGCAGGCGTGCAGGCGTTGAAGCTGCAGACGTACACAGCGGACACAATCACGCTTGATGTCGAAGAAGGAGATTTTGTCATCGGCGATGCGGCGAGTCTATGGAAAGGCCGATCACTTCATTCACTCTACAAGGAAGCATATACGCCTTGGGATTGGCACGCTCCAATCTTCAAACGCTGCCATGATCTCGGCCTCGACTGCTTCAGTACTCCTTTCGACGAGTCGGCCGTGGATTTTCTCGAGACTCTGGATGTTCCCGTCTACAAGATCGCCTCGTTCGAAAACATCCATCACCCCCTTCTCAAGAAAGTTGCGTCGACCGGAAAGCCCGTGATCATGTCCACCGGAATGGCCAGCATTTCGGAACTTGCAGAGTCGGTCGAGATTTTGCGCCGCGGAGGAGTCAAAGACCTCGTGCTTCTGAAATGCACTAGCACGTATCCTGCGACTCCTGAAAACACTAATATCATGACAATTCCGCACATGCAGCAGCTTTTCGACTGTCCCGTAGGCCTCTCCGATCATACCATGGGCACGGGCGTGTCGGTAGCGGCGGTTGCTCTCGGAGCTCGGGTGATTGAAAAACACTTTACGCTGAAAAGAGCTGACGGCGGAGTCGATTCGGCATTTTCGCTTGAGCCTGAAGAATTAAGATCGCTTGTCGTTGAAACCGAACGGGCATGGCACTCTCTGGGTGCGATCACGTACGGACCCACTGAGAAGGAGAAACAATCGCTTCAGTGGCGTCGATCACTGTATGTGGGCAAGAACATGAAAGCGGGCGAGATTTTTACCCCGGACAACCTTCGGATAGTCCGTCCCGGTCTCGGCCTGCCCCCCAAGTTCTACGAAGTTGTTCTTGGAAGAGCAGTCAAGAAAGACGTGAAGAAAGGCACACCGGTGTCATGGGAAATCGTGTAGTGGCTGAGGAATCCGCCGCATCGACTATTGCGAGCCGCCAGATTTCGAAGCTGATCCTCGGGACCGTTCAACTAGGCATGCCATACGGCATCAACAATACGACCGGACAACCCTCCGAGGGCCAGGGTCTGAACATCCTCGCAGAGGCGTTCGAACAGGGCGTTAGAACAGCAGACACGGCGGATGGGTACGGTACCGCTGCCGAACTTCTCGGCGCATTCCATGCAAAAGGAAGAAAATTCAGGGTCATAACTAAATTTCGCATTGATGAACGATTCGCCTCCTTGGAGTCCGGGATCAAGAATTCGATCCGGAGACTTGGATTGGAGACCATCTATTGTCTCATGTTCCATCGGTTCGGCGATCTTTTGCAATACCCGGAATCTCTTCGCGAACTCGTGGCGTTCAAGAACCGCGGATTGATTGACAGGATCGGAGTTTCGGTGTATACGACGGATGAATTCGCGCGCGTTCTGGAGTCGAACGAGATCGACGTGATCCAATTTCCCTTCAACCTCCTGGATAATTTTTCTCAGCGCGGCGGCCTCATGGAACGGGCGAAACGTGCGGGAAAGCTGCTCCACACCCGGTCCGTATTTCTGCAGGGACTGTTCTTCAAGCATCCCGACGATATCCCCGATCGTCTCGCCCCTCTGAAAACGTACCTTCAGAAAATTCATTCGTTGGCAAAAGAGAGCAATGTGGAAATCCAGGATCTGGCGCTTCACTACGCGCTCCAACAACCGATGATCGACGGAGTTCTCTTTGGGGTTGAAACATTGGAGCAGCTCAACATGAATCTCGACGTCGCGCGGAAAGATTTCGACTCGACGCTCCTTGGCCAGATCGATGCGATCAGAGTTCAGGAGACCGAGCTTCTGAATCCAGTGAACTGGAAATTATGAACAACGTGGCAATCGTGCAGGCGCGCATGAGTTCTACCCGGCTTCCGGGAAAGGTCCTCATGCCTCTCGGGAAGCGGAATGTCATCGGTCAGGTATTTCACCAGCTTTCATACTGCCGGAAGCTTGACCGTAGAATTCTGGCAACCAGCGTCGATGCATCGGACGATCCGCTGGCCGAATGGGCTCACGCGGAATCGATTGAAGTTTTCAGAGGCAATCTCCAAGATGTGCTGGACCGGTTTTATCGGACGGCGAAATGGGCTAACGCGGATACCGTCGTTCGCATAACGGGCGATTGCCCGCTGATCGATCCGACGGTGGTCGACAAAGTTCTTGCCATGTTTTTTGAGGGAGGGTATGACTACGTGTCAAATTCCAACCCTCCCACGTTTCCCGACGGCATGGACACAGAAGTCTTCACCTTTGCATCTCTGGAGGAATCCTGGCGCATTGCCCGTCTGGCTTCCGAACGCGAACACGTGACTCCATATATCAGGAACCATAACACCCAATTCAAAATCGGGAATCTTGAAAATGATGAGAACTTAGAAAGTGTGAGGCTTACACTGGACAACCCGGAGGACTACAAGCTGATTTCTTTGATCTACGATCAGCTCGAGAAGGTCGGAACGTTTGTCAGCCTCCATGCGGTTATGAACCTGGTCAAAAATGAAAAAAGCCTGTTGGAGATCAATACGCATATTCAAAGAAACGAGGGGTATCTCTCTTCGTTGAAAAAAGACAAAAACAAATAGCGGCGACGAACCGGATCATTCAATACAAAAGGTTACGATAATGGGAAAATCACAACGGCTGTACGAGAAAGCAAAGGGGATGATTCCTGGAGGAACGCAGCTGCTCTCAAAGAGGCCGGAGATGTTTCTGCCGGATCTCTGGCCGGCGTACTTCGACCGTGCCAAAGGCTGCGAAGTCTGGGACCTCGACGGAAAGAAATATATCGACATGAGCTATATGGGCATAGGCGCATGCACGCTCGGCTATGCCGACAAGGATGTAAACAACGCAGTGAAGAAGGCGATTGACAAGGGAAGCATGAACACCCTTAATTCTCCCGAGGAGGTCGAGCTCGCGGAATTACTCTTAAGTTTGCACCCATGGGCTCAAATGACGAGGTATGCGAGGTGCGGCGGCGAGGCGATGGCGGTTGCCGTGCGAATTGCCAGGGCAAAAGCTCAGAAGGATATCGTGCTTTTCTGTGGGTATCACGGCTGGAGCGACTGGTACCTCGCTGCGAATCTTGCCGAAGAGAAGGCGCTCGATGGACACCTTATTCCCGGTTTGAGCCCGGTCGGCGTGCCCCGTGGTTTGCGGGGGTCCGCCTTCCCGTTCCAGTACAATGACACGCGCCAATTCGCCGATCTCATCAAGAAATACCGCGGACAAATAGCCGCCGTCATAGTGGAACCGGTGAGAAACATTTATCCGCAAAAAGAATTTATAGAAATGATCGGGAGCGTAACGAAACAAGAGAACATCATTCTCATGGTCGATGAAGTCTCGTCTGGATGGCGATTGAATGTCGGCGGCGCCCACCTGAAGCTCGGCCTCAAGCCCGACCTTGCGGTGTTTGCGAAAGGGATGAGCAACGGCTATCCGATGGCAGCGATCATCGGGAAGGCGGATGTGATGGATGCCGCTCAATCGAGCTTTATCAGCAGCACATACTGGACCGAACGAATTGGACCGGTGGCGGCGATCGCTACGATCCGTAAAATGTTGAAACACGACGTGCCCAAACACTTGATTTCGACCGGCAAATTGGTGAAGGATGGATGGACTCGGCTGGCCAAGAAGCATGACCTCAATGTTGCAATCGACGGCATTGAGCCTCTCGCGCACTTTGCGTTCCAGGGAGAGCATTCCCTCGTTTTGAAAACTCTCTTCACTCAATCAATGCTCGAGAGGGGGTTCCTGGCGACCACCGCCTTCTATTCTTCGTTCGCACATAAGAAACATCACGTGGCAGAATACTTAAAGGCCGCCGATGATGCGATGCTCTTTATTAAGAAGGCGCTGACGGATGGAAATCCTCAAAAGTACTTAAAAGGACCGGTGTGCCATTCGGGGTTCAAACGACTTAATTGAACGAGGATTGAAGAATGCAATTGGTCTACTGCTCTGATCCGGCGTTTGAGGGACTCTACCGGCGATTCCTGGAGGAGAACGAAAACGTCTCGTGGAATTATCTACCGAAATTTATCGAGTATCAAAAGATCTACGCGGCGGAGAAATTCGTCAAAGACCTCTCGTTTGCAGTCGTGGAAAACAACCGCCCCGTCAGTATCGCACCGTTGTTTCTCGAGAAGGCCATGGATATCCTGCAGTTCTCGTCGGGTGGAGGGTACCTTCGATCGCCGTTGATCTCCCTGAACATCGACGACAGTTTCAGAAAGAAGATTGAGCGGACTGTCTTCGCTGAAATCGACCGGCTGGGCATCGACCATCAGATCGAAAAGATCCTTTTTGTCCTGGATCCCCTGGCAGAAGATTTTGGCTACAACTATCTGACCGAGTACGGATATCTCGACACCAGTATTGCCACGGCGATCATCGACCTGAAAAGCAGCCCCGAACAGCTTTGGAAGAATCTGAGGAAAAGTTTTCAGGCGATCATTAATAAGACGTCGAAAATGTTAACGATTGAAATCTGCGATCACGCGAATTGCACCTTCGAGATCCACGAAAAGTACCGGCTGTTGCACCACAAGGCCGCGGGGCGGGTGACGCGCGACCTCAAGACATTCCACATCCAATACGAAATGCTGAAGAATGACCAAGCATCCCTGATCTGCCTGAAACATGATCAGGAGTACGTCGCTTTCAGTTATTTCTTCCATCATAAGGGCTCCGTCTACTATGGTTCCTCGTCTGACGACCCGGACTTCCATACCGAACTTCCCCTGGAACATGCAATTCTTTGGGCCGCTGTGGAGTACTACAAGGGAAGGAGCTATGAGGCGCTGGAGGTCGGATGGCAGCATTTCGGAGAACAGGTGTTCGATCACCCATCCAAGAAGGACCTCAGCATTTCCTTTTTCAAAAGGGGATTGGGGGGCGGAACAAAACCGTTATACAGGGGCATCAAGTACTTCAGCAAAAAACGGTTGAGCGAGGACTTGAATGCAAATATTGAAATACTCTTGAAGAACTTCGTGGATGGTGCGTCCGTCGGAGCCTCACAATGAGATTCAGGGTCAAGGAGAACAAATCCTACTCGGTGCTTGATCTGGCATCGGGATTCTTTCCCCAGAATGCTCCGCTGCTGGAGGAAAAATATGAAGGGGTGATCTACACCGGCACCGCGCGGGCAGCGCTCAGGATCATCCTCGACTTTCTGAAAGCCAAAGGGGAGATCGCCAACAAGAACACCGAAGTGATCATCTCGCAATGGCTTTGCACGAGCGTGTATCAGGTGATGCACAAGGTCTGCTTCCCGGCTCTGGCGCCGTCGAGCAACACCAAAGGGATTATCGTTTACCATCAGTACGGATTTCCTCAGGACATGGATGAGATTCTGAGCGTTGCACGCGACAAAAAGTGGTTTGTCATGGAAAACTGCGTCAATGTCTATGAATCGTACTACAAAGGCCGAAAAGTGGGGACGTTCGGGCTCGCGGCGATCTTCTCGCTCTCAAAGATGTTTCCTTCCGTTCAGGGAGGAGCGCTGGCCTCCGCAAATGAGGAACTGCGCGCGTTTGCGCAGGCTGCCGTTTCACGCGATCATGACTATCTGGTCAGCAGCCTAGCGCATGTTTCAAGGATTCTCACGGACATGGGGGAACATCCGTTCTTTAACAGGATTCAGGAGATGGCGTACGGCAAAATCGATTCGGCGAAAAGGATATCGAAAATGTCGCTTAATCTTGCCCGGAGAGACATGAGATCGGGCGCCATGAAGAGGCGTCAGGAGAATTACCACCTGGCTCTTGAGACGTTTCGGGAGTATGATTTCTTTCAGAACCTTGAAAGGGATGTCGTCCCGTACGTCCTGCCATTGGTGGCGAAGGAAGATGTCCTTGCCAGAATCAAAGAAAAATTGATGGCCTCCGGGATTTGGACCGACCTGTATCATTTCGATGTCAATCGCAATTTGCTTCGCCCTCAGTTCAAACGATGCGTATGGATTCCAGTCCATCAGGGGATAGGCCGCAGTGAGATGGAGCGCATCTGCAGCCTTATTCGCAGCGCTCTCTAATATGGGATCAAGAAGTCGATGAAGACCATTCAAGAAAAGAGCAGAGAATATTTTGCTAAAATTGCTCTCGAGACAAAAGATAAAACCACCGTTGCGGGGAGATATGCGTTCGACGCAGGGAAAGAAGAAGCTATCGTCGGCGATATCATTCAAAAGATCGACATGCAGGAGAAACAGAGCTTTCTCGATATCGGCTGCGGATTTGGATTTGTCGTTGAGTCCCTGTTGAAGTATGCTGCACGCCAACACGCGTCTGTGACTCTCGTCGATATACCCGAGGTGATCGACGCCGTCGAGCGCGAACTCATAACGGGCAAGCATGAAGATATTCGCCTATTGAGGGGCTTGTTTCCGAAAGATTTTGACGGGGGTCAGCTCAAGAGTTTCGATAGAGTGATCCTCTATTCCGTCCTGCATTATGCTGATGAGCCGCTTGCAGTCGTCGAGGCTGCCGTCAAACTTCTCAACCCCAACGGCAGACTGTTGCTCGGTGATTTGCCCAATATCAGCAAGAAGGGAAGATTCCTCTCGTCTTCTTCGGGCCGTGTTTTTGAAGCAGAGTACAGGAAGACGACCGTCGATAAGATTCCACACTATCAGGACCATATTGAATACGTCTCGCGAATGAAATCCGACCCCGATTATTATTCGCTCATCGACGACGAGTTTGTTCGAAAGGTGTTCGAAAAGTATTCAAACGGCGGGTATGAAGTATATGTTTTACCTCAACCTGCGAATCTCCCTTTTTGCCTCACACGTGAAGATGTACTGATTTGCCGGTATGACTGACAGACTGGGTGTATCCGTTCGTCCGTGTTCCTCGGCAGACGGTATCGAGCAGAAGAACGTCATCACGATTCTAAAATGCGCCGAGATCCCCCCGATGCTCCGGGGTCGCGGTGCCTGTCTTTTCACAATACTTTTTCGGAATAATATTGTAATGAGCCTTGTTTAAGAAAATCCTCCAATCAGGAGTTTACGTTCTCGTTTCGAACGTGATGCGTTTGGTCTCAAAGTTCCTTGTCGGGATAGTCTCGGCCAGGATCCTCGGACCGACGAACTTTGGATTCTACAACCTGATTGACTTGGTAAGCAAGTACGGTCCCCTTTCGAACATGGGAGTATCGAGCGGCATCAGCCGCGAGATCCCTTTAAATCTTGGAATGGGAAAGGAAGAATATGTAGAAGAGCTGAACGATGCCGGCTTCACCGGATTGCTCTCAACAACGAGCTTCATCGCTGCATTGTTTATCGTCTATTCCTTCATCTTTCTCAAGGGCCTTGCGCTTTTTGCGGTGGTAATGGCATCGGCAGGAGTCGTGTTCAACGCGGTATACGAGTATGATATCATGTACCTTTATGCCCACAGCCGGTTCCGCATCGCTTCGGCTGTCATGGGCTTCTTCTCTCTCGCTCTCTTTCTGCTGACGCTGGTGTTAGTTTTCTTTTTCAACATATGGGGACAGTTTGTTTCCATCTGCGCCGTCCCGCTGGCGGCCATTCTTTTTACGTACATCAAGAAGTATCATCATTTCTCATTCCGCATCAATATTCCGGCCTACCTTCACGTTATCAAGATAGGGCTTCCGTTGATCGTTATCGGCATCGCCTATACCTTTTTGATCACTATCGACAGGATCCTGATTACGCGTTTCTACAATATCACGATGCTCGGAT